>NZ_JBUZTQ010000092.1:0-528 GCF_055408445.1 Pseudomonas sp. B414 | reverse complement strand
TAAAACCGTATCGACGGTGAAATTGATCGCGGAACTGGCCAGGCTTTGGTTACCGGCGAAATCTTCGACCACAGTACTGAAAATGTGGCCGCCTTCAGTCAGGGCAGTGGCGGTGTAAGTCCAGATGCCAGCGGCATCGACGGTTTCACGGGCCAGCTCGGTGCTGCCGTCATAAATGATCACAGTGCTTCCGGCTTCAGCGGTGCCACTGAAGATCGGGGTGGTGTCGTTGGTGGTACTGCTGTTGATGATAGAGCCGGTAACCGGAGTGACGTCATCACTCAGGGTGCCAGTTGCAGCGTCTGGTGAAACCGTATCGACGGTAAAGCCGATGACGGCACTTGCCAGGCTTTGGTTGCCGGCGAAATCTTCGACCACGGTGGTAAAACTGTGGACGCCTTCAGTCAGAGCGGTGGCGGTGTAAGTCCACTCGCCGGAGTCATTGACCTGGACGCGACTCAGCTCAGTAGTATCGTCGTAGATAATCACTGTGCTTCTGGCTTCAGCGGTGCCACTGAAGATCGGGGT
>NZ_JBUZTQ010000091.1:0-558 GCF_055408445.1 Pseudomonas sp. B414 | reverse complement strand
TCGTGAATCAGAATGTCACGGTGAATACGTTCCCGGGCCTTGTACACACCGCCCGTCACACCATGGGAGTGGGTTGCACCAGAAGTAGCTAGTCTAACCTTCGGGAGGACGGTTACCACGGTGTGATTCATGACTGGGGTGAAGTCGTAACAAGGTAGCCGTAGGGGAACCTGCGGCTGGATCACCTCCTTAATCGACGACATCAGCTGCTCCATAAGTTCCCACACGAATTGCTTGATTCATTGTAAAAGACGAAAGCTGCAGCATCGTGCTGCGGTTCTTCTGTCGTAAAGCTTAGAAATGAGCATTCCATCGACTGATGGTGAATGTTGATTTCTGATCTTTTGATTAGATCGTTCTTTAAAAATTTGGGTATGTAATAGAAAGTTAGACTGGATAACACTTTCACTGGTGTTTATTCAGGCTAAGGTAAAATTTGTGAGTTCGCTCTTAATTGAGCATGCGAATTTTCGGCGAATGTCGTCTTCATAGTATAACCAGATTGCTTGGGGTTATATGGTCAAGTGAAGAAGCGCATACGGTGGATGCCTTGGCAGT
>NZ_JBUZTQ010000090.1:0-566 GCF_055408445.1 Pseudomonas sp. B414 | reverse complement strand
AAGTCATGGGAGAGGTGATGCAGGAAGCCTTGGCTATGCGGCATGATGCTCCGGCTTCAATTCAATAACCGTGTTGCACTCAGCTCCTGCAACCGCCATCCATAAAAGCGTTGTGAGCGTCCGCCAAGTCACTTTGCGTGGCTCAGGCAGTCACCCAATGCTACGGCTGGCTGCGTCGGTAAGCCCGCTTTCGTTTTGGTAGCACGATGCTGGTACAATCTGAACCTCCATTACTGACCAATAGCCATTAAGATAACTATTCAGATTAGTGACATAATTCAACATACCTAGACACCTGAGCATCAGCTAATCAATGTAGCTGACTAGACCTTAAAAACAGAACTGCACAATAGACTTACTGCAACCTCCACCCTTTCGCCTAGAGTAATCATAGTACAAAAAACCGAACTACAGACTGAGACTAAAGGGGCAAGCTCCTTATAGCGCTTTGTTTGGTTTGATCAAATAACTGGGCGGTTGCAGGAGCTGAGTGCAACACGGTTATTGAATTGAAGCCGGAGCATCATGCCGCATAGCCAAGGCTTCCTGCATCACCTCTCCCATGA
>NZ_JBUZTQ010000089.1:0-591 GCF_055408445.1 Pseudomonas sp. B414 | reverse complement strand
CATGCGAATTTTCGGCGAATGTCGTCTTCATAGTATAACCAGATTGCTTGGGGTTATATGGTCAAGTGAAGAAGCGCATACGGTGGATGCCTTGGCAGTCAGAGGCGATGAAAGACGTGGTAGCCTGCGAAAAGCTTCGGGGAGTCGGCAAACAGACTTTGATCCGGAGATGTCTGAATGGGGGAACCCACCTAACATAAGTTAGGTATCTTAAGCTGAATACATAGGCTTAAGAAGCGAACCAGGGGAACTGAAACATCTAAGTACCCTGAGGAAAAGAAATCAACCGAGATTCCCTTAGTAGTGGCGAGCGAACGGGGACCAGCCCTTAAGCTGTATTGATGTTAGCGGAACGCTCTGGAAAGTGCGGCCATAGTGGGTGATAGCCCTGTACGCGAAAACATCTTTGCAGTGAAATCGAGTAGGACGGAGCACGAGAAACTTTGTCTGAATATGGGGGGACCATCCTCCAAGGCTAAATACTACTGACTGACCGATAGTGAACTAGTACCGTGAGGGAAAGGCGAAAAGAACCCCGGAGAGGGGAGTGAAATAGATCCTGAAACCGTATGCGTACAAGCAGTGGGAGCC
>NZ_JBUZTQ010000088.1:0-599 GCF_055408445.1 Pseudomonas sp. B414 | reverse complement strand
TTCTGGCCGTCGTTGTTACGCGCCAGGCTGAGGCGCCACGGCTTTTGCGGATTGTTTTTTACCAGCACAGCGCTGCCGCCCACTTCACTGCCCGGTGCCAACTCCATTTGCGCCTGGTTGGATGGCAAGCGGTTGAGCTGATCAATCGCCTGCTCGATTTCCCGCAGATTGAGCTGATTACCCACTTGACCGGGAAAGCTCATGACCAATTCGCGACTGGATAACTTACTGTTGTCGGCGCCCTTGAAACTTTCGAGTTTGCCTTCCACCACAAGTACTTGCAGATGACCTTGGGACAAGTCCTGTTGCGGCAAGTAAGCGCGGCTGGTCACCAGCCCCCTGTCGATGTAGTGGTTGGTGATCACCTTGAGTAGTTCGTTGAGCTGGGACACACCCATACACTGCCCGGTATAGGGCTTGAGCATGGAGTCATGCTCGCTTGAGGACAGGCTGTCGGCGCCTTTGAGCTGGATGTCTTTTATGGGGAAACAACGACTTTCAGCTGCCCGAGCTGGAGCTGTAGGAGAAATCTGCTTGCCGGGAAGTTCCTGAAGTTCCTCAAGACGGCGCTGCTGCTCTTCAAGCAGGCGTTCCTGACG
>NZ_JBUZTQ010000087.1:0-604 GCF_055408445.1 Pseudomonas sp. B414 | reverse complement strand
GGCTACCGCAGGCAAACGAAACTCCTACGATGCACTTTGACCGGGTTTATCAGGAAACGCTGTATTGGCAGGGAGATGCCCCCCTATGAAACACCTTATTCGCAGTTTATGCCTTGGTAGTTGCCTGGCCTTGACCATCGGCTGCTCCGCCACCGGCAAGCCCAACACCTTCACCTTTACCGCCGACTTGCCGCCGGACTTTTTCTACAAGGCAACAGCGGTATACGTCCCAGCTTCTGGGGAGTCATGCACAGTACCTGGCGGTAGGAATACACAAGTTGTATTTAATCGGAAGTGGCGTACGGAATACCAACAAAACTCTGAAGTGGCCTTATACAGAACGGTCAGTGGATGTCCGTTGATGTTGCATAGCGTAAACCTTGACGTTTATGCGATCTATGGAAAAAGCGTTGCTGATTTCGGCACGGACTTCGGAAAAATAGCAGTGCGACCCACGCTGGATGAACGCGACCAAGACACCTTTAACGTGGCAGGTGAAAGCGCATTTTACGGCCAGTGCCAGTGGTTGTTTCGCACATCAGGCAGTTTGCGCCGCATTGTAAAAATCCTCGACTGCAAAGACACCGATGCCCAGGGCAAGCTG
>NZ_JBUZTQ010000086.1:0-637 GCF_055408445.1 Pseudomonas sp. B414 | reverse complement strand
GTCGGGGGATACGTTCCAAATAGCTGGGCCACACTACGCCGCTGGCAAGAGTCGCTGGAGCTGGGCCGCGAACTGGTGACCACACGTGAGTTCGATTGGGTTGATAGCGCTCTTCAGAGCATGAAGCGGCAACTGGAAAGAGTCTCTCGCGAAGCACGTCCCGATGCCTACTTACATGCCCATGAGAAAGAATACGCAGCACTCAGAGCTGAAATCGGCAAGATGCAAATAACGCATGATCGCCTGGTAGCCTTGCATGGCAAGAAAGCCAGCGAGAGCGAGGTTTACGGCCAGGCCGCAACCCACCCGGAATTTTTGACAGAGAATCTACCGCGTTGGAAAGCCCACCCCGAAAACACTGTAAAAGAACAACTGGCAATGGCCCCACCGCCAGTGTTTCGCGATGACGAGGTCATAGCCGCCATTCTGGAAGGGCGCGAGCCGGGTGCGGCGGTACCGTTCGATATTGATTCGTACTCCTGACATCGCTAGTTACGTGAGTTTGTATAGATTAATAGCCGGTGGCCAACACATCGTTGTTGGCCCAGGCCCGCATGCGGGCTACCTCGGCCTTCTAACCAGCGTGTGTTACTGGCAGGCTGAGCAGTGGGCGGTCACCGATAACCCTGACCCCGGT
>NZ_JBUZTQ010000085.1:0-712 GCF_055408445.1 Pseudomonas sp. B414 | reverse complement strand
AGTGATCATTTATGACGGCAGCACCGAGCTGGCCCGTGAAACCGTCGATGCCGCCGGCGAGTGGACCTACACCGCCACCGCCCTGACTGAAGGCGTCCATATTTTCAGTACTGTGGTCGAAGATTTCGCCGGTAACCAAAGCCTGGCCAGTTCCGCGATCAATTTCACCGTCGATACGGTTTTACCAGACGCTGCCATCACCACCCTGAGCGACGACGTCACTCCGGTTACCGGCTCTATCATCAACAGCAGTACCACCAACGACACGACCCCGATCTTCAGCGGCACCGCTGAAGCCGGAAGCACTGTGATCATTTATGACGGCAGCACCGAGCTGGCCCGTGAAACCGTCGATGCCGCCGGCATCTGGACTTACACCGCCACCGCCCTGACTGAAGGCGGCCACATTTTCAGTACTGTGGTCGAGGACCAAGCCGGTAACCAAAGCCCTCCCAGTACCGCGATCAATTTCACCGTCGATACGGTTTTACCAGACGCTGCAACTGGCACCCTGAATGATGACGTCACCCCGGTTACCGGCTCTATCACCAACGACAGTACCACCAACGACACCACCCCGATCTTCAGCGGCACCGCTGAAGTCGGAAGCACAGTGATCATTTATGACGGCAGCACCGAGCTGGCCCGTGAAACCGTCGATGCCGCTGGCATCTGGACTTACACCGCCACTGCCCTGACTGAAGGCGGCCAC
>NZ_JBUZTQ010000084.1:0-781 GCF_055408445.1 Pseudomonas sp. B414 | reverse complement strand
GTAGCCACGCACCGAGGCTGAACCGCCCAGGCTTATGCGTTGCGGGCTGAACAGCACATCCTCACTACGTTGGCCGGTGGCCATACTGGTAAAACTGAACGACTCGCCCCATAGCTTGAATGGCTGCAAATAGCTGATGGTCGCGGTGTATTTGCGGTAGCGGGCCTCTGGCATGCTCGGTTTGGGGTTGTGACTGCCCTGGGCATCAAAGGCGCCGATACCGTTTTGCATACCGACATCCAGGTTGACGAAGGAACTCGCGATACGTCGACCGTGGTTGATGCCCAGCTGAAATTCGCTCAGTCGGTGGCTGCTGTTGCGCAGTCGTGAATCGCTTACATAGTTGTTGGAGCGCATATGCGCCAGACCGGTATTGAGGGAGGTTTTACTCATCGCATCGCGATGGACCACCCGCTCGGCACGCAGTTGATGGTTTGCACTGTCACCGGTTTGCTTGAAATCAAAGGTGTTGGCTTGGGCCACCGAGCGGTAATCGCTCTGGCTGTAGCTATAAGCGAAGTTCCACCAGCCCCACGGCAGGTTGTAATAGAGCATCGCGCTCTTCGAGGTTTTGTGGTGATCACTGATCGCATCGTGGCCACCACGCAATACCAGTTGATCCGCCAGACCTAGCGGGCTGTCCCACTCAAAGCCGGTGCCCCACTGTTGCTCGCCAGTACTTTTCTGGCCGTCGTTGTTACGCGCCAGGCTGAGGCGCCACGGCTTTTGCGGATTGTTTTTTACCAGCACAGCGCTGCCGCCCACTTCACTGCCCGGTGCC
>NZ_JBUZTQ010000083.1:0-931 GCF_055408445.1 Pseudomonas sp. B414 | reverse complement strand
TTCAGTTTTACCAGTATGGCCACCGGCCAACGTAGTGAGGATGTGCTGTTCAGCCCGCAACGCATAAGCCTGGGCGGTTCAGCCTCGGTGCGTGGCTACAAAGACCAACAACTTTCCGGCGACAGCGGCGGTTACTGGCGCAACGACCTGCGCTGGTCGCGCCCGGTAACCCTGGACTGGCTGCGCCCGGTATTTACCGATTACGGCTCCAGCCTGGGCTACGACCAGGGCGTGATTCGCCACGGTCGCTACAACCGTGAGGCCAGTGGCCGAGTTTCCAGTAACTCGCTGGAGCTGTTTGCCCGTGGCCGTAACTTCAGTACCAGCGTGACCTTTGCCCACTCCCTGGAACGACCGGATGTGCTCACCGAGAGCGAAGCACCGATCTACTTTCGTATGGATTTTTTCCTGTAATTCAACGCTTTGTTGTATCGAGAAACTGACATGGATGACCGATATTTAGCCTTTTTGGCCCGCCAGCCTTCAGCCGCCTTGCAACCCCGGGAATCCTGTTGGGGCATGCCCAAACGTGGCCTGGCTTTTATTTTGGCCAATGCGATTTTCTGGCAGCCACTGCTGGTGCAGGCCGAAGGCATCGTCGTCAGCGGGCCAGGCACCAGCCTGGGAGCTGCGGGCAATGGCGTGCCCATCGTCAATATTGCCGCACCCAATGGCAGCGGTTTGTCGCACAACCAGTTCAGTGACTACAACGTCGGTGCCAATGGCCTGATTCTCAACAACGGCATCGACCGTACGCAGTCGACCCAACTGGGCGGGATCATCCTAGGCAACCCGAATTTGCATGGCAATGCTGCCAATATCATCCTCAACGAAGTCAGCGGTGGCAGCCCCAGCCAGTTGCGCGGCTACACCGAAGTAGCGGGGCAATCGGCCAAGGTAATCGTGGCCAACCCCTACGGCATTACCTGTA
>NZ_JBUZTQ010000082.1:0-1113 GCF_055408445.1 Pseudomonas sp. B414 | reverse complement strand
GGCGGCCGCGAAAACTGAGTGCAACACCTGACCTTTCCGGTACGGTGCTGCCCCTATGTCCTATTCCGAACTCAGCGTTGAAGAGCGCGCGATCATTCAGCTCAGTCAAGCTCAAGGCTTCACCCTGCGCGGCATTGCTCGCCTGATTGACAGGTCGCCCTCGACCATCAGTCGAGAGCTGAAGCGCAATCGAGGCAGTAGTGGTGCTTACTCGGCCCGCTGCGCCCAGCGACAGATGAGCATTCGGCGCCAGGTTTGTCGCCCTAAGCGCAAGCTTCTGCCGGGCAGTGAGCGCTTCGAGTTGGTGACCCATATGTTGCGTGAGCGTTTGTCTCCTGAACAGATTGCCGGCAAGCTGCGCGGCATGAACATTCCCAGCCTCAGAGATGCCTACGTCTGTCGAGAGACGATCTACAACGCGATCTATGCCTTGCCGGTCGGCGAGCTGCGCAAGGAGCTGATCATCTGCCTGCGCCAAAGCAAGGCGACGCGCAGACCGCGCTCTGGCGGCGTGGATCGGCGCGGCCAGATTCCGGAGATGGTCAGCATTCACGTGCGCCCGCCAGAGATCGAAGACCGGCTGATGCCGGGGCATTGGGAGGGCGACCTGATCAAGGGTAAGGCCAACGCCTCGTCGGTAGGCACGTTGGTGGAGCGCACCAGTGGCTACCTGATGCTGGTGAAGATGAACGACGCAACGGCGACCTCGGCGATGGAGGGCTTCAGTGCAGCGCTCAACGGCATGCCGCTGGCGATGCGCAAGAGCATGACCTACGACCAAGGCCGGGAGATGGCGCGGCATGCTGAAATCACCCAGCAGACCGGGGTCGCTATTTATTTTTGTGATCCGCACAGCCCATGGCAGCGCGGCAGTAACGAAAACATCAACGGCCTGATCCGCCAGTACCTGCCCAAGGGGACTGACTTGTCGGTACACAGCCAGGAGCAACTGAATGCCATCGCCCTGCAACTGAATATGCGCCCCCGTAAGCGCTTCGATTTCAAATGCCCGATCGAAGTCATGGGAGAGGTGATGCAGGAAGCCTTGGCTATGCGGCATGATGCTCCGGCTTCAATTCAATAACCGTGTTGCACTCAGCTCCTGCAACCGCC
>NZ_JBUZTQ010000081.1:0-1206 GCF_055408445.1 Pseudomonas sp. B414 | reverse complement strand
TGAAGATCAGCTTTGCCGAAGCCGACGTGGCGATCCCGCCGTACACCGAGATCTACAGTTACGTTGACCAGAAAATCCAGGTCCTGCTGAACCTGGGCAACTACGCCATGCTCGGCGACGATGAGCTGTATATCGCCGCGTACCTGGGCTCGCTGAAGATGGCTTTCTTCAGCACCTTGTTGTGCCTGCTGATCGGTTATCCGATGGCTTACGCCATCGCCAATGCGCGCAAAGAGATGCAGACCGTGCTGGTGCTGCTGATCATGATGCCGACCTGGACCGCGATCCTGATCCGCGTTTACGCGTGGATGGGCATCCTCAGCAACAACGGCCTGCTCAACGGCTTTTTGATGTCGATGGGCTGGATCAGCGAACCGCTGCAGATCCTCAACACCAATATCGCGGTGTATATCGGCATCGTCTATTCGTACCTGCCGTTTATGATCCTGCCGCTGTACGCCAACCTCGTTAAACACGACAACAGCCTGCTGGAAGCCGCGTCCGACCTGGGTTCGAGCACCTTCAACAGCTTCTGGAAAATCACCGTTCCCTTGTCCAAGAACGGCATCATCGCCGGCTGCATGCTGGTGTTTATCCCGGTGGTGGGCGAGTTCGTGATTCCGGAACTGCTCGGCGGCCCGGAAACCCTGATGATCGGTAAAGTGTTGTGGCAAGAATTCTTCAACAACCGTGACTGGCCGGTGGCGTCCGCGCTTGCCGTGGTCATGCTGGCGATCCTGATCGTGCCCATCATTCTGTTCAACCGCAGCCAGGCTAAAGAGCTGGAGGGCAAGATATGAATCGCTTCCGTTTTTCGAGCTTTATGTTGGTCGCGGGGCTGTTGTTTATCTACCTGCCGATGCTGATCCTAGTGATCTACTCGTTCAACGCCTCCAAGCTGGTGACGGTGTGGGGCGGCTGGTCGCTGAAGTGGTACGTGGGCCTGCTGGACAACACGCAACTGATGGGCTCGGTGATGCGCTCGCTGGAGATCGCTCTGTATACGGCGATTGCCGCGGTGGCGCTGGGTACGCTGGCGGCATTTGTGCTGACCCGTATCAGTCAGTTCAAGGGCCGTACGCTGTTTGGCGGCCTGGTAACGGCGCCGCTGGTCATGCCCGAGGTGATTACCGGTCTGTCGCTGTTGCTGCTGTTCGTGGCTATGGCACAGATGATCGGCTGGCCGCAGGAGCGCGGCCTGGTGAC
>NZ_JBUZTQ010000080.1:0-1394 GCF_055408445.1 Pseudomonas sp. B414 | reverse complement strand
GTGCTTGGCATGACGGGTGTCTTCAGGCGTCCAGCCCTTGTTGCTGACTGCGATGGCCGCGTCTACCGGGTCCAGTGTGTCGGTCGCCTGGTAAATCCCGCTGGGAGAGTCGTCTCCGGGCGCGGTCACGGTGCCATCCGCCGAAAAATCAGCCTTGGCCGGCACTGGCAATAACGGTGCGGTCAGCATGACCTGGCTTCCCTTATCCAGTTCGGCACGCACCACTGAAAGCTTCTGTACGAACGGCAGCCCCGTGTCGTCCCACGTGCCTTCATCCTTGAGGCGCAGTGTGTAGACATAGGGCGGGGTATGCAGGCCGATCAGCTCGGGTTCGCCGGTGCGTTTGCGCAAGGTAAAAATGCGCTGATGAAAGCCCGCCGGCAATAACGTGCGGGCGGGCTTGCCCAGCACCTCGTCACCAATGCCTTGCCAGCCAATGCCCTTGACGTTGGCCAAGCCCACGGTTTGATCCTGAGGAGTGAAATACAGGAACGTGCTACCTCGGTTGTCGCGCTCGTTGAAAGGGATTTTTTCCCCTTTGATGTTGGCTGCACTCCCGGCAATGCCGGTCCAGCCTGTGCCACCAATGGCGCCGTAGCCCCGGCAGTTTTTGAGAGCAATACTCGACAGCGCCGGGTACGGGTTCGGGGCGCTGGTCATGAACTGCAAAATACCGCTGAGCGTGGCCAGCCGTGCCTCAGCCGTTTGCTGGCTGCGGTTGGGGCTCTGAAACCGCTCGGTAAATGGCTCAACCAGGCTATAGGGTGAGTTCATCATGACCACACCATCCGCAGGTCGTACCCCGTCATCCTTGAGAAAGGCATGGGCCAGCAGCGTCAGCAGGGTGCCCTGGCTATGACCTACGACGTTGATGGTGTCGTTTGGATAACGCGTGCGGATGATTTTGATCAGCATGGCCAGGCGCATGGCCGCCAGCACCATATAGCGGCGGCCAGCGGCTGTGTACAGCGGGTGGGTCAGGTCGCCGCCGATTGAGTCTATGGGAATAAGGCCAAACAGGTAGCCATTGAAGCCATTCCCCCACATGTCTGGCAAATTGGTGGTGGCATTGGCGAACTGACCGCCTTCCTTGGTTCCGGCTTTGTCCAGGCGGTTTTTGTTGCGGTCCAGCCACTCGCCGTGGGGCGCGGTTTTATTGATGTGTTGTTCTTCCTCGCGAAAGCCCCAGTAGAACGGGATCACTACGCTGCGCGTCGGATTGCCGTTGTCAGCAGCACTGAACTTGCGCCGGTAATACATCGCATCGGGGTTGGTGGCCTTGCCTGAATCATCGGACGGCAGGCTGTAGCCCGCCGCTCTCAAGTACCCCGGATTGTTCATCCCGCCGGGCAGGGTTTCTGGCATGTCGAGGCGTTCATTCAGACCTTGGCACA
>NZ_JBUZTQ010000079.1:0-1451 GCF_055408445.1 Pseudomonas sp. B414 | reverse complement strand
GTAATTGAATGGACTCGCCCACGCCGAGGCGTCAATGCGCCACGGTGGCACTCTAAATAGCCAACGACAGCGAGGGCGAGTCCATGAAAAAGCATACTTCGATTGATCAATCTTTGTCTTCTGACAACTTGTCGGCCTGCACTACCGTGGCGGTGGACCTGGCCAAGCATGTATTCCAGCTCGCCGGCGAAGACGGCCTTGGCAAGGTGCATTATGAGATGCGGATCAAGTCGCGCGAGGAGTTCTACGAGTTTCTCCGCCAGTTGGCGCCTCATGTTGTGGTCCTGATGGAAACTGGCCCAGGCGCTCAAGCTTGGGCCCGACAGCTGCAGGATCAAGGCAACTTGGCGCGGATCCTTCCTGCCGGTCTGGTGGCCAAGCATCGCAGCGGCCCTAAGAATGATCGCAATGATGCGCTAGCAATCCTGCGCGCCGGTCGCGACGAAAAGATCTGCGCAGTACCGGTCAAAAGTATCGCAGCACTGGCCATGCAGGCATTGCATCGCGCCCGCCAAGGCTACGTGCGTCGCCGCACCGCCGTGAGTAATCAGATGCGCGGCCTGCTGCTCGAGCACGGGATTGCGCTGGCTCAGGGCGACGTTGCGATCAGCCAGAGAATCCCGCGGGTTTTGGAGGATGCCACCCAACCGTTGCCTTCCATGTTGCGCGAGCTGGTCGACGAACTGCTGGCCGAGTGGCGCCATTTGGGCGAGCGCATCAACGTCCTTACGGGGCGCCTGGAAGTGGCCGCGAACGCCGACAAGACAGCCAAACGGTTAATGACCGTGCGCGGTATCGGCCCAATCACCGCTACGGCGCTGGTGGCCAAGGAAACCAAGCCTGAGCGCTTTCCCGATGCACGCATGTTTGCTGCCTACTTCGGCATGGTTCCTGAGCAGCACAGCAGCGGGAATACAGTTCGATTGGGGGATATGACCAAACGAGGCGATAGCTACTTGCGCAGTCTGATGATCCAGGGTGCCCACGCGGTATTACAGCAGTTGCGACCTGACTCCCAACAGCCCGACGACCGCCGGTTGTTGCGTTGGATGAGTCGACTGGGCCGCAAAGATGCTGCAGTCAGGTTGGCCAATCGCAACCTGCGGATCGTTTGGGTACTTTTACAGAATGACCAGACTTATCGTCGCCAGCCTGCCGATGACCAGCAAGCGACGATAAACCACTGATCCACCGTGTTCTGCCACCGAGGTACCAACTGACCAACCTGTTGCTGAAAAAACATTGACCCCTGGTAAGACCGGCGTGGATTGATGCCTAAGCTGCTAGTGGCCTTCGAGGCCTGACTGTAATCGGCATGCCACGAGCTCTTCCAATTTTGGCCAGAAGCCGACGACGGCTTCCTCGAATAGGCCTAATACATAGATGCAACGGGGCGGCAGTTTTTTAAAAGCAGGTAGACAGTGGGGGCGAGTCCATACATAGCAGCTGCC
>NZ_JBUZTQ010000078.1:0-1481 GCF_055408445.1 Pseudomonas sp. B414 | reverse complement strand
TGAGTCATTGGGTGGCGATGTTGAGGCATTCGGCCTCTTTGTTGCTGGTCTTATTGGGTGAATGGCTCGTCTCTGGCGTTATATCCCCTAGCTGGGCTCCCCTGATATGCCTGGCACCCGCTTAGCGTAGCGCAAGCGGGTGCCAGGCATATCAGGGGAGCGGGCAAGCGGAGCGCGCCAGTTCTAGCCAACGCTCACTTACCGGGCTATAGTGGTGCATCACTTATTAAAAGGTGCATCTCTAATGGCTACCTCAAAACCTAGAATCACTGTCACCCTTGACGATTCTGTCTATCAGACGCTTCACGCTCTTGCTGCCCTTCAGGGGTGCTCGATGAGTTCCATTGTCTCGGATCTCCTCCTGGTCGTTAATCCTGTTCAGGTCCAGGTGTTGAAATCGCTCCAGAAGGTTGCCTCTCTCCAGGGCGATTTACGCGAAGGTTTGGTTGATGATTTGCGCTCTGCAATGGTTCGCGCCGAGTCTGCTGCCATGCCTCTTTTTGAGGTCCTTTCGAGCATTCAGAACGAGGGCCAACCCCCGCATAGTAATACGGGGGTCACTTTTCCTGACACCCCACCAGCCGAGCAGGCGAAAAAGCCCGAAAACCAGCGTTCTAGAGCCTCCAAGCAGGATTTCACCGCATGAGCGCTCGCTTCGATTGGTACACGGCTAGCATCAGTGCCGAACCGTCCGAGGTTATCGCCAGATTTGAGTCATCTTTTGACCTTTCTGACGTGCAGGCCAGCACACCAAAAAACGGTTATGAGCGCGCCTATAATTTCGTCCGTGGTTCAACCGTTCTCGCACGAATCCAATTCGGAGGTTCAAGCGTTGGCGGTAATGTTTGGGCTGCATCATCTGGCGATACAGCACCGGATTTTTCTGATGTTGTCCGGGCTCATTACCCGGCCCACAACCTGCTCCGCGCTGACGTTGCAATTGACTACGATGAACCCGGTGCATGGGATTCACTTTCAAGCCTTGCGATAACCACTGCTGACGCATTTGGGCTCAAGGTTCGCCATGTTGGTGATTTCCATCGCGAGCAGGACGGCAGAACGCTTTACATCGGGTCTAGGTCGTCAGCAGCTATGCAGCGTCTGTACGAGAAGGGCAAACAGCTGGGCGGATCAGTTGACTGGGTTAGGGCAGAGCTTGAGTTGAAGCCGCAGAATAACCTCGCCAAGGCCGCCTACGCCTCTGCAAGCCCTGAGCAGATGTTTTTGGCTACCAAGTGGACGCGCTGCATTTGGGAAGCTCTAAACGGTCCCACGCAGCTCCTACGGCCTTGTGCGCCGGGTTCAGTTCGGGTCAAGTCAGACGATGAGAGGGCTTTAGACTTCATGTCCAAGCAATACGGCAACGTTCTGCGTAGGAAGCTTGAGTCATTGGGTGGCGATGTTGAGGCATTCGGCCTCTTTGTTGCTGGTCTTATTGGGTGAATGGCTCGTCTCTGGCGTTATATCCCCTAGCTGGGCTC
>NZ_JBUZTQ010000076.1:0-1637 GCF_055408445.1 Pseudomonas sp. B414 | reverse complement strand
CCCTCCGTGTCAGGCTATCTGTCGCCTCTATTGATTGACTCACTCAAGAGGGCGAAGGTGTATCGCAATGCCTAAGACTTACTCCAACAGCTTCAAAGACTCAGCCATAAAGCAAATGATGCCGCCCCTTAACCGCTCTGTGGCAGAACTTGCCGTAGCGCTGAATGTCACGCCACAGTCACTGCGTAACTGGAGACAAATGGCTAGAGATAAAGGTTTGATTGTGCCTGGAAATGGCAAGTCCTCTGATCAGTGGTCCAGCTCCGACAAATTCAATGCAGTCATGGAAACCGCGCCGTTGAGCGAGGTGGAGATTTCTCAATATTGCCGTATCAAGGGAATTTACCCCGAGCAAATCCAAGAGTGGCGGCAGGCCTGTCAGAACGCTAACCCTGTTATTGAACTGAAACCCAGCGCAGAAAAAACAGCCGAACTACGCCGAATCAAGGAACTGGAGCGACTATTAATAAAATCGGACGCTGGACGTGCTGAAGCGGAGGCTTTACTGGAACTCAGAAAAAAAGCCAATGCGATCTGGGGCAAGGACAAGGAAGGCTGATCAGTGCCTCTGATCGCGAGCAAGCCATGAAGCTAATCGCATGCGCAGTGTTAGACGGAGCTCGTCGATATCGAGCGTGCAACGAGCTTGGGCTTAGCCTGCGCACCGTTCAGCGTTGGCGACACGTGGGGTGTGACAGGCGCCAGATAGCTCAGCGCGAAGCACCGGCAAACAAGCTTAGCGATTCAGAGCGCGAGGCGGTGCTGCATGCTGCTAACCAGCCCGGATTCGCTAGTCTGACGCCGCACCAAATTGTTCCGAAGTTGGCGGATGAGGGAATCTATCTCGCTTCAGAATCGACGTTTTATCGCGTGCTGAAAGCAGCTAATCAACAGGTACGGCGTGGCCGTGCAAAGGCTCCGAAGCGAAGAATACTGACGACGCATCGTGCGGATGGCCCTAACCAGGTTTGGTGTTGGGACATTACCTGGCTGCCGAGCACGGTTAAGGGCCGTTTTTTCTACTGGTACATGGTCAAGGATATTTACAGCCGCAAGCTGGTTGCTAATGAAGTCCATGAACTGGAAAGCGGTGAGCATGCGTGCAGACTGCTCGAAAAAGGGTGCTTGCGCGAATGCACAGCAGGCCGCCCATTGGTCCTGCACTCGGACAATGGACATATCATGCGAGGCGCTTTGCTGCGTGAAAGTATGGTTGCGCTGGGCGTTGAGCCTTCTTTTAGCCGCCCACGTGTCAGTAACGACAACGCTTACGCCGAGGCCCTGTTCCGAACGGCTAAATACTGTCCACTCTGGCCTGAGCAGCCGTTTGATACTGTTACTGAAGCAAGACTGTGGGTTCAGAAGTTTATCGATTGGTACAACGAGGAACATCGCCATAGCGCTTTGAAGTACGTGACGCCAAACGAACGTCACGAAGGTAAGGCCACTGCGTTACTGGTCGCCAGAACAGCTCTTTATAAAAGTGCACGAGAAGCTAATCCCGGTCGCTGGAGCAACAGAACACGCAACTGGAAACTGGCAGATACGGTGTATTTGAATCCCGAGCGCGCTGGTGCATAAGCCGTAATCGGTAGTCGCAAGAAGTACCAAGGCGACAGGTACCTTGACACGTACCG
>NZ_JBUZTQ010000075.1:0-2062 GCF_055408445.1 Pseudomonas sp. B414 | reverse complement strand
TGAGCTGAGTCGCGTCCAGGTCAATGACTCCGGCGAGTGGACTTACACCGCCACCGCTCTGACTGAAGGCGTCCACAGTTTTACCACCGTGGTCGAAGACCAAGCCGGCAACCAAAGCCTATCCAGTGCCGCCATCGGGTTTACCGTCGATACGGTTTTACCAGACGCTGCAACTGGCACTCTGAGCGATGACGTCACTCCGGTTACCGGCTCTATCATCAACGACAGTACCACCAACGACACCACCCCGATCTTCAGTGGCACCGCTGAAGCCGGAAGCACAGTGATCATTTATGACGGCAGCACCGAGCTGGCCCGTGAAACCGTCGATGCCGCCGGCGAGTGGACCTACACCGCCACCGCCCTGACTGAAGGCGTCCACATTTTCAGTACTGTGGTCGAGGACCAAGCCGGTAACCAAAGCCCTCCCAGTACCGCGATCAATTTCACCGTCGATACGGTTTCACCAGACGCTGCAACCGGCACCCTGAGTGATGACGTCACTCCGGTTACCGGCTCTATCATCAACGGCAGTACCACCAATGACACCACCCCGATCTTCAGTGGCACCGCTGAAGCCAGAAGCACAGTGATTATCTACGACGATACTACTGAGCTGAGTCGCGTCCTGGTCAATGACTCCGGCGAGTGGACTTACACCGCCACCGCTCTGACTGAAGGCGTCCACAGTTTTACCACCGTGGTCGAAGACCAAGCCGGCAACCAAAGCCTATCCAGTGCC
The DNA here is from genome assembly GCF_055408445.1 of Pseudomonas sp. B414. Taxonomy (NCBI): domain Bacteria; kingdom Pseudomonadati; phylum Pseudomonadota; class Gammaproteobacteria; order Pseudomonadales; family Pseudomonadaceae; genus Pseudomonas; species Pseudomonas sp. B414. The sequence continues at coordinate 1,320 of NZ_JBUZTQ010000075.1, read as the reverse complement.
GCCATCGGGTTTACCGTCGATACGGTTTTACCAGACGCTGCAACTGGCACTCTGAGTGATGACGTCACCCCGGTTACCGGCTCTATCATCAACAGCAGTACCACCAACGACACGACCCCGATCTTCAGCGGTACCGCTGAAGCCAGAAGCACAGTGATTATCTACGACGATACTACTGAGCTGAGTCGAGTCCTGGTCAATGACTCCGGCGAGTGGACCTACACTGCCACTGCCCTGACTGAAGGCGCCCACAGTTTTACCACCGTGGTCGAAGATTTCGCCGGCAACCAAAGCCTGGCCAGTTCCGCGATCAATTTCACCGTCGATACGGTTTTACCAGACGCTGCAACTGGCACTCTGAGCGATGACGTCACTCCGGTTACCGGCTCTATCACCAACGACAGTACCACCAACGACACCACCCCGATCTTCAGCGGCACCGCTGAAGCCGGAAGCACTGTGATCATTTATGACGGCAGCACCGAGCTGGCCCGTGAAACCGTCGATACCACCGGCATCTGGACTTACACCGCCACTGCCCTGACTGAAGGCGTCCACAGTTTTACCACCGTGGTCGAAGACCAAGCCGGCAACCAAAGCCCTCCCAGTACCGCGATCAATTTCACCGTCGATACGATTTCACCAGACGCTGCAACTGGCACCCTGAGTGATGACGTCACTCCGGTTACCGGCTCTATCATCAACAGCAGTACCACCAACGACACGACCCCGATCTTCAGTGGCACCGCTGAAGTCGGAAGCACAGTGATCATTTATGACGGCAGCACCGAGCTGGCCCGTGAAACCGTCGATGCCGCCGGCATCTGGACCTACACCGCCACTGCCCTGGCTGAAGGCGGCCACATTTTCAGTACTGTGGTCGAAGATTTCGCCGGTAACCAAAGCCTGGCCAGTTCCGCGATCAATTTCACCGTCGACACCAACGCCCCAGACGCTGCCATCACTACCCTGAGCGACGACGTCACCCCGGTTACCGGCTCTATCACCAACGACAGTACCACCAACGACACCACCCCGATCTTCAGCGGCACCGCTGAAGCCGGAAGCACAGTGATTATCTACGACGATACTACTGAGCTGAGTCGCGTCCAGGCCAATGACTCCGGCGAGTGGACTTACACCGCCACTGCCCTGGCTGAAGGCGGCCACATTTTCAGTACTGTGGTCGAAGACCAAGCCGGTAACCAAAGCCCGGCCAGCACCGCGATCAATTTCACCGTCGACACCAACCTACCAGACGCTGCCATCGGCACCCTGAGCGACGACGACGCCCCGATTACCGGCTCTATCATCGACGGC
>NZ_JBUZTQ010000074.1:0-2258 GCF_055408445.1 Pseudomonas sp. B414 | reverse complement strand
ACGGCAGGCTGTAGCCCGCCGCTCTCAAGTACCCCGGATTGTTCATCCCGCCGGGCAGGGTTTCTGGCATGTCGAGGCGTTCATTCAGACCTTGGCACAACCCGCTCTCGATGCGTGAATAACAACCGGCAAGGTCGTTGACGCCATGCACGACGATGGTCACGCAAGGTTTTGGCGGCGGGGCAATCAAATGCACGTCGCCACCGCCGGGCATGGTGATGGACTTGGCTGAGACGATAGTGCGTGAGGTGACAGCTTCGGTCATGGGGGCTCCTTCCTTGTCGTTTCATGCCTGTGGGCAGGTGTTGACGGCGCTGTTACAACTCATCCATCCAGTTGTCATTGCTCTTCAAACTGAGCAAGAATTTTTCAATGGCATAGTCATTGGACACTGTCGGCATGGGTGGCAGGGCAGGGCTTGGCGGCTGTGTAATCGCCGGGGCGTCGCTGCTGGCCGTTTGTGGCATCAGATTGACACCGAACGGATTACTGACAGGTTTTTTGCCCGGTGTGGCGGATGTAATCGGGATGATCGTTGCCTGATCCTGGCGGCGCATGGGCATGACGACGCTGGTGTCTGCGTTCAGGTAACTGGCCATTGTTGCCAGGGCGATGCCGACAAAAGGTGAGGCGGAGCCGGTGTCGCCCAAACGTTGGGTCAGGTCATAGCTTTCTCGGGAGTCGAGCAGGTCAAGAGTGCTCTGGGCAACGCGCAGTGCCGGGGACAGTTCGGTGATGGGTCTGCGGTTCAAGCCGCCGTCGTAAAACAGTCGGCCGGGTTGGGGGGTGAGTGAAGCAGTGGCAGTTTTCCAGCCGGCGGCCAGTTGTGCGGTCAGGGCCTCGTGCTTCAAGCGTTCACCGGTATCGGGGCGTGTGAGTGAGACAGTGACGGGGCGGTGAATTTTGGCCAACACCTTCATCGCGTCCCATTGTTCGAAGGCGCGTTGCGTCCAGGGTTGCGGGATAAACTCGGAGGGTTGGAATTCAACGGGTGGTTTTCTCCAGCCCCAGCCACGGAATTCAGGGTCGATCTTGTTATCGTTGACCTTGGCGTATTGCGCGTAATAACGCAGCCATTCGACACGTTCGGGGCGGCCTACGATCAGGGCGACCATGGTGTCGGTGAGTTCTCCGGGTTTGCGTGGGCCTGAACCTCCAATTAATGGAGTACCTTTGGCGGACAGTGAAAATGACACGCTGAACCCTTCGTTGGCATAGACCAACACTGCAGGAAGATCAGGGTGACGCTCAAATAGCTTAAACAGGTTTTCGACCAAACCTTCCGGTGTGTCATTGCAAATAATGCCGTTTTCTATATTTCGGATGCGATGCCAATGTAACCCGGCAGGAGTACGCATGTTGTTGACCATGACCGACAAGCTACGCCGAGTTCTTTCAGGGCTAAAGCGCAAACCTTGCGCCGTTGAGTCCCAGTCACTAACGACAGTAATCGTTGGGAGTGGCCACTTTTCAAGGAAGTCCTTTAATCCTAGCTCCAGTGCATCTGTCTCCCGCTTGCTGAAGGCCATGTCTTTGTCATCGGCTGTTACTGGATATTTTTTGGGATCCGTTGGCAAGATGCTACCTGTATAAAGTGCTTCTGCTTGCTTTGCACTTTGTTCGTCCAAGGTCTGCCAAATTTGCCCTTGTCGAAATACATCCAGGCTCATACCAATACTGAGCACGTCTAAGGTTTCCAAGCGAGAGGAAGTAGTTGGAGCACGATAACGGGCGTCAGGAGACATAGTGGGAGCCTTATTTGCAGAGACATAAGTAGCTACAGGTGTCGACGGAGCAGCAAAACAGCGGATATCCGTCAGCGACAACTCAGAAGCGTGAATTGAATAGCTGGTGAATATCAGGCTACACATAGACAGGTAAACAAGAAGTGCGCGCATCATACTTGGCCTCCAAATTGAACGGGCTTGCCAGCGTCACGTTCAACCAATGTTTGTGCAGCTACCAAACTGGGCATCTTGTCCGCAATTGTCGGCAGCACTCCACTTGTGCGGTAGGCGACAGTCGAGTCGATTAGAAAGCGATTCTTTTCGTTCTCTTGAAAGTAAAAAACCTCAACTGCTTCATTTGGCAAATCAGCCGCAGTATCCAACTGAGAGTTCGCACTAGCGCGTGTGGCCTCCCAATCCAACCGCCAATCGGCCACCCGGCACAAATACGCATAAAACGTCACATCATCCACGCTCTCTCCCGCACCAATTGCCACGTCATAAGCCAGCACCTGACGGCTATGCTCGGGG
>NZ_JBUZTQ010000073.1:0-2601 GCF_055408445.1 Pseudomonas sp. B414 | reverse complement strand
ATGGGGAAACCCCACACTACCATCGGCGATGCATCGTTTCACTACTGAGTTCGGGATGGGATCAGGTGGTTCCAATGCTCTATGGTCGTCAAGAAATTCGGTAGCCAGGTCGTTTACCTTTCGGTTTACGCTCCAGCGAATGGGTATGTAATAGTTAGGTGTTTTGTGAACCGCAAACTTTCGGTTTGTATCGTCTTCACACACCGCAATTCGCTTCTAAGCAAATTGCTTGGGTGTTATATGGTCAAGCCTCACGGGCAATTAGTATTGGTTAGCTCAACGCCTCACAGCGCTTACACACCCAACCTATCAACGTCGTAGTCTTCGACGGCCCTTTAGGGAACTCAAGGTTCCAGTGAGATCTCATCTTGAGGCAAGTTTCCCGCTTAGATGCTTTCAGCGGTTATCTTTCCCGAACATAGCTACCCGGCAATGCCACTGGCGTGACAACCGGAACACCAGAGGTTCGTCCACTCCGGTCCTCTCGTACTAGGAGCAGCCCCTCTCAAATCTCAAACGTCCACGGCAGATAGGGACCGAACTGTCTCACGACGTTCTAAACCCAGCTCGCGTACCACTTTAAATGGCGAACAGCCATACCCTTGGGACCGGCTTCAGCCCCAGGATGTGATGAGCCGACATCGAGGTGCCAAACACCGCCGTCGATATGAACTCTTGGGCGGTATCAGCCTGTTATCCCCGGAGTACCTTTTATCCGTTGAGCGATGGCCCTTCCATACAGAACCACCGGATCACTAAGACCTACTTTCGTACCTGCTCGACGTGTCTGTCTCGCAGTCAAGCGCGCTTTTGCCTTTATACTCTACGACCGATTTCCGACCGGTCTGAGCGCACCTTCGTACTCCTCCGTTACTCTTTAGGAGGAGACCGCCCCAGTCAAACTACCCACCATACACTGTCCTCGATCCGGATAACGGACCTGAGTTAGAACCTCAAAGTTGCCAGGGTGGTATTTCAAGGTTGGCTCCACGCAGACTGGCGTCCACGCTTCAAAGCCTCCCACCTATCCTACACAAGCAAATTCAAAGTCCAGTGCAAAGCTATAGTAAAGGTTCACGGGGTCTTTCCGTCTAGCCGCGGATACACTGCATCTTCACAGCGATTTCAATTTCACTGAGTCTCGGGTGGAGACAGCGCCGCCATCGTTACGCCATTCGTGCAGGTCGGAACTTACCCGACAAGGAATTTCGCTACCTTAGGACCGTTATAGTTACGGCCGCCGTTTACCGGGGCTTCGATCAAGAGCTTCGCGTTAGCTAACCCCATCAATTAACCTTCCGGCACCGGGCAGGCGTCACACCCTATACGTCCACTTTCGTGTTTGCAGAGTGCTGTGTTTTTAATAAACAGTCGCAGCGGCCTGGTATCTTCGACCGGCAGGGGCTTACGCAGTAAATGCTTCACCTCCACCGGCGCACCTTCTCCCGAAGTTACGGTGCCATTTTGCCTAGTTCCTTCACCCGAGTTCTCTCAAGCGCCTTGGTATTCTCTACCCAACCACCTGTGTCGGTTTGGGGTACGGTTCCTGGTTACCTGAAGCTTAGAAGCTTTTCTTGGAAGCATGGCATCAACCACTTCGTGTTCTAAAAGAACACTCGTCATCAGCTCTCGGCCTTAGAATCCCGGATTTACCTAAGATTCCAGCCTACCACCTTAAACTTGGACAACCAACGCCAAGCTGGCCTAGCCTTCTCCGTCCCTCCATCGCAATAACCAGAAGTACAGGAATATTAACCTGTTTTCCATCGACTACGCTTTTCAGCCTCGCCTTAGGGACCGACTAACCCTGCGTCGATTAACGTTGCGCAGGAAACCTTGGTCTTTCGGCGTGGGTGTTTTTCACACCCATTATCGTTACTCATGTCAGCATTCGCACTTCTGATACCTCCAGCAAGCTTCTCAACTCACCTTCACAGGCTTACAGAACGCTCCTCTACCGCATCATCCTAAGATGATACCCGTAGCTTCGGTGTATGGTTTGAGCCCCGTTAAATCTTCCGCGCAGGCCGACTCGACTAGTGAGCTATTACGCTTTCTTTAAAGGGTGGCTGCTTCTAAGCCAACCTCCTAGCTGTCTAAGCCTTCCCACATCGTTTCCCACTTAACCATAACTTTGGGACCTTAGCTGACGGTCTGGGTTGTTTCCCTTTTCACGACGGACGTTAGCACCCGCCGTGTGTCTCCCATGCTCGGCACTTGTAGGTATTCGGAGTTTGCATCGGTTTGGTAAGTCGGGATGACCCCCTAGCCGAAACAGTGCTCTACCCCCTACAGTGATACATGAGGCGCTACCTAAATAGCTTTCGAGGAGAACCAGCTATCTCCGAGCTTGATTAGCCTTTCACTCCGATCCACAGGTCATCCGCTAACTTTTCAACGGTAGTCGGTTCGGTCCTCCAGTTAGTGTTACCCAACCTTCAACCTGCCCATGGATAGATCGCCCGGTTTCGGGTCTATTCCCAGCGACTAGACGCCCTATTAAGACTCGCTTTCGCTACGCCTCCCCTATTCGGTTAAGCTTGCCACTGAAAATAAGTCGCTGACCCATTATACAAAAGGTACGCAGTCACCCAACAAAGT
>NZ_JBUZTQ010000072.1:0-2643 GCF_055408445.1 Pseudomonas sp. B414 | reverse complement strand
TACTCCTCTTGGGTTGGTGATTGCTCGCACAACCATCAAACCCGGTAGCCCCGTTCTTTTTCAAGAGGGGTGTCAGATCAAGTCGAGACTTCTACATATCGAACAATCGGTATGCACCTAATACATGTCAGCGCCGACGCACGAAAACTAGAATATCGAGCTAAATCTATTCTTTTTACCAGGCACACAATAACAGATAACTGCCTATGAGTTTCAGAATTATTAATTAGTAATATTTCTTAAAAGAATGGGTAAGCGTATCGGAAAATCATCTAATAGGCGCGACCAGATGGCCGCCCCCATATCAGCACCACCCACCTAAATTAACTCGAAAGAAAATTCTTTCCTCCCATAACATCAAGCAAAGAGGTTCTCAACTCTGAAAGCCGGTCAAGCTTGCAATATTTCGCGAGCTTAAACATTAAACTTTCCGTATTGGTAGTACCACAACCTTTTGATCGTACAAAATGATCTAGAATAGGAAGCAAAAAGTCTTTTCCGGAGACTCCATCAATAGGGTGAATTCTCTCTGCATTTATTTCGACTTGCTTTCTGATTATCACCCATTGATCTTCACCTACTTTACCAATGCAGTCTTGCTTAATTGACTCTTCCAAATCTTTTACTTTTTGAATATCGACCTCTGGCGGCCTCTTCCTGACACGCTGTGTTATGACACTCATATGCCCATGAGAAACAGTTTTCAGCTCAGGGTAAGCGACTTTCGCAGCAGCGAAAGTTACAAACAGGCTCTTCAGCGCTTCTATGGAGGATAACGCCGAATTCCACTCCACATCTGTTAGCGCGTCCTCACGCAACAGAGTACCTGACGATTCCACTATAAGCTCCACAGCAGCATCTTTACAGATTAAATAGTTTTCAATGCAATATGCTTTATGTTGAAATAGATTTGTCTTCCCTCTTTCTCTGAGATTCAAAAACAGGTCAAGATCACCATCTATAATAAAAAGAGCAGGAGTACGATGATCAAAGCTTTCGCAGTGATCAATAACATTCTTTCTACCGTGAAGCGGTATGATTTTCCGTATCTTTTTATCGCCTTCAATCATTCGATTTAAAAGCTCAAAATAAAAAGCTTCAGAATTGCTATCTTCAACATACACCTCTATAGACTGAAGCTCTCTATAAAGTAAACCAATACTTTTTGAAGCTGCCGATGACCATGATAAAACTGATACGCCGGACATCTCATATGCCCCCATTCAGCGGCACATAAAAACTATTTCTTCCACCTATAATTGCTGGAGAATGGGTTGCCAATATTATCTGAAGCTCAGGCCCAGCTGCTTGAACAGCCTCTAAAAACATATCTTGCCAGGAAATGTGTAGCGATAGTTCTGGCTCATCCACAATGAATATACCACTTTGGGGCAATAGGTCGTTTAAGCATAAATGGGTTAACATAATCAAAATTTGTCGTTCCCCCGAAGATAAAACTGTCAGCGATCGTTCATTTCCAGAGATGGTGATAGAAACCTCCCCCCTATTAGTGATTTCGATACGCTTGTTTGTCTGCTCTAGGAACAAGTTAATCAAATGCTGTAGCTTTGTCAGATCACTGTTAATTGATGTTTTGGCCTGCTCATACTCCTCGATCATTTTTAGTAAGCGATCGATACGAGCCATCTGATGGCTATTCGAAAACCACTTCCCTAAAACTTTCGAATTTTCAAGTGACAACGGCTCTACTTTTCCTGCCACAGGTATAGAAGCGACACCCTTCTTTCGTGGAGTAGCGCTAGATTTTGCAGCATCTGTATTTGGTTTATTGAACACCTCATAAACGCTCTTGGACAACGATATTAGATTTTCAAAAAAACTATCATACATCTGCTCAAATTCATCTGACTTAAATTCTAGCGCAAGCAACGCGGCCTTAATTGTTTTTTGCTTGAGTCTCAAATCTCGAGGCGTCGTGCTTTTTGGAAGTGAAGCTCCAGAATTCTCGCCCCCAACATGAAAGGAGTCCAGGATAATTCGATCCCTAAGCTTTTTGTCTTCTTGCGCTTGATTATCTTTAACTTTAGAGCTCTTTTTTGCTATTAGCCCTAGTGCCTCATTCATCCCATTGTCAACATCAAGATTCTTCTGTCTCTCATCTACCAAAAAATGAGAAAGCGAAGTAAAGTCGCTAGGCGAGGCTCCTTTGATAAATCTCCGATCCAAACTTAAGAACATTGGTGGCGGTAGAGATCTGATAAAATTATAAGCTTTATTGCTCCTGAATTTTTTTATGCTAGAGCGATCTCGGGCCCCCCTAAACTCCAAAAGGTTAGCGGTGAGAATTTCATCAGGAAGTGTTGAAACGCTGAGCTCTAATAAGTCACCAACCTGCTTGGCGACAATATCAAAACTCAAATTTTCGGAAATAGTTAAAGTCAGTGTGGCCTCAGAAAAACTCAATTCAGCGAGTTCTTCAATAGACGGCTTAAGCATTGAAACAATCATATTCAACGCAGTGGTTTTACCCGCTCCATTGAGCCCAGCAATGAAATTTACATCCTGATTGAAAAAAATATTGAAGGCGGCCGCGAAAACTGAGTGCAACACCTGACCTTTCCGGTACGGTGCTGCCCCTATGTCCTATTCCGAACTCAGCGTTGAAGAGCGCGCGATCATTCA
>NZ_JBUZTQ010000071.1:0-2764 GCF_055408445.1 Pseudomonas sp. B414 | reverse complement strand
TGTATAGCCACGTGAGACATCGCTCTTTGGATGAAACTTATATAAATCAACTACTTAACCTATTTTCTACTGCTTTCTCTTCTAATTCTATAAAGGGCGACGCCCTTGCCGCGCTTCGCTTGGCATACCCAGTCGCTTCGCTCCGAAAATGCCTGCCCTCCGGGCAGCGACTTTTTAAGGCTTGCAGCGGGCCTTCGGCCCTCGCCCAATTGGGCTTTGCCCCCTTGGAACCCCCACTCTTGCCGCCGAGGGCTCGGGGGGCAGGGGGAAGAGCGCCCCCTGCCCCCACTCACGGAGGCTGGGGTCACTCCGTGGGCGTCAAGGGGCCGAGTCCTCGCCGCTTCGCGTCTGCGGGCCGCACCAACCCCTTGACCCCCACTCCATTCGAAGTGGAAGGGGGTCAAGGTTCGCGCAGCGACCGCGAAGCGGCCCCGACCTTGACGCCCTGGAACGACCCCAACGCTCAGGGCTGGTGGTCAGGGGCGCTCTTCCCCTGACCGCCTGCCACGTGGCGAACGGACAAGCCCCCTTGGGGGGGCGCGTCAGTGGGGGGGAGCAAGGCGAAGCCGCGCAGGCCTTTGGTACTTTTGGCCTTTTGGCCCATGTGAAAATTTCATTGACGCAGGGGCTTTTCGAACGATCTTTGCGAAGCAAAGTCTAGTGAGTACACTTGTAATCAAGTGGCCCAGCGGAGCTAGGCGAATTTCGAGCGGATCGGGGATGACATGGCATACGCAATCATGCGAGCAAAGAAGCTCGCCAATATGGGCGCAGTGGCGGCTTCGATGCAGCATTGCTACCGGGAACGTGAGACGCAAAATGCTGACCAGAAGCGCACGCCCGACAACCAGCACCTGGTCGCGAAAAACACGGACGAGGCGATGGGCAAATTGCGGGATTTGCTGCCGGAGAAACGGCGCAAAGACGCGGTATTGGCCGTCGAATACGTGATATCGGCTAGCCCTGAATGGTTCGCCAAATCGACACCAGAACAGGAAAAGGCGTTCTTCCAGCAGTCCTTGCAGTGGTTAGCGGACAAATACGGTGCCGATCGCATCGTCACAGCCAGCATTCACCGGGACGAAACAACTCCTCATCTGTCCGCTTTCGTCGTGCCGCTGACTCAAGACAAACGCCTGAGCGCCAAGGAGTTCATCGGCAGTCGCGACAAAATGCGCGCGGACCAAACCTCCTACGCAGCCTGTGTGGCCAATCTTGGTTTGGAGCGCGGGATCGAAGGCAGCATGGCCAACCATCAGCGAATTCAGCAGCACTACGCGGCGGTCCAACAGGGAATGGAGTCTTCCGTAACGCTTCGGCCCTCATCCGTAGAACCGCGGGTGCTGGAGAAGGCGACTTTGCTGGAGCGAGTCAGAGGCCGTGGGGATCTGGTCGAAGATGCAGAAATGATCGCCAAGCGTGTGACGAAGGATTTGAACAAAGGGTTTGCGGGGACCGTTGCTAAGGCCTCTGAGAGCGTTGAGAGCGAACGCAAGGCGAGAGAGGCACGGAACACGGCAAAAGGCCTCAGAAAGCGCCTGGAGACGTTTGAGGGGTCTTTCAGGGGGCTTACGAAGGATCAGATCGCCAGCGTGCTCAAGATGGCCTCCGAACTCCAGCAGGAGAACGCAAAGGCCAAGGAGCAGAGCAAGACGGTCACCAAAGGGAAGGGCTTGACCCTCTAGATCCTGCTTTCATGAGTTTCCCCCAACGAACTAACGGCTTGTCATGCAGGTCACGGCCTACAAGAATGCCGTATTGGGTACGTGGCTTTATTTCATCGATGAACTGCCTGAAATCAGGGCTGAGCAGTGATCCAGCCTCAAAGCAGTATTGGCCTGCTGCAACAGCACAAGCGATGCCCAATATGTCATCAAAACTGCTCAGGTCCTTGGCTTTGAAGGCGATCAGCGTTTTTCCGTTTTGTGGTCGTATATCCACGATCATCAGTTGAAATCCAAGTCAGTTTGGTCAGGTGGGGGCAGATCATCGGCGCCTAGAATCGGGCGTTCATCCCCATAGATCACTGGAACGGCTTTGAGCTTTTTCACTTGATCCCAGCCTTCTTCCTGCTCGCATTCATGGGCTACAACCGTTGCCGAGAAAACTGCCTTGCGCTGTCCAGCGGTGCCTGCGAACGCTATCTGCTCGTTGACCACATAGGTCGAGACGTTGCCGGTCTTGATCGTTTGAACAAACTGGTGATCCGCAAGGTACTTCACACCGCGTGAAATGGTCGCTCTAGACCTGTTCAGGATTTTGCAGAGGGTTACTTGAGATATCGTCACTGCGTTGGTGCCAATCTGCATGTTCTCCCTGATAACGCTGAACACCAAGGCTGCCGCTGGGTTGTCTCGCTGCATCGCTCTTAAGTTCTTTTCGGCGGCTCTACTCATCATGTAGTAACCCCCCGCCACCCGGTTTTTGGTTACTGCTGAAAGCCGCCGTTCCTGCTCTAGCGTGTCGACTGTGTGGCTCAGCAAGGCCCTCACTTGGGTGAGCTGTTCCTCCAGCTTTTGAACCTTTTTTTCGTCCTGAGACATGTATCACCCCGTGAAACATTAGTGTGCATTTTTTGAAGCATCATGCCTCATGCTAGCAAGATGCATGATGCCTCACAAATGCTTTATGACGTATAGCGATGTCTCACCGGGTGATACATAGATGTATAGCCACGTGAGACATCGCTCTTTGGATGAAACTTATATAAATCAACTACTTAACCTATTTTCTACTGCTTTCTCTTCTAATTCTATAAAGGGCG
>NZ_JBUZTQ010000070.1:0-2773 GCF_055408445.1 Pseudomonas sp. B414 | reverse complement strand
CAGGGTGCGAAGCATCCGGCCGCACCGCTTGCGTGCGCGTCAGGTGAAACCGGACCAACCTGGTTTCGAGCCGAAGCAGCAGAGGGAGGGACGGAGTCCCGCGCCGATGCGTCGCGCAGTCTCAGAAAGCGGGTTGGTCCGGCTTTGCCGGGCGCGCACGCGGGTGAATTTTCGAGACAAGCCCGTCCAGGGCGCAGGGGAGGAAAGAGGGTGGCGGATCGCGCAGCGATTCAGAACCCTGAAGGCCTTCCGGGGCGCTCCCCCGGGAGGTTTGGGCGGCCCGGAGGGGCGGCCACGGAGCCCCGCAGGGGTGACGGCATTTTGCTGTTGGGTTCTATGTTTTTGGCTCTTGGCGGTTATATTGCAGGTCCTATTGTTGGGCCTATTGCCGCAGCAATAGGTGAGCCATAGGAGCGGCAATTTCAGGGAGTGAGGCAGGCAGGCGCTACGCTGTCGCCTGCCCTCACTCCCTGATGCTCGCCGGCTGGTATGAATCGCCCAGGTAGCGATAGAACCTATCCAGGTACGGAAGCCCGTCGAGCGGCTCATCGAGCAGCGAGTCGGGAATCTCAACGCCACGGAACAAGCCGAAGCTGTTCAGCAGGCGCTTGCCCTTGAGGATCTGCGCCGCGTGCCAGTTGTCAGCCAAGGTCAGATCGGAGAATTTCACGGCGTACTTGAACACCTCCATGAAACCCTCAACGGGATCGCCCAGGATGGGCCTGCAATCCACGACCATGCTGTCACCGGTGATCTTGTGCCACTCGGTGCTGAGGTCGGTTTGGGAGGGCTGTGATGTGGCCAGAATGATCATGTGACAATGCGGGTGCCAGCCATTGCCCTTGTTGGTCAGCTCGAGGGTGTAGACGGCCCCCTCGGCTTTGCAAAGCTCTGTCCAGGGAGCGCCACGAGTACCGGCATTGAAGTAGCGACGACGATCCATCAAGCGACGTAGCGACTTCGCGAGGTGCGATTGACGCTCTTCAAGATCCGGCCCGTTTTTGACTGTTAGGGTCAGGAGATAGGGCCGCAGATCCGGGCGTTCCTCCTGGATCACCTGCCAGCGGGTCAAGTAAGCCCCAAGAGCCTTGGCACCGCGGCGAATGCCGCACAACGGACAGACCAGGTGCTGCTTGCAGAACGTCGCGCTATGCAGCCGTACCTTGCCCACGGTGAAGTACTCCCGGAAATGCAGGTAATTACCACAGCTGGCAAGGCTAGCGGCAGTCTTGATGGTCGCTTCGGACGGGGTCTTTCGGAGATGTTCTAGCATCGCCTGAGACCTTGTGTGAGCCACGCCGTAGCGTGTTATTCTCTCGTCCAGAAGCCTAGCTTCGTCAGCCCCTGTGAACTCCCCGCCTGCCAAGTTGGAAGAGTTCTCAGGGGTTTTTTTATGCGCCATTCATGGCCCCCTTATTCGTGGGGCCGAGCATAGCACCTGCTAACACATTGTTTCTATGTATCAAGTAAAGCAGGGACTCGCCAGCCTCAGAACCGCGCAAAGCCCCGGAATCCGGGAGCATCAGCAGAAAAACAGCGATCAGGGACAAAACATCCTTACGATCCAGCTCGATTGAAACCCTCATGCCCAGCTCCTCAGTGGTGATGGCAAATTTTCTCATCACGACCAGGAACATAACGGGCGAGGTTTGCGCCTCCACTCCAGAGCCAAAAAACGAAGGAGTCTTCGGTAAAGTGGGGGTGTAACAGCACCCCACAGGATCCGGGAGGGGGGTGAAGAACATTTCGCAATACTACCCAGAGCGCCAAAAGCAAAATCAACAGCACCCATGCTGGGGGCCTCCGCTCCCGGCCGGTGGCCAGGAACAGAGCGCCAGAGGGTGATTTGATCAGCGAAGGGTCAAGGGTTCGCTCCGCCCGGGACTCCGTTCGCCGCGACGGTGAAGCGAGTCACGACGAGCCGGGGTCGCGGCCCCTGACCTGAGGAATTTCAACGGTGGATGGACTGGCCTCGATCGGAGTACGGGAACCTGTTCCCGTATGGAGGTCGAGGGGACAAGCGCAGCGCGTCAGGCCTCGGCGGCCCTTGTTCGTAAAGCCATCACTTGCGTGGCTGACAAATGGCGAAGCTCAGAATTGGAAAAAACCAGGTCAGCCCTCAACCACCTGGTTTCTTCGTCCCACTGGGCCAAATTGTCTATGAGAAACCTATAACGACCTTGATAAGCCTCCGCAAGATCCTCAGCAAGGGCCCTGTAAGCCTCTCCAGGCGTTTTTAACGCCAAATACACTGCATCTAGCACGGGGTCTGGTTTCGTTGCTCTGCCGACTTCCTGCGCCTTTTTGATGGCATATGCGTTGTATTCCTCTGCGCCAGTTTCGGGATCATCTGCTGGATTACCTGGGCAAAGTTTGTCCTCCCATGGGAGGACATAGGAGGCGCGGCCCAGGATGAACTGCAGGACGTAATCCGAAGGTATGGCGAGACGCTGCATGAGGAATTTTCCTAGACGAAAATCGAATGATAGCGCAGAGGGCTTTGGGCAGCGAAAGCTGCTTCCAGAGCGGCCAAAAGCCGCTCTGATAAACCGGCGTCGAAGACGACGGAAACAGCCTGACAGACGCCACCCGAGCCCACGAGGGGGGTGAGGAAAAATGGCCCCCAGGCCGAATTTTTCCGTTCTGCCCTGGTGCAGCCCGTCCAGGGCGAAACCAGGGTGCGAAGCATCCGGCCGCACCGCTTGCGTGCGCGTCAGGTGAAACCGGACCAACCTGGTTTCGAGCCGAAGCAGCAGAGGGAGGGACGGAGTCC
>NZ_JBUZTQ010000069.1:0-3051 GCF_055408445.1 Pseudomonas sp. B414 | reverse complement strand
TGGAAAGAAAATCTGGCAGGCCAAGATGATCAACTGAATTTGACCTGACAGTCATGACCGCAAATCCGGTAACTGTCAGATCAAGTCTGAACTTCTACACTTGATCAGAGTATCTGCGTAGCAACCAGCATCACGCCGCCTTCGATTCTTTCTTGATCCTGTACACAGTGGCGACCCCACACTCAGCCAACTTGGCAATTTCATCGGCAGACATTGTTGGATGCTTCCGCATCAGCGACTGTACCGCAGCCCACTTGGCAGCATTTCTTCCCTTACCTGCTGGCTTCCAATTGGGATCAGAAACCTTCTTGTTCTCCAACCCTTGCTTAATACGCTCTACGCGCTTTTCTTGATCCAGTCGTGCCATGGTGGCCATCAGATCAATCAGCATGTTGTTGATCACATCCATGATTTGCCCAGTGATTCCTTTCGCTTCAATGTGCATGTGACTGGTAGGTAAATCAGCAACAACCAGACGCAACCCTTTAGCCTTGATGGTCGCCTTGAGAGTGTCCCAATCAGCCTGTGAGAGACGACTCAGGCGGTCTACGGACTCAACCAATAGCACGTCGCCACTTTCGGCAGTATCGAGCAGGGAGAGCAGTTCAGGACGGTTGAGCTTGGTCCCACTGATGTTTTCTGCATACACGCCAACGATGCTCAAACCCTTCTCGGTAGCGAACAACTCCAGAGCCACTTTTGCACGGTTGGCGTCTTGATCTTTGGTCGATGCTCGGAGGTACAAGTGGGCGTTCATGGTTGGCTATCCTTTGGAGTCTTGATTTGATAGAGCAATGATAAAGTATCATTAATCTATTATAAAGACTTTATTGATAGTTTGTTTTTGCCACTACGCAGCTTCCGCCTCACTACCGCATAGGTCTACTTCTTTGATAGCAGTTATTGTCGGAGTTTGGGAATCCCAGCCGTAATGGCGGATGTATTTGCATCAAGGGTCTGCAATGCAGAGCAAGCATTTTCATGAGTGATACTCGATCCACTGACTCGAGCCCAAAGGGCTGCCTCTTCAATTGCAGCAGCTAGAGCGTGCTAGTTGTGCAGCAATAAGGTGAGCACATCTGCTGTGGCTATACGTGCATCTATTTCGTCCTGCATGGCTATCGTCCTTTAGGGGTGTGCAGGATCGTAGTTCAGCATGGATGTAACGGCTGACACTCAAGTGCTGGGGTGGGCTGCCGCATTTAAAATGCGACTTGGAAGGGGGAAATTGGCTGTTTTCTCATTTAAAACTGTTTTCTGCTGCGGGGAGCGGACTTTGCTAAACACATGAAGGCTGGAGGCCCCGTAGAATCAGGGCTACAGACGTGCCACGCTTAACGCTTACCTGTAAACGGGTTTTAAAACCGAGGTTCTTTGGGGGTTTAAGGCCAGTTATTCGGGGTTTCTCAGGGCTTTCGCCCTAAGGTGGTATAACCAATTACAGCTCACGCCGTGAGTAGCAGGAGTGCTCATAATGCATGCGGAAGGATGGAGAAGACTCTGGGAGTTTGCGAAGTGGCTTGCCTCAATCGCTGTCGGGGCGGGCTGCTTCATTACAGTCATGCCGACAACCGCCCCATCGGCTGACTCAGCCCCAACAGCCGGGCAAATCCTTATCGGCATGTTATTCATAAGCGGGATTGCTGGTAGTGCAACGTTTGGCCTTCTACATGCTCTGGAATGGGTATACCGGGGCTTTCGCCCTTTGCCTAGCGGGGATACCACAGCAGATGCACCACCACTGGTAGTGCATGAGCCCGAGCCTGCGCAGGCGCCACCATCGGAACAGCGTCCAGTCCTTCCCAATCCAGACAATCAGCAACTCTAGCAGGCAATGCCAGCACCATACATACGAGGCTGGGGCATCTGTGAATCGCAATAGCAGTGTTTGTCAAAGCCCTTGCAGCAGTTCCGACAACGTCATTCCCAACCCGTCAGCTAGCACCTTGGCCGCGTCTAGGCTGGGGTTGGCGGTGCCTGTCTCAATACGAGACATGTATGTCCGAACGAAGCCGCACTTATCAGCGAAAGCTTCCTGACTGAAGCCCTGACTGGTGCGAAGCTCCCGAACTCGTTGGCCGAAGCCCTTTCTTAAATTCTGATTTGGCTGCATACACGGATGATGGCCGGATGTATTCTGATCGTGAACACACCAACTGATGACACACCAAGTGATACACTGGTGTCTGCCAATCGCCCCAGGGCGAGCAAACGCCATGCCGCAAGGATGAAAAATGAACGAACAACTCTTTGTGCTTACCAGCCGGAAACGAACCACCAACCACATCTTGCACCTGCTGCTTTGTATCCCGACATTCGGCCTTTGGCTGATCGTGTGGGGCATCACCATGTCGAGCAACAACAGTCACAACAGAAAGATCGATAGGCAGATTGATCGTATCGTGGAGTACAAGGCTGAGGGGTTCAGTGACACTGAAACTTTCAAACAGACGAAGGCAGACAAAGCTGACGATGACGCATTTCAACTAAAGGTGATATTCGCTATCATCGTTGTGGGGCTGTACTTCTACTTCCGATAATCGTTGCACACTAATAGCGGAGCTAGGAGAGTATTGCACTCAATGCTCCGCTTAAGCATTTGCACAATCAAGCCGAAGGCTTAAGGCATATCTCTTCAGTGTTTTATAAAAAAATACAATCAAAGACAACATCTCAAGAAGGATATGCAGCCCTATGACTTGCCATAGGAGAATAGTACCTAGACCAGCGGTCAAATGTACCATATACCACATGAAACCCTGTAGATCGTGGTCTAGAGAAAATTCTGCAATTACAATTCTTTGATCTTGATATTGCGCGTTGGTGCAAAGCCATTATCAGAATGATAGAGAGTAGAACCACCGTATCGGTGACGATACAATGCAGCACTTTGCAAGAGGGTAATCGCAATCTCTTTGAGGGGATTGATGTAATCAATATGTCCCCTTTATCATCTGTAGAAGTCTCGACTTGATCTGACACCCCTCTTGAAAAAGAACGGGGCTACCGGGTTTGATGGTTGTGCGAGCAATCACCAACCCAAGAGGAGTA
>NZ_JBUZTQ010000068.1:0-4003 GCF_055408445.1 Pseudomonas sp. B414 | reverse complement strand
GACCGCGTCGCCTGAATCGCGGGCAAGCCCGCTCCCACAATAATCCCCGCAAGCATCAAATTTGCGTGGGACACAATTCTTGTGGGAGCGTGGCTTGCCCGCGATGGCATCACTGCGGTCTGCCTGCCAGACCGCGTCGCTTGAATCGCGAGCAAGCCCGCTCCCACAGGGGGGTGTTTTCACAGGTTTCGCACATGCAATAAAAAGCCCCCAAGGCTCTCACCTTGGGGGCTTTTGTGTTTTTGGCTATCTGCTTACGCGGCCTTCGCCTCGGCTTCGCTCAGGGAGCGGTTCAGGGCGCTGAACAGGGCCTTGAAGCTCGCCGTGGTGATGTTTTCATCAATGCCTACACCGTGTACCGCACGGCCACCATTAACCCGCAGTTCAATGTAGGCCGCAGCCTTGGCGTTGGTGCCAGCACCAATCGCGTGTTCGTTGTAGTCCATTATTTCGGCATTAACCGGCAGGCCAGCTACCAGCGCTTCCAGCGCGCCGTTGCCCTTGCCGCTCCAGCGCAGGTTGGTTTCGCCGTCGCCCTTGGCCGACACTTCCACTTCAACTGCACTATGACCGTTCTCTTCCTGCAGACGATGGCTGACCAGCGCGTAAGGGGTATTGGCCTGCAAGTACTCGGTGCGCAGCAAGCTATGAATCTGCTGAGCAGTCATTTCCAGGCCCAGACGGTCAGTTTCGCGCTGAACTACCTGGCTGAACTCGATCTGCATCCGGCGTGGCAAGCTGATGCCGTATTCCTGCTCCAGCAGGTAAGCAATCCCGCCTTTACCCGACTGGCTGTTGACCCGGATTACGGCTTCGTAGCTGCGGCCAATATCGGCCGGGTCGATCGGCAAGTACGGCACTTCCCACAGGGCATCCGGTTTTTGCTGGGCGAAACCCTTGCGGATGGCATCCTGGTGCGAGCCGGAGAACGCGGTGTGGACCAGGTCGCCAACATACGGGTGGCGCGGGTGAACCGGGATCTGGTTGCACTCTTCGACCACTTTGCGCACGCCATCGATGTCCGAGAAGTCCAGCTGCGGGTCCAGGCCCTGGGTGTACATGTTCAAGGCCACGGTCACCAGGTCGACGTTACCGGTACGCTCGCCATTGCCGAACAGGCAACCTTCGACGCGATCGGCACCCGCCATCAGGCCCAGTTCGGTTGCAGCAACACCCGTACCACGGTCGTTATGGGTGTGCAGGCTGATCAGCACGCTGTCACGGCGGTTGATATGGCGGCCGAACCACTCGATCTGGTCAGCGTAGATGTTCGGGGTCGCGCACTCAACCGTGGCCGGCAGGTTGAGGATCATCTTGTGCTCAGGCGTCGGGTTCCACACCTCGATCACCGCGTCACACACTTCCTTGGCGAACTCCAGCTCAGTGGCGCTGAACGTCTCTGGCGAGTACTCAAAGGTCCACTGGGTTTCAGGCTGCTGGGCGGCGTATTTGACGAACAGCTTGGCCGCGCTGACCGCGATTTCCTTGACGCCGTCCTTGTCCTGATTGAACACGATGCGGCGGAACGCCGGGCACGTCGCGTTATACAGGTGAACAATGGCTTTTTTTGCACCACGCAACGATTCGAAGGTACGCGCGATCAAGTCTTCACGGCCCTGGGTCAGCACCTGGATGGTGGTGTCGTCCGGAATATGGCCGTCTTCGATCAAGGTACGCACGAAGTCAAAGTCGGTTTGCGACGCTGCCGGGAACGATGCCTCGATTTCTTTAACGCCAACGCTGACCAGGGTCTTCCAGAAACGCAGCTTCTTTACCGCATCCATCGGCTCGATCAGCGACTGGTTGCCGTCGCGCAGATCGGAGCTGCACCAGACAGGCGCGCTGGTGATGGTTTTTGAAGGCCAGGTACGGTCAGGTAAATCAATGACCGGGAAGGCACGGTATTTGGAAGAAGGGTCTTTGAGCATGGTCATCAGGCAATCCTTAGTATGCGAGCCGACTATTCAAATGCGGCCAGCCAGAAAAATACAAAGCAAAGGGCGAGGCATCGCAACTAGCTTTGCAGTCGTGCACTGACGAGGCAAAGGCTGCGATGTTGGCGAAGCAGAATGAGGGTATGTGATGTGTTCATGCCTTCAACCCTAACCATTGGCGAGAAGGATGGCAAGCCAACAAAAAAGATTGAGAGGACTGCTCGTATCTTGCACTTATTTGGGGTTTTATCGCGAGATTCATGGTTTGGCATCCTGTTAATTGCGCAGCCAAACCGTAGGTCGCGCATCCGATGCTGTTGGAGGCTGGCAATTGAGTTCAGTACAGCTTGTACCTGCAGAAGGCAGTTGCAGGTGTTCATGACTTTCAGTGCCACGAAGCCGTGAGCGGCCACTGTCACAAACCGTGAAAACCTGTGAAAAGCCTTGTTTTACGCTGCTTAGACGTGAGCACTGATGAGCGTTTTCACTTCACCACCCGAATCGTCGTAATACTTGATTCCGCTTCCACAGCAGCGACAAACGCTCTGTAGAGAACCGTTATCAGCAGCCGGGTATTACGATGCGTATTTACAGCTATCTCTTTCTCATGATGGGTTGTGCCTGGGGCTTGAGTGCCTCGGCAATCGCCTCACCCTCGATCAATCCGGGGCCGATGTTCGGCTTTCTGGAGGACGGTAAAAGCGCGGTTCTCAAGCGTATCTATAACTCTGGCAGCAGTACCGCCTTCGTTAAGGTAGTGGTACAGGAAATCATCTACGACGCCCAGGGCCAGCCCGTCGAGCAGCCGCCGGTAGCTCTCTCGGCTGCGCCATTGGCCGAGCAGAATACGCTGCTGGCCAGCCCGGCACGGATGATCATTCCGGCCAATGGCATGCAGTCTACCCGCCTGCTGTTTATGGGCAGCCGGGCTCAGGAGCGTTACTACCGCGTGCGCTTTATTCCGGTATTGCCGACCAGCGCTGACAGCTTTGATCAAAGCGCCGATGACCAGCAGACCTACAAGCAGGATCTGGCCGCTCAAGTCACCTTGTTGACGGGCTTTGGCACGCTTCTGTTTGTGAGGCCCGACAAGGTCAAGTTCGATACACGTCTTAAAGATGAACAGGATACCTACAGCGTGCATAACGCAGGTAATAGTGTCATTGCCCTGGATTTTGTAAAAAGTTGCCATGTTGAAAAAACGGCTGAGTGTTCGTCAATCATTCAACACTACGTATTGCCAGGTAAAACGTACACCTTTACCAAAGAACCACAGAAAGTTCATAGCTTTGTACTTCAAGAAGGCACGGCTGAGCGGAAAATATCCTTTACCCGTGCTTGAGTATTAATTGCAGTCAATGATGTATCACCCCCTAACTATAAACTTGAAAAAAGGAAGTAAAAATGCAACGCACTTTTATGGCAACTGTTAGCCCGTTGGCCCTTGCCCTGCTTGCCACGTTGGGCGCTACCCAGGTATCCGCTGCTGATCCGGTTGAAGTACAAGTTCAACTGGTCGCCAGTATTCCATCGATTAATTTTTACGTTGTGCCCGCAGATACCGGCTGGATCGGTGTGGCGCAACGCATGGAGTGGACGCCTAATGCCACTGGAGGAACAACTGGCAAGTTGAGCACCCTGCGCAAAGCCTTTGATGTGAAAAACAGCTCCGGTGCCATTGCGGCGCGCATTACCGATGCAGGAGGCGCTTTTCTGTCCAGTGGCAATGGCAATGGCATGATCCCTCTCTTCGTACACTTCAATAACAAGGAACTGACTCATGCCAGTCAGGAGTTCATCAGCGCCACTGAAGCCGCTGCCGGTAAACGTGTTGATTTGACCATTGCCGCGCTTGACTCACCTGCTTATGAATATCAACCGGGTGAATACACCGGCATCGTTAATATGACCTTTGATGCGGTACCCCCTGTTACGCCTTGAGCCGTTTTTAGTAATGCCTGAGTTTTAAAACTCGGCGGCCGCGAAAACTGAGTGCAACACCTGACCTTTCCGGTACGGTGCTGCCCCTATGTCCTATTCCGAACTCAGCGTTGAAGAGCGCGCGATCA
>NZ_JBUZTQ010000067.1:0-4252 GCF_055408445.1 Pseudomonas sp. B414 | reverse complement strand
GGCTACTCCTCTTGGGTTGGTGATTGCTCGCACAACCATCAAACCCGGTAGCCCCGTTCTTTTTCAAGAGGGGTGTCAGATCAAGTCGAGACTTCTACAGATCAAGCTATTGGGGGCCACGCGCCCCATCTTATTTTAGAAAAGCTGCGGCTTTCATTTGGCCCCCTAGCACTTGGCTTAGCACCTCGGGCAAAACCACCAGACTTATTTTCCAAGCTCGAAAACCAAACGGTTATGGAAGTGCACACGAGATTTTGGCGGGGGCAGGGATATTTTCAACACGCCCCCTATCCTCAATACGACTTGATCACCCGCCAAAGACCGTAGGCTCTTCTATCAGTGAAATGCTGTACTCGCCGGAGGTCAGTGTTTGATGCAGTTCGATTTCAGCATTCGCAACCCATTCACTCCAGATTTGGTCGATGTCATCGGAACATTGCCGCATGAAGTTGATGGTTAGAAATGCTTCCCACTCGCCTCGAAGATCAAAATCGTCATAGTTAGTCCCCGGTTGAAAGTCAACCGTTTCATCTACCTCGATGGTGTCCGGCTTGCCGTGTGCAATTGTGTCACGGAAGTTTTTCAACTCTTTGATGGAAGAGTACGGGCGAACTGCAAAATCAGGCTCCAGCCCCAGTGCCTTCAACACAATCTCAACCTTCTTGTCGAACCACCGCCTTTCCTTAAAATCCTCTACCTTCTGTTCGCCAATGAAGTTAAGGCGCGATTCAAAGGTGAACGCCAACATGACGAGACAGGCGGTGATGTCGAGAGCGATACCTTGCCTGTTTCCCGTAGCTTCCATTTCCTCGATACGAGCCTTGAGGTGGTGAGCTGTGTTGGAGATATCGTTGTGTATGTGAATATTCTTCTTGGCAGTTTTTTGCACCCGAAGTCTCGTCATTTAGTCCCCCCCTGACTCACTCGCAACGATCCCATTACCAACCCTCACCGCAAGCTGCTTATAATAATATATCCATCGAACATGATAATTTAAAATATAAGGCACAACACGCCAGCACAGAAAAGGCCATGACAATGAAATCAGCACAACGACGAAACTTGCCCTCCCCAGTACAAAAAACAATAATCCATAAAAAACCCAGAAGCTAAAAAGCTCCAATAGAGACTTATATCTCAGTATTTTCTTCTCTGCAAACTCGGCCTTTTCTCTTGCCAGCTTGAGCTCTTCACTTGCCGCTTCCAGTGGAACAGAACGAACTGCTATATCAACGGCCTCTATCAGAGCAGACACCCGCGCCTGCTGTAGCTCCCACTTCAAGATTTTCAGAACAGTGATCTTCGATATCAAAGGAACAACATAGAAAGCCATTATCAAGGTTACAATAAAAATCCACAGCGGAGCCTTGGTGATCGTATCAAGCAGCGCCTCTGCGAAATCTGCCGCTGAACCAATCCAAAAATCACTAAAAATCAACTGGTAAAACTTGTCTGCCCCCAGGAGCATTGCGAATACGAAGCAAAATATCCGACAAAGCGTGACGTAGCGTGACGCCTCGTTATATACAGCCTCAAAAAACTTATCAAAAATCATTTTGTCGGCAAAATATCAATAAACACAAGATCACCTCGCACGGGATCGAATGTTTCATGCACTGAAATAGGAGCTGCCCAAATTGCAACATCCTTGTTACTCAAGTTGTGAGCATGCAATTTCAAAACATCATCATAGTCTTGAATCATTATCTTGCTTTCCTGCCCAGTGACACGACTCCAAAATTTTGCCGCATATTTGAATGCAGCTGATGTTCCTTGCTGCTCCAGACCTGTAATCTGACCGATATAGACAGCTGGATTATCTAGCCGTTTTGTTGCAACAACTTTGGAAAATCGTGCAGCCCTCATCTCATCAAACAAATAACTACTGTAGCCTTTGTGTGAATCAACGTCAATTTTCAAAAGTGCACCGGGAGTAGTTCGCACCAATGCTAAAGCGTTATTTATATCCTTCAGCACAGCAGTCCGAGCGTATGCCAGCTTTCGACCACCCTCGACCGCAATCAAATCTTCTTGAGTTATTGGATCAACGTTATTGTGGATTACTAAGCCCTTACACGCTTCCAAATCGCTCTGCAGAATTTTACTGTGAGAAACTACCTCCTTCGCCGATTTCTCATATGGCTCCGCCATAAACGAATTAAACAGCTCGGGTACTTTAGCTGCCAAATCGCTGACAAAAGGAATTCTAAGAGAACCCTCTTCAAGCTCATTTACATAAATGTCAGCGTAGCCCTGAAGCTCTCTAGGCAGCGAAGTGTACTTTCTAATCTCCCCTTTATGTTCGAAGTAAACAATCTTATCAATTGAACGTTGTATATGAGGCAAGGTATAAGCGAGTGTACGCAATGACACACTATGATTAGGGGCTAAGGTTCCATCGAATGTAAGTGTTATTTGATTTCGTAGCACTGCGATTATCCATCCATGATCGGTATGGAGCAAATCATAGTCCAAACGCTTTCCTGATGCACTACAAGCCTCGCCGACATTCCGGTAGTGAAAAAGCGGTCGGAGCATAGGCGCAGGAAGAACGCCCACGAATTGAAGACGCTGGATATGAAAACTGTATTTATAGAATGCCTAGCACAACGCACCATTTAGGTGCACCTAAACGCTGCCACACTTCAAGTGTTTGTTTTTCTGATAAATCCTTTTAAATTCAATCACTTATAGATATGTGACGACCTCGTCAGCCACACTCGATAAACAACATAACCACCGTACTGAAACGACTTGATATGAATGCAGAGGCCATCACCACAGCCATAGACAAGCTGCGTCAGAATCATCAGTAGTACATGGTCAGACGGAAGGGATCGGCACGCTTTGCGATCCACCTCTAATCAGAAATGCTCACACCAACCGAGAAACGCCTCGTCATTTTGCATGAAGATGAAAGGCTTTCGCTCGCTTTCGTCGTACTCGTTGATTGTTAGTGCATAAATGCTTGAACCGACTCCCGCTCCCTGATCCTTCCGCATGGTCGCTACGGCCTTGTAACTATTCTCAGTCGATCCGTAGTCAATGACTTGTGGATCGGTGACGTAAGAGTTCTTCAAGGCGCCTACCATCAATCCAGTCCGCCTCTCTACGGTGAACTGCTTGCCGATGAAAATTCTGTTTATCGGCTTTTCCTTAGCGGCGACGGTGCCTTCAATCGTGCAACGGAAGTCCTCCGCCGCCCATACATTTGTTGCCCCTGCCAGAGCCAGCAGTGCAACCGCTTTTACCCCCACATTTATACCGGTCATTGCTTCTGCATATCTGCAATCAGAAACTCAGTGATGATGGCTTGCTCAATCCAACCCACCGTCAACTTAATCAGGAGCTTCAAATCTTTGACATCCTTATCAACCCACGTCCTGACGTAATGAGTTTCGTCATTCCCGAGCCAAACGGCTCGCTTTGCACACTGCTTGATATTTTCGTTATCAACATACACATCGATAACCTGCCCCAACGGTCTTTTCTTGACGTCATCTTCTTTGTCTGGAGATTTAGTAACGCAATAGTCTTTGACAAGGTATTCAAGCGCCTTCCGATACCCAACACCTGCGACCTCTCCCAGACGGAAAGCCTCAGCATTGCTCGCTTGTGTAAATATCGCTACAAACTGAGGAGAAATTTTTGCGACCTCTTCTGGAACAGAGGGAGCCACTGGATTTCTAGGGAATGTTGCACGCAAATAAAAGCAATCTGAATAGCCATGTTGCATCAGAGTCCTTTCGAATATGGCAATGAACATTCTTGAACATTTATGCCTGGGACACATGAAGGCTACATCAATAACTCTGTCATCCTCAGAAAAAATTGACGCTAATACTCCCGGCTCCATCGCGTGATGACAGCACGGACATTCATCGGGATGCTGATCAACATCGTATAAACTTCCATTGACCTTCAATCTTTGCATGCCACTTAATCCTTGCATGGATCACTAAAATGAAAGTCGCTGACGCCGACGCTTTCGCGAGCGACACGGTGAGCCCGAGCTTACCGATCAGATCAAACTGAAGCCACTCAAATTCAATTCAGCCACAGGGAAGAATCGCAGCAATGGGAGGACTCTTTCGACATTCACATTGCCCAGTGTGAACGGAGCCTATATTTTGTGAACGTTCTGAAGAAATCACAGACAACAAAAAAGGGCCCACCTTTCGGTGAGCCCTTCTAGACCGCCCAGCAGAGCGGATTTTGTTTGGTAGGCGCGATTGGACTCGAACCAACGACC
>NZ_JBUZTQ010000066.1:0-4575 GCF_055408445.1 Pseudomonas sp. B414 | reverse complement strand
CAGGACGTAATCCGACGGCTTTACCAAACGCTGCATGAGATGGCTCCTTAAAAAATCGCATGGTAGCGCATCCCGAGCAGCCAAAAGCTGCTCGGATAAACCGCCACCTCTGGTGGCGTGAACAGCCTGACAGACGCCTCCCGAGCCCACGAGGGGGGGGAGGAAAAATGGCCCCCAGGCCAAATTTTTCCGGTCTGCCCTGGTGAAGCCCGTTCAGGGCGTAACCAGGGTGCGAAGCATCCGGCCGCACCGCTTGCGTGCGCGTCAGGTGAAACCGGACCAACCTGGATTCGCGATGTAGCAGTCGAGAAAGGGACAAAGGACCGCAACGAGACGTCGCGCAATTGCAGAATGCAGGTTGGTCCGGCTTTGCCGGGCGCGCACGCGGGTGAATTTTCGAGACAAGCCCGTTCAGGGCGCAGGTGAGGAAAGAGGGTGGAGGCTCGCGCAGCGAGTCGGAACCCTGAAAGCCTGACGGGGCGCTCCCCCGGAAGGTTTGGGCGTCCCGCAGGGCGGCCACGACAGACCGTAGGGATGGCGCGCTGTTGCTCTGCTTTTGTCTTGGATTATCTATGTGGCGTTCTATTGGTCGTTCTATTGCGTTGGCTATTGCTTCAGCAATAGAACGCCAATAGGAGAGGTATAAAGGTATAAAGGTGAAAAGGCACAAAAGGGCAAAAAGCCAAGAGCATTCGCGCTACGCGCTCACCAGCTCGACCCCCTAAAGGGGGACCCCCACTCGCTGGGAAAGATCCAAAGCGGGTAATAACCCTGAGAGACAAGAGCACGAGCAATGATGGCTGACGCCAGTCTAAGGCCGCCCACTGGCGGCAATAATGATGGCTGCGCGACGCACTTGATGGCTCCCACTGGCGTGGGAGCCCCTACGATCGGCTTTTAAAAAAAGCGTCTCGCATGACTCCACGCAGTGAGGATTTTGTTCCAGGTGCGACCACCCGGCTCCCACTCCCAACAGGCGTTCCAGACTTTCGGGGATTGTTTACCACTGCGCCCCCTGCCCTCTTCGGCGTCTGGCGGTTGGTGGGTTTTAGGACAGTGACAGCGCCCGTGGTTGGGTTTTTACGCTGCCCTGCCATTGCCTTCTCGCCCTTGCGGGTCGCACCTAACCGGCTATACCGGCTGCCGTGAAGAGATCCCCTTGATCGGCAGCTATTACTTCCCGGGCCCAAAGCATCTTGATTCCAAGCGTCGGGAAGAGGTGTCGGGGGAGGCTGGAAGCTGGACAGACGGGAGTTTTCCCGACAGAATTGGCTTACCAGGTCTCGTTCCCCGCACCGAAAAGCAGAGATTCCCCGAGACCTTGGCCAGAGCGATTGCCGTCGCCGCTGGCCCGAATGAAACCCTGCCTTGGCAGGGTTTTTTCGTTTTAATGCTATGTATCTATTACCCAAAGATATTGCGTTTGCTCGCTCAGCGCAAACCCTGTGTCTTTCACAAGCTGCCGTGTGGGTCTGGCAGCTGTGCTGCCTACCAGCACGGTAGCCAACAAGGTCCACCGGACCGCGTTAGGGAATGGTCGGTT
This sequence comes from Pseudomonas sp. B414, assembly GCF_055408445.1. NCBI lineage: Bacteria > Pseudomonadati > Pseudomonadota > Gammaproteobacteria > Pseudomonadales > Pseudomonadaceae > Pseudomonas > Pseudomonas sp. B414. The sequence continues at coordinate 3,032 of NZ_JBUZTQ010000066.1, read as the reverse complement.
AAGTCTCATAAATAGCAGTAGACTGTAGGGCACCCTACAGACAGAACCCGACACTGCCCTACATGGCAAAATTAACCATCGGCCGCATGGCAAAACTCTACGGTTTACACCGTTCAACATTGCATGAGGCCGTGTCTAAAGGCCGCGTAACTGCTGGCCTAGACGGTAAAGGGCAAAAGGTTATCGACCTATCAGAAATGATCCGCGTTTATGGCGAACCACAGGGGATCACCCTACACCGCCCTACACTTGACCCGACACCCTCGCCCTACACTTCCCCTACACCTGAAATGGACGCCTTACACCCAGCCCTACACTCGTTGGTTGAAGAGGTTCGATTGCTGCGTGCAGAGATACAAGAGCTGCAACAATCACTTCGGCTGATCGAGCATAAACCTGAGCCTAAACCTGCATTGCCTCACAACGCGAAGCCAGGGGAAGCCCCTACTTGGGCAAATTTGCTCGACGCTCTCGATAACTAAAAGCCGTGGCCAGTTTCGCGGGCGCGAAACTTCATAGTTCCACCGCAAAGCCTCGCACGCCGAGCCCTTCGGCAAACCGCCCCACTGCCGTCAGGCTGGCCCAGGTACGAATCGCTTCGCGCCGTGAGCGCACCGCGATCAGCCGGGAGTGCGGCCCGCCGAGGCGTACCGAAAACGTCCACTTGGTGCGGCTAGCATCGCGGCCCACAACAAACTCCCTAACCGCGTTTTGTTGCACCAGGTGCTGCAGCGCGTCTTCGTGAATTCCTTCGCCAATCATTTATCGAGTACGACCGGCAAATGGCGTAGAACCGCTGCTAGCTCGCGCCAAGGGTGCTGTGCCACTTCCGCTGCGCCGATGCAACCTGCCACATGAGCAAAAGGAATGTCTGCCTCTTGGACGCTTTGGCAGACACCGCAAAGCGTGCACGTCACGCCTTCATACTCCAGAACCCATTGAATATGCCAACACGTTAGCCCGAGCTCTAAGCCGTAGTGAGCAGTGGAACCGTCACGGCTGCTCATTCTGGTACCACGCCAGACGGGCCGCCCAAGGTGGCCGCTTCACAGGCAAACGCTGCCGCCTGTGGTGGCGTCAGCGCTCCGGCGGCGACCACGGCGTTTAACCAGTCCCAGAGTCGAGTTACACAGCGCGTCTGCTGCTCAGCCACTTCCTGCAGGTGATCCAATAATTGCGCCTCCAACGCCTCAATCGAGGTGGCCAGCACTTGCGGCTGCAGCTCCAGGGCGATGCGCTCAAGCAGTGCGCCAGTGTCCGGGGACAGCGTGCGCAGGTCGCGCAAACGGCGCTCATAAGACGGCGTGACGGGTAACGGCATGGCAGGGGTGTCCTTATCCGAGTCAGTGGCCCACCGTGCGTAAAACCACAGAGGTGGGGTCTGGCGTACCAGTGTAGGAGGGGTGTGGTTTCCGTGCCCAGAAAAAAAGGCCCCCACGACTCTCTCAAGTGTGGGGGCCTTTTGAACATAAGCGGCGTTATTCGCACTGGGTCGATGATAGTGAGTGCTCATAAATGATTAGCAAATAGTTGCGATATTCCACTGATAGTGGAATACTCAAATATGAGTAGACAACGTCTACATCGTAGACAACATCGTGTGGAGTGATAACATGGCCTCGCCTGTCCTGTCTTTTCGTGTGGAATCGGAGCTGATTAACCAGCTCGATCAGCTCGCTGAAGCAACTGATCGGGATCGTCAGTACCATCTCAAACGTGCATTGGCACGTTATGTAGAGTCAGAGTCCTGGCATTTTCGAGCGGTAGCCGAAGGGATCGCTGATGCTGAGGCAGGCAATCTAATCGACTTGGATGCCGTGAAGGCTAAGTGGGTGGCTCGTGCCGAAAATCGCATTAACCAGCAAAGCGGACAGTGACCTCGAAGGTATCTACGAGCATTACGAACCGCGTCTAGGTGCTGAAAAGGCCGAGGAAGTCATTTCCCAAGTGCTGGAAGCCATAACCCGACTGGAGACCTTTCCTCAGTTAGGGAAAGCCTCGGATATCCCTGATTGCCGAGAACTGATTATTTCGAAATACCCCTATCGATCTATTTACACGCGGAAGGGGGATACCATCCTGATATATCGAATTCTCCATCAGCACGCGGAACGCCCTGAAGATTGGTGAGTTCGGAAGCAAAAAATCCTGCCTTTTGGCGGGATTTTTTGTGTCCGACTTACATACGCGGCGTTATTGGAAGTCTTCGCCCTGCTCGCGGGCCTTCGCCTTCGCACGCTTGCGCTGCCCCCACCATTCTTCAAACAGAATGCCCCCAAAAACCCCCGTCAGCACCGCCAACACTAGCCAGTCCCCCCACGACCACCCAACCCCGTACCAGCCGAAGACATCAAAGTGTCCCTTCTGGAAGCCCACGTACAGGAAATACACCACCGCCATAAGGCCCGCGTTACGGCAGGCACTGCCAAACGTCATACGCATTGCGACACCTTCTTGGCCCGTCCGGGCGGGTTCCTTTCTATTCGTTATGCGCTCCCGTGTTACTAGTAGCAACAACCGGTCTAACGATATTTTCGCGGCTAAAATCCGGCGGCAGCTCGAGCCCGCAATTTCATGACGGTTCGCGCTGAAAGTCCCCTAATGTCCTCGCCATGAAAAACCATGTGCGCCCGATGCGACTTGGTTTCCGCGTCCCAATCATCCAGATCATCGATCAGGAAGGCGTGATTGCCTAGGTACGCTGCCGCCAAGTCAGCGGCCAGGCTGCGGGCGGGTTCGCCTGCCGTTTCGAAAACCCAATCCAGAATGTCACTCATCTGCTCGGCGGGTGTCCGCGGCACAACACCTTTGGCCTGATCCTGGACGAATGCGTTGTAAAGAAGTGCGCCAGCCTCGGGATCTTCTGCAGGGTTGCCCGGGCAGAGCCTGGGCTCCCAGGGAATCTGATACATCGATTGGCCAAGTACGTCCTGCAGGACGTAATCCGACGGCTTTACCAAACGCTGCATGAGATGGCTCCTTAAAAAATCGCATGGTAGCGCATCCCGAGCAGCCAAAAGCTGCTCGGATAA
>NZ_JBUZTQ010000065.1:0-5052 GCF_055408445.1 Pseudomonas sp. B414 | reverse complement strand
TGGATCGGATGGTGACACCATCCGGTTCTAGGAGCAGGCTCACCCTACGAGTTTGAAGGCGTTCAGCGGCGTTCTGGAGGTCGCGATAGGCTGTCTTCGGATCGGTTCCGCAGAGCTGTGCAAGCTCGGCGGCTGTGACGCTGTACAGCACCTCATCAGTAACGGGTTTATCGCGGCGCACCTGACTTATCGCCGAGAGAATGACGCGCTGCTCAGCAACGCTCAGGCGGTACGATGCTTCAATGATGTGATTCGATTTCACAACGAGCTGACGGTCTTGATCCATGACGCCCCCGATATTATGGGACCATCCTAGGCTTGTCCCATAGTACCGTCAATATGTCCCCTTTAAACCGTCAATATGTCCCCTTTAAACCGTCAATATGTCCCCTTTAAACCGTCAATATGTCCCTTTATGGAGGCTGGAGGCCACGGTTTACGCGGCCTCCAGCCCGCCTAAAAGGGAAAAGTAAAAAGTAAAAGAAGGGAGTTGATGCGAAAATCAGCGCTCAGATCCAAGAACAGCAGCCCTCCAGTCGCTGTGCGCCGACCACTTCCGAGCAAGACGCTAATCCTGCGTGCGGCTGCTTCGCTCCTTCGCGCTGCTACCTACGGTCTGCGCGCTTCGCTTGCGGTCAATCAGGATGGGGGTGGGTCAGCGCCGGTACGGCGCTGGCTTACCCCCCATCGAACAAGCGCAGCGCGTTAGTTGCCGGATACCAGACGTTTGAATGCCTCTGAGCCCTGCCCATCCTCTCCTAGGACGGCCAATCGCTCAGCCGGACGAGTGAGGAAGCCATCCAGCAACGTCAACAGGGCAGCACGCTTGTCAGTAGATTGGGTTTGTTGATGTAGTACCGCAGCACCTACCAGAACTTTTACCCGATCATCAGCCTTTTTAGCTGTAGCTCGTTGTCGTGCTTCTGCCTGCTGAATTTTGGCAGTTAGTTGGTCACGCTTTCGTTTTAGTTCGTCTAAATCTGCCATGTAGGTTCTGCCTCTGCTGGTGTCTGTTTTTGCCATTCTACGCTAGAGTATAGGTGTGCACAGTTAGACCCTGAAAGAAGAGAAGGGCGCACTTACGCAAACTACGTTTGCATGCGGTCGGCGATGCCGACAAATCAAAAACAGATCACAAGAAAATCGAGAATCCAAAACCGTGGCGCTCTACTCCGCATCCGTCAAACCCGTCAGTCGTAGCAGTGGCCGTTCCGCCACTGCCGCCGCTGCGTATCGGAATGCAGAGCGAATCCTCGACGAGCGTACCGGTGAAATTCACGACTACACCCGTCGTTCCGGCGTGGATCACGTCGAGTCATTTGCTCCGGTCGGCATGGCTACACAGTCAGGTGCCGAACTGTGGAACAAGGCCGAAGCCGCCGAGGTTCGCAAGAACGCCCGAGTGGCCCGGGAAGTGCTGGTCGCACTGCCTCACGAACTTGACCAGGTACAACGCCGAGAGTTGGCTAAGTCGATTGCCCAAGGCTTGGCCGATCGCTATGGCACAGCGGGAACGCTGGCCGTTCACCACCCCGACCGCGAGGGCGACAACCGCAATCACCACGTCCATATCCTGATGACCACGCGCCGCCTTGATGTGTCGGGCCAGTTGGGCGAGAAGACCCGCGAACTGGACGACGTGAAGCGCGGCCCGCAAGAGGTGGAGTGGATACGGGCCATGATCGAGGGTCGAACCAATTCTTCACTGGAGCGTGCTGGGGTTGAAGCGCGGGTGGATCGGCGTTCGTTGGTCGAGCAGCGCGCCGCTGCGCTCGATGCCGGCGACATGGATCGAGCGGCGGATCTGGATCGGCCGGCGACCATTCACGAAGGCCCGCGGGTCACGCAAATCCGGCGTGAGTCGGATCGTAAAGGCCGGGCGCCGTTGGGCGCTCTGGATCGAGCGGCGGCGAATGACCATACCCGTGAACTGGTGACCGACCGGGCTGAGTTGGGCATGGTGTCGGCACAGATTTTCAACTTTGAAAAAGCCCGTGCAGAGCGGGCTGCAAGAGAACAAGTGGCTAAAACCGCCGCTGATGGAATGGCCGCTTTCAAGGCTCGTTTCCAGCAAAACCAAGACTTCAACGCCCGTATTGATGCGGAGCGCGAACGCATGGCCAACGAGCTGCACAGAGTTGCCCTGGAGCGCGCCGCACTCGAACGGCAAGAGCAGGCCAAAGCGGCCTTAAAACGATTCGAAAAAGACCAGTTAAGCCACGATAAAGGCCCAAGCAAAGGCCGTGGCGGCCCTGACTTCGGCATGTAAGGGGAAGAATTTGAGCATCAGTGAGCAGGAGCTATTTGGCCTGATGGCCGTAGCCCAAGAGCAGCAGCAAGCTGTCAGTGAGGCACTGAAAAAGCTGGAGGATCGACAGGTTGCACTGAATGCGGTCATAGCCCGAGCTGGCACAGCCGTTGAAGAGATGAACAAAGCGGGTCATGCCTCGGCGCTTATCATCGAGAAGGCAACGCGGATCGCGGTCGAGAAGGCTGTTCAGGCCGCTTTAGCGAACGTCCAGCAGCAAACCCAGTCCACTCTTGGCGATTCTGTTACTCCCGCTGTAAAGGCCTTACAGGGCGTTACGGCGCGTGCTGAGCAGGCAGAAGAAAGTCTGCACCAAGCAGCAAACTCGATCAGCTGGAAGTGGGCCGCCATTTGGGCTTCGACCAGTTGCATGCTGCTGGCTTCCATCGTGGGGTTGTCCATGCTTCTGGTACCCAGTCCCAACGAAATCTTGGATTTGCGAGCCAATGTTGCTGCACTAGAGGCTAAGGGCGGGAAGGTGCAACTCTCTACATGCGGCCCTGAAAAAAGGCTTTGTGCGCGAGTGAATGCGAAGGAAGCAGGCACAATCTGGGGGCCTGAAGGAAAAAATAACGAGAAATGGATAATTTTGAATGGCTATTGATGTGTCTCTAGAGGGGGAGTCCGCAGAATTCGGGAAAAACGTATGTTAAGCAATGCCGACATGAGGCAAGCCCATATGGGCTATCCGCTGAACCCATCGAGTCTTGCATCTGAAATCATTGCCAGTTGCTTGCCGTTGTAGCATTGGCGATTGAACATGAGCATTGCGTCGTTTAGCTGACCAGCTCTATGCGTATCAATCCTCGATGCAACTAGGTTCGCCTCCACCTCGCTTGCGCCATCACTTCGAGAAGCTAGGTAAACATAAGCCCTTACTGCCTTTTTACCTCTGCTCATGCTGAACACAAACAGCCCAATGACCACTGCAATTACTACGACGACAATCTCCATTTGCACGCTTCTCATTGAGTTATAGGAGTTACAAGGTTAGGTGTCCGTCTAACACACCTACCAATAGCTGTCTGAGGTCAGCCAATCGTTTTTAACGATTTTGCATGAGCAGCTTTAGCTCTCAGCTTACCGCCAGCCCAGATGGCGAGTGCGGCTAGCGCTAGAGTGATTAGACCTAGGGCGATGTTCTTACCTGGGCCGGGTACCGCTCTCATAAATCCGACGATAATTCGCATGACCCCAGAGAAGGCCCATACGCAGCCAAGAATTGTCAGTATCCATCCGATGATGCGCATTGCTGCTTCCTTGCTGGTTAATTTTGGCGTGTTGGGGCGAATGCTTACGCTTTTTGAGCGTTGGGTAAAGCCAGAAACGAAAAAGCCCACCTCGAGAGGTGGGCTTTAGATGCCTAAACGGCAAAAGACTGAATCGTGCCTAAACGGCTGATGCCAGTGTTACTCAAATTTGAGTATGCGTCAATGACGACCCGCAAAAGACGCGGCTATCAGAGCCTTAGAGCATCGTTGACCCTTGCCTCTTCCTCCGCCGGAACCAGTGATCCAAGGCCGATGGCTTTGATGATCCCAAAGCGAAGCTTCAAAATCATTTCAGGAGGTACGGTTGCTTTTACAAAGCTGGAAGTATTCTTGTCGTAGATGTCTCTTAAACGCCCTATATCAATGGTCTGCGCTGCGTAGCATACGCCCCAGCATGGTGAATCATCGTAGAAATGCGTTTTAGGAATATGCCCCTGTAGAGGCACGCAAATACCTACATGCACCATGTCTTTTTTAGGGTTTCGGTGTTCTTTTTCTCGGGTGGAAGACACTGGGATTACAGTGCATAGGCCACGATGTTTATTGATCACTACGACTGGGCGGCGTTTGATCATTTCATTGGGGATTCTGTAGTTCAGGTCGTTGCCATCAGCCTCATCCCGCTTTTCTGTATGACCGCCGGAAGTGCATTTGTAAGACCCAAAATTACACTCATATATGCCGCCTATGCGGAGGTTTCCCTCAATTTTATGCACCGCCAATGCTTCCCCTCCTTACCTAAATATTAATCCTGCATGGCTCTTATGATCGCCTAGGGTCTAGACCTGCCGCTATAGCGGGCATTGAAGAGGCATCATATTTCTAGAGGGATCTGGTTAAGTCGAGAGCGTGCCGTTTCCCAGGTTTCTCCGGGACGAGCCAGCCGTGTGATATCTGCGTCCGTCAATTTTCCACTTTTGCGCTTCTTCTTCGCGGCATCAGTAACCCCGCTTGCCGTCTTAGTGGGCTTTTTGAGGGCATAGTCGAACACCAGGTGTGTGACACGTCGTCCGGTCTTGCGCTGGCCCCAGCTCAGCATCAAGGGGCTGTGTTCATTGATTTGTTCGACGGCAGGATCAAGCACCCTCCGCTTTAAATCCTTAATCGAGGGGTAGCGCTCTTCCAGTTGGAGCCAGCGGCGAAGATCGTCTAAGGCTACCTCGCGATGGCCTTCCGGCCATTGGACCAGTAGCTCGTAAAGGCGGATGCCATAGGCACTGGTCATCTTGGCCACGTCAGAGAGGGCGTAGCGTGTGAACTCGCGTTGAAGACCGGTCAAGTAGGGGAGAATATCCTTACCAAAGCGCATCTCAATCCGGCCTTCCTGGTCAATATAATCGACTGTCTGAACCCAGCAAGTGACGCGGCGGCGTTTGGATCGGATGGTGACACCATCCGGTTCTAGGAGCAGGCTCACCCTACGAGTTTGAAGGCGTTCAGCGGCGTTCTGGAGGTCGCGATAGGCTGTCTTCG
>NZ_JBUZTQ010000064.1:0-8098 GCF_055408445.1 Pseudomonas sp. B414 | reverse complement strand
CAGCCGTCGCGCTGAAGAGCATCGCAAAAAGGCCATTCAGCAGGCCATCGACGAAGCGGCTGCGGAGTCGTGGAAGCAGCCGGATGTGCGTAGGCCGCAATCGCCAAGCGCGGTTTAAGGCCAGGAGCCCCTCACCCCAACCCTCTCCCGGAGGGAGAGGCGTGGACAGGGGCTTTTGACTTTAAGGTGGCAGCAGCCACCGTTAAAGTCCGACACTGGCAAAATACCTGCTTGGCACCTCGCCCAATACCCGGCGGAAAACACTGGTAAACGCACTCGGGCTGCTATAGCCCAGATCAGTCGCTACTTGGGTAATGGCCTCGCCATTACCCAGGCGCACCACGGCGGCCAACAGGCATGCCTGCTGCCGCCATTCAACGAAACTGATACCGGTCTGCTGGCGGAACAAGCGGGTGAAGGTGCGGCGACTCATGCCTACCTGGCGGGTCATGTCATCGATCCCGATTTCCAGTGATGGCTCTGCAAGCAGTCTGCGGCAGGCAGTTGCCAACCTTGGTTGATCCGGCAACGGTGCATTGAGCGACAGGGGCGCCATCTCGGCTATCTCATGGAGCAGCAAGCTCATCACCAGACCCTCCCGCCGGGCCAGGTCATACAGCGCCGGAATATCCACCGCCTGAAGCAACAACTGACGAAGCAATGGCGATACGCCGAACACCTGACACTGCTCAGGCAGGCCAAGCCGGGCAGCGACGGGGTTGCGGATATAGGTGTTAAGCATGGTCACCGGCCCGGTCATGCTCATTTCATGGGGCACAGTTGCAGGCACCCAGATAGCCCTTTGTGGCGGCACCACCCAATTGCCCTGGTCGGTGAACACCGTGATCACACCGCAAGCGGCATAGGCAAACTGCCCGCGTTGATGGCTATGCAGCGCAAAGTGCTGACCGTCTTGATAGTCATTGGCCGTGACCACTGCGTCACGGGGGATATGTTCAGAGGTGTCTGTATAAGTTTCGCGCATGGCCCGAATTTAATGATTTATGACCTGATAGTGCAAGCGGGCCTTCGCGGCGATTGTTCATAGTAGCGCCTTGCCTGGCGCATACAGCCGCCAGCCCTGCCTTGCGGACCAAGAACACCATGCAAAAGAAACACCTGACCCTGGCCATCCTGGTCACAGCCGTCTGGGGCCTGAACTTTCCCATTACCAAACTGGGCCTGGCGGCTATTGATCCGCTATTGCTGACGGCGCTGCGCTTTACCCTTGCAGCCTTGCCCTGGGTGTTTTTTATCAAACGCCCACCGATCGCCATAAAATGGCTGGCGGCTTATGGGCTGATTTTCGGCGTTGCCATGTGGGCGCTGATCAACCTCGGCATCGAATGGGGTGTCCCGCCCGGCACCGCTGCGCTGCTGATCCAGTTCAGTGCTTTTTTCACCCTGGGTTGGGGGGTGTTGCTGTTTGGCGAGCGGCTGAACCGTGGGCAGGTGCTCGGGATAGGGCTTGCAGTGCTGGGACTGGTCAGCATTATCCTCGCCAGCCCTGGCCAGGGGACGACCTTGGGCTATGGCCTGTTGCTGATCAGTGCATTCAGTTGGAGTGTTGGCAACATCATCATCAAGCAGTCGAAAGTGCGGGAAATGTTCGCTTTCGTGGTCTGGGCCAGCCTGTTCCCGCCGATCCCCCTGTTGCTGCTCACCTGGTTTGCCCATGGGCCTGCACCTTTTAGCGCATTGGTCACGCATCTGGAGTGGGCAGCCGTGTTCTCGCTGCTGTTTCAGGTCTACGCGGCGACGCACTTCTGTTACTGGGGCTGGAACCTGTTGCTGCGCGAGTACCCGGTGTCCCGGGTCGCGCCGCTGTCTTTGCTGATTCCGGTGTTTGGCATCGGTGGTTCGATGCTGATGCTCGGGCACAGGGTGGGCTTGAGTGAGGGGATTTCGATCGGGCTGATCGTGTTGTCGCTGGTTGTTTATCTGCGCTCGCAGCGCCAACTGCAATCTTCATCGAGCAACAGCGCGGCAAAATCGGTGGCAGAAATGGCGCTACCCATAAAGTACCCCTGAGCCTGGTCGCACTCGATGCTGCGCAGAAAGTCGAGTTCGGCCCGGGTTTCCACACCTTCGGCGACAACGCTCAGACCCAGTTTTCGGCTTAGTTCCACGAGGCTGCGCAGGGCGCACGCCAGGTTTTCATTGTCAGCGCAGCCATGCACCAGTGAGCGATCAATCTTGACCTCGCTAAAGGGCGTTGAGACCAGATTGAAGTAAGAGCTGAAGCCCTTGCCGAAGTCATCCTGAGCCAGGCCAAAGCCCATCATGCGCAAGCGGCAAGCCCCCGCGTAGTAATTACCCATTTGCTCCGTGGTTGAGCTTTCCAACAGCTCGAACACGATGCTGCGCGGCGCGGCGTGTTTGTGGGCGACGTAATCGCGCAAGCGGTCGACCAGGTCGTGCTTGTCCAGCAAGTGTGTGGGCAGGTTGATTGAAACAGGAATATCCTGGCCCTGTTCGCGCCACTGCTGTTGTGCCTGCAGGGTTTGCTCCAGCATCAGCCACAGCAGGCGCTCTTCCAGCCCCTGGCTTATGAGCATGGCAAGGAAGTCCTTGGGCAATAACAACCCTGCTTCGGGGTGAGCCCAGCGCACAAGGGCTTCGGCGCCCACAATAGTGCCGTTTTGCAGCGAAATCTTGGGTTGAAACCAGGCCTTGAGCTGGCCCTTGTCCATGGCCAGTGCAAGATTTTGCGGGGCAAGTTGCAGGGGCTGAGCAGGGTCGGATTCGCTATTTAGACGGTTAAGCCCCATCCGCTCTTTCAAGCGCATGACCGCATTGATTCCCACTGGCTTGGCAATCAAGCCGACCACCGAAATACCCAGGTTTTTTGCCGCCAGCCCCGCACTTGCCAGCATCCGGCGTGACGATGCACTCATCAATGCCAGTGCCGGCAGCTTCTCGAGGGCTGCAACCTTCTGGATCAATTGCACACCATCCATGACGGGCATCAGCAAGTCGCTGAGCAGCAGGTCATAGTCACTGCGCGCCAGGCACTGTAAGGCCCCCTCACCATCGCGGACGGTGTCTACCGTGAAGCCCCCGACCTGATTGAATACATTGAGCAAATGCTCATGCTGAAAAGGATGATCTTCAACGACCAGCACACGATAGGGCTTCATGAGATCCTCCTTTAGAAGTGTTGAGGGCAGTTGCATGGGGTGTGCGCAGCGCCTCGTTACCAACTGTGAGCGGTTCTGTAGCGCAAGCCTGCACTGGAGTTCAAATGGTCCACTAATCGCCAGGTATTAACCCACCACACCAGTGCTTTCAAAATGACCGAGTTCATCGAGATCATCAGGATGTTGGCTTGTTCATGGATTTGATGAACCTGGCCTTTTCTGAAGTTGCACAGCAGGTGCTTGATGCTGTTGGAGGGGGTACGCAGATCGATGCGAGAGATCTGGTTTTCGGATTTATTGCCCTGTTGGGAGGTTAACAGAGCCAATGTGACCTTGAGGTCTGACAGTTGATCGGTCCACTGTAACCACGCTTGCTTGATTTCGCCGTTGATACTCCGATCATGCCGGACGGCAAGAGTCGCCAGTGAATCGTAGAGATTCTGTGGAATGCTAACGCCGAGTTTGTCGGCCGGTGTAGTTTTCAACAATTGGCTGTGGTTCATAGCGCTTCTTCCTCCATGATTATTGAGTGCGGTCCTGATATCGCGCTATTTTGATGCGCGCCGCGAGTGAGAAAACATCCTGCCTGTGCCGATAGTAAATTATGGCGAATACGCCACTTTTTCAGTGACTTGTCCGGCTAAAAAACTACGCTGGCTACACTGTGGTAGGGGACGACTTTGCATGGTGTACAGCGTCGCCGGTATATTGGCTTAAGGCCTGTGTTTTATGTGTGAAAATAGTGTTCAGCGCTCACGCTAATACGCTCAAATCTATGCCTGAATACTACGGCAGAAGTTGCTGTTATTCTTAAGTGGATATTGTCGGACAAGTACATGTTCCACGGTTTATGCTGGCCGGGCGAGTATAACTTACTTAAAGGTGACATCGATATTTGCCGAGGCTCGAAAGGGCCCTACTTTCGGACTAGTACTGAGCCATTTCAAGCTGGCAAAGAAGTTCTTTGTGACCCGTGTCCCATTTACCAGACCCATTTCCACGGGGGTATTCATGGGAATGAAGGTCATCGGTGTTTCTTGCTGTGACAGCAGGATCCCGAAACCACTGTTACTGGTCGGCAGGATGGTGGTGGTGTCCTGCACCGGGTACGTTGAACTGAAGCTCGCATTCAGCACCTGCCCCTGGCAATCTTGACCACTCTCCGGGCTTGAGGTGTCGGCGTACACGGAGAACGGCACCTGTTTTTCAATCATTCCGACCTTGGCATTCTGTCGCGGGATGCTGCCGAAATTGACCGCTGAACCATTGTTGGCAGTAACGGTTACTTTAGGGTTGCACGAGATAAAACGGATATTGCCCAGCCCGGAAATATAAGCGTTGAAGTTACTGTCAGCGACGTTGTTAAGCCCGCCCACGCCATCAACCTGGAACAGGGAGTAAGAGCCCGTGTTGGTTATTTTGCCACCGGCCGGCGGCGGCGCTCCAGTCGCCTTGATATAGATGGAGTATGACACGGTCATGCTCAGGGATTGTGCGGGCGCTAAACATCGGCTGCCTTGTTTTCGGCAGCGTGTTCCGGGGCCAATATCTTGCCTCGCGCCTTTGACCAGCTTGAAATCAATGCTGTTGTAGTTAACCCCTATTTCAATCGAGTTATGAATACTTTTTAGATTGTTTTTCGGGTCCCAATACAAGTAGGCATTTTCACCGTCCGGTTTATTACGGTCATCAACACATTGAAATGTTGAAGTGAATGTTGGCGAGCGCCACAACAATGCCCCCGGCACAGTGTTGGCGGTGGACACCTTGATCAACTGTGCCAGCACAATATCCTGGCGGATGCCGTTGTCCTTTTTGCAAGACAAGGCGTAGCTGTTCTGCGACATCGCCCCGAGCATGACCAATAACCCGCTTATTAGCCCCAGATGCTTATGCTTTAATAAAAAAAACATATATTTTCCTTCTATGGTTTCAGGCAGGTCAGCGAGATTTCTTGATAACCCATGGTGTGTTCGTCCATGGCTTTCAATACGGGGACGAGCAATGAGCAATTTTCGCTCGCATCTTCCCCCCACTTGGCCGTCAAGAGATCGCCCTCTGAGGCACCCGAGATATAAATGTCGCCATTGGTACCCACGGTGCCGCTGTTTTTACCCGCAGCGCTGAAAATGTTGGCACCCAGGGGGAGCTGGTCGCCGTTAGCCATCGTGCTGCGTACCAGCAGGCTTTGGCCGGTATGGGTTTCAAACTTCACACGCGTGATGGCTCCACGTGTTGGCACCACGTCCTTGGCTGCCAGCGGAATATCAAGGCCATTGCCGATATCTTCGGTGCGTAACGCGATACGGTTATGGCGATAGGGGGTAACGGAGGTCAAGACGGCATAGCCGGAATCGTCGATCGCGACCCCAGGCTGGTTTTCCAGGCGAACGCCCTTGGCATCTTCTGCTTCGATCAGTACGAAGGTATTTTGCAGCGGCTGGGTCAGCGTAACCCCACCAGCGTGTGCGACGATTCCCCCGGACAAACCCAGCGATGTCTGTTGGTAGTCATTGCTGTAGCTATAACCGGCGTTGATTGTGCCCTTGCTGCCCTGATAACCAACGTTGGCTGAGGATGTCTGCCCGGAGTTCTCGTCATGCCCGGTTTGCACAATGTAATTCAGCCGATTATCGTCCAGCGCAGCGCCACTCAGGCCCGTACTGTAGGTAGTGCCCGACTGCTTGCTGTGACCGAGGTTGAAACTGGCGCTCATATCGGACGATTCCTTGCTGAAAAAGCTGAACGGAATCGACACGGTCAAGTTGAGGCTGCGGTCCTTGTAGCCATGGTTGCTGCGGCTGTCTTGATAGAACATGCCATAACTGGCGCTTTTGTAGGTGCTGTTGAAACCGGCCTGCATCGTTCGGTCTTCAGCGCTACCTCCCCAGTAAGACTGATTGCTCAGGGTGGCATACAGCGTTGAGTTTGCGCCAAGGCGCTGGTTGACGGACAACTCCACACGCTGGCGTTTGTTGCCGAAGTTGTCGGTGTAATAAGTCCGACGACGAGACTCGGCCCAGCCGGGCACACCCAGGTTGTCATAGTCATTTTCATCGAAGTACTCGTTACGGTATGCGCCGCTTTCATAGCGGTCACGTTCGGCGACGGCATCGCTGAAGTCGTAGTAACCGGCGGTCGAGTAACGGTAACCGGCAATGCGGAACTCCGTGCCCAGGCTGTTGAGCGACTTGGAGTAGAGGAAGCGCACACTCTGCCCCTGTTTGTTGTCACCGTTGGCCAGGTCGGTATCGGAGAAAGACGCATCAACCGACACGGCGCCCCACTGGCCCAGGTTCTGGCCCAGGCCGGCCACAGCCGAGCGATAGTGCTGGGCAACCATCAAGCCACCGTAGGGGGTCATGCCGTATGCCATTCCGCGTGACAAGGTGCCTTGTGCGAAGTTTGGTTTGTAGTCCGTGGTGCCGTCCTGATACCTGCCCGCCGTCAACTGATAGTCCCAGATCCCTTCACGCAACATATTGGGCACCGAGGAAAAGGGCAGGTTGAAGCTGCTTCTGGCGCCATTGGCTTCAATGATGGTGACGTCCAGATTGCCGCTCAACGAGCTCGGATAAATATCGGACAGGGCAAATGGACCCGGGGGAACGTTGGTACTGTAGATCGTGTAACCGTTCTGCCGAACTTCAACCCGTGCAGCGGTCAGCGCGACGCCATGCACGACCGGGGCATATCCACGAAGGCTCTCCGGGAGCATGTCATTGGCACTCGACAGCTGTATGCCACGAAACTGAATACTGTCAAAAACGTTGTTGCTGGTGTTTGTCTGGCCAATCACCAAACGGCTGCGCAAGGACACAATATCGGTCTCGGCCCACGTCGAGATATTGTCGAAGCTGGAGCCTGCCCCTGATTGCTGGCTGTACGTAGAGTTGTTGCGCAACCCCCAGTTACCGAGATTGATCCCGCTGTTCAGGCTCAGGAAGGAATAGTCCGAGGATTTATCCCCCTGTTGATGACCGTAGCGGTTGTGGTTGCCGTTAAAGTTGTAATTAACGAACCCCGCATTAATACCCCGGTCATACACGCTGGGTGAAATTGTCCCTTGCGCATGGGGATCCAGAAATATTTGCGGCACCACCATATTCAGCTGCAGTTGTGCGGCGTCATAGCTCAACTTTGCGCCTTCAATCGCTTTGTCCAGGGCAAAGCAGGCGCTGGACTCTTCCACCTGGCGGGCGCTGAGCTTGATCCCGTAACCCTGGTAGTCCTGTGCTGTCAGGCACGGAATAATTGGCTGATCTTGAGCGATCTTTCTGAATTCGACATCGCGGTGGCCAACACGCTGGCCATTTAAGTAAATATCGAGCGGGTATTGCCCGGGCAGCAGGTCGTCGTTGCTCGACAAGGCAGCCACCTGAGCGGCATTTTCATTGCCGCGGATAAATGAGGTGTTGAACTGCTCCGTGGCCATGGCAATCGGGGAAAATAAAAAGGGCACAACATAAAAATAACCTGCGCTGTTAACCATCCTGGTTTTACGTCGCCGTGTGGATGTAACGGTTTTATTTCGCACCACTTTCTTTAACCCCTGAACACCGGACTCAATTCAACGAGATATTATTAATCTCGGTGTGGCCACCATAATTATTGATATAGGTAAACGACAGATCCCTGGCGGACTGTGCAGCCGAGGGCAGAGCAATATTAAGGCTGGCGTATGGGCTGATCATGTCGGCATTTATTTTCCAGATCTTATCGCCCTGCTTAAGCGTTAATACACCCAGCGTTACATACATCGGCCCAGGGTTAGTCACGGTCAATGTTTGACCTTGATGTTGCCATTTCAAAGACTCGGCTTCGGCGTGCAAGTTGGTTTTCATCGCCTGCGGGCGATAAAACAAGGCGGTTGCAGGAGCTGAGTGCAACACGGTTATTGAATTGAAGCCGGAGCATCATGCCGCATAGCCAAGGCTTCCTGCATCACCTCTCCCATG
>NZ_JBUZTQ010000063.1:0-8630 GCF_055408445.1 Pseudomonas sp. B414 | reverse complement strand
CGGCTTCCTCGAATAGGCCTAATACATAGATGCAACGGGGCGGCAGTTTTTTAAAAGCAGGTAGACAGTGGGGGCGAGTCCATACATAGCAGCTGCCGAAGGAACGAGGCTGCGTTCGAGTGCGCAGCACTCGCAAAACCAGAACCCGAGGTTTAATTGAAAGATCGAGTCTTCAGGTTTTACGACGGCTGCGCCGCCGAACGCAGCCTCGTTCCTTCGGCAGCTGCTACAGGTATTGCGTGTGTTACTCAGGGTTTAAGGCCGTTTCGACGGCCTTTTTTTTGCCTTTTATTTAACAAAAAGGCATATGCATTTTAAGAATAAACAAATGAATAAATATGATTTATGGATATATAAATCACCTGTTAAGGTCTGTTCACTCAAGCGAAAACGCTGACAGCGAATTGCACATATTCATTCAAGGAAACGCCTAGATGCTGGTCGTGACACTCGGAGGAAGCCCAAGCCAACGTTCCCGCTCAGGAGTGTTGCTGGACCACGCCAAACGCTGGCTCAACCAGCAAGGCGTTGAAGTGGTGAGTTATCAGGTACGCGACTTTCCGGCCGAAGACTTGCTGCACGCACGCTTCGACAGCCCGAAAATTGTCGACCTGCTGCAACAGATTGAAAACGCCGACGGCCTGGTGATTGCCACCCCGGTGTACAAGGCCTCGTTTAGCGGCGCCCTGAAAACCGTGCTCGACCTGCTACCTGAGCGCGCCCTGAGCCACAAAGTGGTATTGCCCATCGCCACCGGTGGCAGCATCGCCCATATGCTGGCCGTGGACTACGCCCTCAAGCCGGTACTGTCGGCGCTCAAGGCCCAGGAAATGCTGCAGGGCATTTTTGCCGAAGACAGCCAGATTGCTTACGGCGAAGGCAGCGCACAAGCGCAGCTGGTGCCGATACTGGAACAACGCCTGCAAGAATCGCTCGAGCAGTTCTACAGCGCGCTGGCACGCCGCCCCAAACCACTGGACCCAAGCATCCTCAACGAGCGTCTGGTGACGGCTCGCTGGAGTATCTGAAACAACACATTCTTCAACTGTGGGAGCGAGCCTGCTCGCGAAAAGATCGCTGCGGTGTGTCAGAAAAAACACATCGTCTACGTCGCGAGCAGGCTCGCTCCCACAAGTAATGCATCACCCTTCACCTTACTGATCCGCCAACGGCGCAGCAGGTGCTACCCGAATCTCGAACAACAAAAAGGAGAGCGCCATGCGCCCTGTCATTTTGCGTCGAGGTCTGGTCGCACTCTTTGCTGCGGCTGTGACCTTTGGCGTCGTATCACAAGCTCAAGCCGATACCCTGCGCATCGGTTATCAGAAATACGGCACGCTGATGCTGCTCAAGGCCAAGGGTACGCTGGACAAGCGCCTGGCCGAGCAGGGCGTTGACGTGCAATGGACCGAATTTCCCGGCGGCCCGCAACTGCTTGAAGGGCTCAACGTGGGCTCCATCGACTTCGGCGTAACCGGCGAAACCCCGCCCGTGTTCGCCCAGGCCGCAGGCGCCGATCTGCTCTACGTCGCCTACGAGCCACCAGCCCCCACCAGCGAAGCGATCCTGGTCCCCAAGGACTCATCGATCAAATCGGTACAAGACCTCAAAGGTAAAAAAGTCGTTCTCAACAAGGGCTCCAACGTTCACTACTTGCTGGTGCGTGCCCTTGAAGACGCAGGCCTGAAATACACCGATATCCAGACCGTATTCCTGCCACCCGCCGATGCCCGTGCCGCATTCGAGCGTGGCAGTGTCGATGCCTGGGTGATCTGGGACCCGTACCAGGCCGCCGCCGAACAACAGTTGCAAGCACGCACCCTGCGTGACGCCACCGGTATCGCCGACAACCACCAGTTCTATCTGGCCACCAAGCCCTACGCCGAACAGCATCCCAAGGTGATCGAAGCCCTGGTCGATGAAGTGCGCAACATTGGCGAATGGGCCAAGGCCCACCCTGAAGACGTGACCCAACAAGTCGCGCCATTGCTGGGGCTGTCTCCTGAAATCACCCTGACGGCAGTCAAGCGCCAGGGCTACGGCGCACAGTTTTTGACCCCTGAAGTGGTCAACGCACAGCAAAAAATCGCTGACACCTTCCACCAGCTCAAGTTGATCCCCAAGCCACTGGTGATCAAAGACGTGATCTGGACGCCACCGGCCGCTGTGGCCAAAGCCAACTAACGCTTGCTGCCCCATTTAGGAGACCACTCCATGAGCCTCAATATTTTCTGGTTCCTGCCTACCCACGGTGATGGCCATTACCTTGGCACCTCCGAAGGCGCTCGCGCCGTCGACTACGGCTACCTGCAACAAGTGGCACAAGCGGCAGACCGCCTGGGCTTTGGCGGGGTGCTGATCCCCACCGGGCGCTCCTGCGAAGACTCGTGGCTGGTGGCGGCAGCGCTGATCCCCGTGACTCAGCGCCTGAAATTTCTGGTGGCACTGCGCCCAGGCATCGTTTCCCCGACCGTGGCAGCACGTCAGGCCGCAACGCTGGATCGTCTGTCCGGTGGTCGTGCCCTGTTCAATCTGGTGACCGGCGGCGACCCGGAGGAATTGGCCGGTGATGGCCTGTTCCTCAGCCACGAAGAGCGCTATCAGGCCTCGGTGGAATTCACCCGCATCTGGCGCCGTGTACTCGAAGGCGAAACCGTGGACTACGACGGTGAACACATCACCGTCAAAGGCGCGAAATTGCTCTACCCGCCAATCCAGCAACCGCGTCCGCCGCTGTACTTCGGTGGCTCGTCAGAAGCAGCGCAGGACCTGGCGGCCGAGCAAGTGGAAATGGTTCTGACCTGGGGTGAGCCACCGGCTGCCGTAGCAGAAAAAATCGAACAGGTACGCGCCAAGGCCGCCAAACTGGGGCGCACCGTGCGCTTCGGTATTCGCCTGCATGTGATTGTGCGTGAAACCAACGAAGAGGCATGGAAAGCCGCCGACAAGCTGATCTCGCACCTGGACGACGACACCATCGCCCGCGCCCAGGCTTCGCTGTCGCGCTTTGATTCAGTAGGCCAGCAACGCATGGCCGCCCTGCACGGCGGCAGCCGCGACAACCTCGAAGTCAGCCCCAACCTGTGGGCTGGCGTGGGTCTGGTGCGGGGTGGTGCCGGCACGGCGCTGGTCGGTGATGGCCCGACCGTGGCAGCACGGGTTCAGGAATACGCCGATCTGGGTATCGACACCTTTATCTTCTCGGGCTACCCGCATCTGGAAGAGTCCTACCGTGTAGCCGAGCTGCTATTTCCGCACCTGGATATCGAGCGCCCGGAACTGCCAAAAAGCGCCGGTTATGTGAGCCCGTTTGGCGAAATGGTCGCCAATGACATCCTCCCTAAAGCCGCGTCACAGAGCTGAGGTCGCCATGAGTTCAGGCAAGGCCTCGGGCCTCAAAAATATCGGTCACACCCTGGCGCCCTGGGCCTTGCCTGTGTTGCTGCTGGCGGTATGGCAGCTATCGGTATCGGCAGGCTGGTTGTCGACCCGCATCCTGCCCGCCCCCAGCGCCGTGATCGCGGCCGGGATCGAGCTGGTGCGCAGTGGCGAAATCTGGAAACACCTGGCCATCAGCGGCTGGCGTGCCGGGTTGGGCTTTGCCATCGGTGGCAGCATCGGCCTGGCGCTGGGCTTTATCACCGGCCTGTCGAAGTGGGGCGAACGCCTGCTCGACAGCTCGGTGCAAATGATCCGCAACGTGCCGCATCTGGCGCTGATTCCGCTGGTAATCCTGTGGTTTGGCATCGATGAGTCGGCGAAGATTTTTCTGGTGGCGCTCGGCACATTATTCCCGATCTACCTCAACACCTACCACGGCATCCGCAACGTCGACCCGGCGCTGGTGGAGATGGCGCGCAACTACGGCCTGTCCGGTTTCAGCCTGTTCTGGCAAGTGATCTTGCCAGGGGCGCTGCCTTCGATTCTGGTGGGTGTGCGCTTTGCCCTGGGCTTTATGTGGCTGACGTTGATCGTGGCCGAAACCATCTCCGCCAGCTCCGGCATTGGCTACCTGGCGATGAACGCCCGGGAGTTTTTGCAAACCGACGTGGTGGTGCTGGCAATTGTTCTCTACGCCGTGCTCGGCAAACTGGCCGACACCGCAGCCCGGGGGCTGGAGCGCGTGTGGCTGCGCTGGCACCCGGCGTATCAAGTGGTTAAAGGCGGTGCAGCATGACAGCTCAACAACCTCCCCGTTTGCGCCAGGGCATACCGCTGGCCATCAACGGCCTGCAAAAAGCTTTCGGCGAACGCGTGGTCCTGCGCGATATCGACCTGCACATCCCGGCGGGGCAATTTGTCGCCATCGTAGGCCGCAGCGGTTGCGGCAAAAGCACCCTGATGCGCCTGCTGGCCGGTCTCGACCAGCCCACCGCCGGCCAGCTACTGGCCGGGAGTGCGCCGCTGCAAGCAGCCCGGGATGACACCCGACTGATGTTTCAGGAAGCACGTCTTCTACCCTGGAAAAAAGTCATCGACAACGTCGGCCTGGGCCTTAAAGGCGACTGGCGCCCCAAAGCGCTCAAGGCGCTGGAAGAAGTCGGCCTGGCCGAGCGTGCCAATGAATGGCCCGCCGCGCTCTCGGGCGGGCAGAAGCAGCGCGTGGCCCTGGCCCGCGCCCTGATCCACCAACCGCGCCTGCTGCTGCTCGACGAGCCGTTGGGCGCACTGGATGCCCTGACCCGTATCGAGATGCAACAACTGATCGAACGCCTGTGGCGCCAGCATGGTTTCACCGTGTTGCTGGTGACCCACGATGTAAGCGAAGCCGTGGCGATTGCCGACCGAGTGATCCTGATTGAAGAGGGTCATGTCGGGCTCGACCTCACAGTCGATCTGCCACGCCCACGGGTACGCGGCTCGCACCGCCTGGCGGCACTGGAAACCGAAGTTCTGAACCGAGTACTTGCATTACCTGGCTCGCCACCGGAGCCGGAACCTGTTGCACCGCTGCCTACGCAACTGCGCTGGGCGCAATAACCTCACTTTTCTATCCCAAGACAGGAATCGACACCATGACCATTAAAGCCATCAACGTTCGCAACCAGTTCAAAGGCCACATCAAGGAAATCGTGCTGGGCGACGTATTGTCGGAAATCGACGTGCAAACCGCCTCGGGCATCGTGACTTCCGTGATCACCACCCGCTCGGTGAAAGAGCTGGAACTGGTGGTCGGTAGCGAAGTGATCGCCTTCGTAAAATCCACCGAAGTGTCCATCGCCAAGTTGTAAGTCATGACTGATCCACAACCCCGAACGGTGCAAACCCTTCGGGGTTTTTTATGCCTGAAAAACACTCTCACCCCAACGCGCAGGTTCAGGCTTCGCGCAGCGCCAGCACCCCCAACACATCGCAGCCTTGCTGCAACAGCAGCGACGACACTTCACAAACCGCGCTCATATCATGGGGGTCATGGCTGTGGCCGCTCATCAGCGACAAACAGCGCAACAGGTTCTTGGCCGCCTGAAAACGCTGCTCGGCACAGGCCAGCAGGTCGGCAACAGAGGCGCGGGTATCGATTAACAAGACGTTTGAGCCGACAGGGTTGTCGGTTTGAGGCATGTAATGCGTCATGGTTGAAACTCCTATGAATCAAGGAGCCACTCCGATCAGCTTGCACGCAGAAAGAGGGTGGCAGTTATGCGCGGGTGTGCAAGACCAGTCATAGGAACCCGGCAGACCCGAAGATCTCCCGCGCACAACCGCCATAACGCCAGTTGCAGGCGCAGAGCCTACCAAGCGCTATGAAAAGTTGAAATCCTATGATCAGGCTTGCACGCCTGAACGCTGATAATTCAGCGACAGGACGGACTATAGGCAGCCCGTTTGACGCTCGACAATGGGGTCAACAGCGCTAAAGCCCGATCCCACACAAGTGCGCGAAAGGTCTGAAGAAACCGCGGCGCCTGCATCGCGAGCAAGCCCGCTCCCACAGATTCAGGGTGTTCGCATAATATGTGAACATTCACCAAACCTGTGGGAGCGGGCTTGCTCGCGATAGCATCAACCCGGTGACTCAGGCACTCACAGCAGCCTGAATCACCGCCAAACCCATCAGCGCACCAAATGCAAAAACTGCATATGACGTTCGTACTGGTCGAGGATGTCGTTGATGATCTGCTCTTTGGTGTAGCCGGTCAGGTCGTAGTCCTGGCTGCCTTCGGCCAGATGCACTTCCGCACGGTAGTAACGGCGGTTACGCAGTTGCTCCTTTTTGCCAAAGCCACCCCGGGCGAAGGACGGCGTGAAGTAGCCACGCATCTGCACCTGGTAGATAAACGGATGCTCATCGCCATGGCCGATTTCCAGGCTCACATTGTCATTGGCCGGGTCCGGCTGGGTGACAACGTTAAGGCCTTTTTCCCGGAACACGGCACTCACTTCTTCAATCGCCGGGCGCACGGTGGTGTCCATAAAGCGGTACACCTCATCCCGTGACGGGAAGTGCACGGCCTGGCTCAAACGCTGGCGCCAACCGCCACGACCACGACGCGAGTGCGAAACCGGCGCCAGGGAGTGCATCTGCGCAATTTGCTTCTGCGACTCCAGATAGAACGCCTTGTGCAGCCCCCACATCATCAGCAGCAAAATCAGCGAGAACGGTAGTGAAGTCAGCACCACCGCGGACTTGAGCGCATCGATACTGCCCGAGAACAGCAGCGCACTGGTGACCAGCGCAGTCATCGCACCCCAGAACGCCCGTAGCCATTTCGGACCGTCTTCGTCAGCGTTGTTACCGCGCGCCGAGAGGGTGGACAGCACCACAGTGCCGGAGTCGGCCGAGGTGACGAAGAACACAAAACTGATAAACACCGTCACGCCGATGACCGTTTTGCTCCACGGGTAAGTCTCAAGCAGCAGGTACAGAGTGCGCGACGGGTCGTCGATAGCCGACTGGCCAAGGGCAACCATACCGTGGTTAAGCACCTGATCGATGGCACTGTTGCCGAAAATCGACATCCACGCCAGAGTAAAGCCTAGCGGGATCAGCAGCACGCCAAACACGAACTCGCGGATGGTGCGGCCACGGGAAATA
The DNA here is from genome assembly GCF_055408445.1 of Pseudomonas sp. B414. NCBI lineage: Bacteria > Pseudomonadati > Pseudomonadota > Gammaproteobacteria > Pseudomonadales > Pseudomonadaceae > Pseudomonas > Pseudomonas sp. B414. The sequence continues at coordinate 1,594 of NZ_JBUZTQ010000063.1, read as the reverse complement.
CGGGCAATAAACAGGCCCACAAACGGCGACCATGCGATCCACCAGGCCCAATAGAACACGGTCCAGCCGCCCAGCCAGTCGCTTGGCTTGTCATAGGCGTATACATCGAAACTCTTGGTCGGCAGCGCGCCTAAATAGTCACCGATGTTCTGCACCAGGGTGTTGAGCAAATGCTGGGTGGGCCCGGCGAACAACACAAACAGCAGCAGCGCACAGGCCAGCAGCATGTTGATGTCGGACATTACGCGCACGCCCTTATCGACACCGGCAATGGCCACCAGAATCGCAGCGCCCATCATCAGCGTGATCAGGCCCACCTGCACCCATTGGGTGTGGGGCATGCCAAACAGGTAATCAAGGCCGGAATTGAGGTGCAACACCCCAAAGCCCATATCTGCGCCCAGGCCAAACACCGTGGCAATAATGCCGAAGCCATCCACGGCATAGCCGATAGGGCCGTTGATGCGTTTGCCGATCAGCGGGTACAGCGCCGAGCGCAGTGCCAGCGGCAGGTTATGGCGATAGGCGAAGTAGGCCAGTGCCATGCCGACAAAGGCAAACACGCCCCAGCCATGCAGGCCCCAGTGCAGGAACAGCAACTGCATACCCTGGCGCGCAGCCTCCTGCGTACCGGCCGGGCCTTGGGGCGGGGCGAGCATATGGGTCAGAGGTTCGGACACACAGAAGAAAAATAGCGTGATGCTGATCCCGGCGGCGAACAACATGCCCGCCCAGGACAGGTAACTGAACTCGGGTTCGTCGTGGTCGGCACCGAGCTTGATCTTGCCGTAGCCGGACAAGGCGGTGACGACCACGAAGATCAGATACAGGGTCATCGCTAGCATGTAGTACCAGCCGACCGTATTGGCCGCCCAGTTTTGTGCGGCCAGCAACCATTCACCGGCGGCTTGTGGCATGGCGATAACCACCAGGCCGAAGATCAGGATAAACGCGGCGGCAAAGTAGAACACCGGCGGGTTCATGCGGATCTGGGACGTCTCGGACGTGATCGGCACACTCATTGGATGTGCACCTTATAGAGGTAAAACGGGATCAAAAAGAGCGGATTCGGCAAGGGTTAGCCTCCTGTTGTGAGCGGGCAGCGGACCACCGGTTTAACTTGAACATCCGTTCAAGTTAAACATGGATGGCCTTTCAGCACTAATCGCGGCCCGCAGCTGCACGTCTGATACGTTAGCTCATGGCAAGGTATGACACATGGCCATGATCAACGTTCAGCCGTTATAGGGTGGGGCTTTCAGGAGGGTTGCTGGGGGTTGAGATATACGAAGATTTTTGACCGAAAAAAAATCGAAAAAGCGTTCCCCCCCAAGGCATGTTGATGAAAAAACAGGGCAAATCCGTTGCCGACCGCCCACTGCCCAGTACAAAAAGTCAATTTGGGCAAGATTAGGCGTGACTTAAATACGTACGTTCAAGAGATCCGGCCTTAAGGCATCGTCGAATCCAAATCGAACTTGATGATTTTTATCTCTCGGCGGTTGCAGGAGCTGAGTGCAACACGGTTATTGAATTGAAGCCGGAGCATCATGCCGCATAGCCAAGGCTTCCTGCATCACCTCTCCCATGACTT
>NZ_JBUZTQ010000062.1:0-9017 GCF_055408445.1 Pseudomonas sp. B414 | reverse complement strand
CTCTTTGCTTCGAGAAAAGAGGTCAGTGATAGTGATAAATCCTGCGTCGCTGCCTGCCTTAAAGTGTCCGAATAGTCATGAAATCCGCAAGCTCGGCGCTTATTCATTCCTTGTTCGTTATGTGAGGGAAAAATGGCTGTGGGTAACTCGGACTAATGCTTTTAATGCTTTTAATGCTTTTAAAAGCTTTTAGTCGGGCTGTATGCCACGTATTACGTGGCATACAGCCTCCATAAAGGGACAGATTTGCGGTCATAAAGGGACAGATTTGCGGTCATAAAGGGACAGATTTGCGGTCATAAAGGGACAGATTTGCGGTATTAAGGGACTTGTATTAAATAGTCCTTTTTATGCTATGGTGGATCTCCCCACGAGGACTACTGATGGCTGAGAAAAGCGAAGTTGTTGTCAAATCTAACCGGCTTGTCGAAGCTAGCTACCGGCTCAACCTGGTCGAACAACAAATCATCCTGTTTGCCATCAGTCGTAGTCGCGACGAACAGCTGGGCCTTTCGCCAGATAAGCCAGTCACGATTGCAGCGAGCGATTTCGCTCAGGCATTCGGGACCAACGAAACCAAGGTTTACGGACAACTTAAAGAAGCGATGGGCGACCTGTTCGACCGCTCGGTGACGATCTATGACACCGATCCGGACACCGGTAAGGACCGTACTGTCACAACCCGATGGATCAGCGACAAGGCTTACATCGACGGAACAGGCCGAATTCAGTTGACGTTCGCCCCTCGGGTGATCCCCTACATCACACGTCTCGAGTCCGAGTTCACGTCATACCGTTTGGAGAAAATCAGTGGCATGTCGAGCGTTCACGCTGTACGGCTCTACGAGCTACTGGTGCAGTACCTCACAATCGGAAAACGCGAGTTGGCACTCGCTAATCTGCGCGAAAGTCTCGGCCTTACCAACGAATACAAGGCAATTAAGGACTTTAAAAAGCGAGTCCTAGATACAGCCGTGGCACAAATCAACGAATACAGCGATATTCGTGTGAGCTACACACAGCGCAAGACCGGACGCACCGTCACCCATCTGATCTTTGCCATCAAACCAGAACCAACATCCGTGCCGGTGAAGCAAAAGCTTGGCAAGCTGACAGACGCTGAGGTTGCCAAACGCGCTCGTCCTGGTGAGAGCTGGGAAGCAGCACATGCCAGACTCAACCAGATCACCTTGGCACTGGCTGAATGACTGGATTGATGTACGTGGGTCGGACTGGGTTTAGATCGTCACCGTCGAGACTAATCGGCCAGTCCGGCCAGTAGATCGGAAAAAGACTTGGCAGGCCCGGGTAATTTTGGCTTTCCCGGGGTTGGCGCTTTTTCAGGTTGAGGCTCAGGGTTGTGCTCAATAAGGCGTTGCTCAGCATTATCAAGGCGTAGCTTCTCGATCTCTTGCCGCAATGGCTCCACCGCTTCAGCGACGGCCTTTGCCACCGCCCTGGCGATGATCTCCCCGAGGTCGCCAGTCACTGTGACGCCGTGTGACATTTCCACTGTGACGCTCTGTGACGCTGGCTCGAAAGCACCGTACACACGCAGTAACTCCGCGGTGTCGATATAGCGACGTCCATCGGACTCTAAGCCATATGATATACGGCCTTCGGTCATTGCCCGGTATATGGACCGGCGCGTTCTGCCGATCAGTGACGCGGCTTCATCTATGGTGTGACGCATGGTGCTCTACCGTCATATGACGCGTCACACTCTTTAGCCTGGCTGGTCATAGGCTCAGCTCGCTGTGTGATCCGAGTCGCACAAGCTGCAAGCGCTCATCGTCGGGCTTGCAGTAGATCAGCAGCCAATCCGGTTTGATATGGCAATCCCGATGGTCTTTCCAGTTACCAGTCAGAGCATGATCCCGATGTTTTTCCGGCAGCGGTTTGTCATTCATCAGGGCAGTGACAATCTTGATGAACAGGCCGCCCGGCTCCAAGTCAGCTCGATGCGGCCCCTTGGCCTCTCGCTTAAAATCTCGCTTGAACTGACTGGTTCTCTCAATCGTCCGCATGCAAATCCGCCATCAGATCATCAATGGTGGCGAACTTTTGCAGCTTTCCGCGCCGCGCTTCTTTCATCGCGGCAACGGTTTTGGCGTTGGGCACCAACGGCTCGAATGGCAGCGCCTTTTCCTGCGCTATACGGGTCATCATCATGCGGAAAGCATCGCTAACCGTTAAGCCCATTGTCGCAAGTACTGCAGCGGCTTCTTCTTTGATGTGCTCATCGATACGAGCACGAACGACAGCATTTGTGGACATGGGTAGTCCTCCTATATTGGGCCACAGTGTAGCTCAATATAAGGGTCGCGCATGGTTTTGTGCCGTCACGTGACGCGTCACTGCGTTCTTGCAGTCACGGATAAACTGACCCCCAGCACGTGTAGCACTTTCATCAAGCGATAAAGGTCCGGATCGCCATGGGTACCAAAGAGCTGCTCCAGATCTGCCACGGTGATCCCGGTCAGACTCGCCATTTTGGCCGCCCCAAATGCGCTGATAGCCACACCTATGGAGGCCACAATATGAGCGGCATGGCCGGTCGCTAAAGCATCCGCAATAAACACGGCCCTGGTTTCTGGATTGGTTAACGCCGCCCCTGGATCGTAGATCGATGGCTTTTTTTGCACCCTTTCCGCCTCTCTTTACACCAGCTCTATACCCGTTTTGCACCTGGTCTGCACCCACCCTGCACCCACCCTGCACCTCTTTTGCACCTTACCTGCCATCGACTGGCCACGGTCTTCGACCTGAATGATTTTTACGCCCTTTGAAGAGCCAGATTTTCCCCCTTAACAGGGTCAAAATCTCAATACACATCACGCACCTCAGGCGATGGAAAAAACCTTTATTTTTCAAAAATTTATTAAAAACTAATAATTCTTTGACGCTATACAGTTGTGATACAAAACAAATGATTTAGCCCACAAAACCTGGAGAATTTTGTATAGCACTTGTTATACAACTGGTGCCCAAATGGCCAAGTAACCATTTCGCGCCCGCGAAACTTTCCATTGAGCCGCAGGCGAATGGACAAGCTGTGAAGTGGGCCGGTAGGCCTACTTCACCTATCTTGCCCGCCTATTCAGCCGACTTAATCCGTTGCGCCTGCTGTTCTTTTTCCGTTCTCGTGCCTTTTTCTACCGTTCTTTTGGGGTTGTTTTGCATACGCTCAGCCGTTGTTTAAGGCGTCGGTCCTCTGCTACTGCAGTACAGCAGCCGCCAACAGCCGCTTGCGCGCCTCCTGAGCGCGCCGGGTCTCGTCATCGACTTGGCGGGTGACGTAGAGCGGCAGCGCCAGGCACTCGTCCTGGTCGTCGCCCGGCTCAATAAATCGCGGTACCGAATCCGTGCTGTTCATCCTGTCTCTCCCGTTCTACCTATTGAGGCAGTGCGCGGTATAGCGTGGCTCGATGAACGCCTAGGAGCCGTGCAACTTCGGAAACCGATTGCCCCCCGTCGATCAGCTGTCGTGCATGGGCGATCTGTTCTGGGGTTAAAACAGGTTTTGGGCCGAATCGAACGCCTTTAGCTTTGGCAGCAGCACGGCCAGCACTGGTGCGCTCACCAATGAGGGATCGCTCAAAGTCAGCAATGCCGGCGAAGATCGTTAACACCATACGCCCAGCTGGAGACGTCGTATCGGCCCAAGGCTCAGCAAGCGAACGCAGACCTGCACCTAAGGTTTTGAGTCGTTCTGCAATGTGGAGCAGGTCGGTGGTTGACCTGGCCAAGCGATCCAACCGCGTCACAGTCAGTACATCACCAGGGCGAAGGTGATCGAGCAGCCGACTAAGTTCGGGGCGGTCTTGCTTGGCCCCACTGACCTTCTCTTCAAAAATCCGCTGACAACCGTTTTGCCCTAAAGCGATCCGTTGCTGCTCCAGCTCCTGACCTTGCGTCGAAACCCGAGCGTAGCCAATCTGCTGTCCTGCATTTTCCATGGGGACACCTGTCGCATTAGTCGTTGCAGGTAATCTAGCACCTGCGACTGACTTATGCGACAGACGAAAGCCCTCAGAACCTGACGATGCGCGTGTGTCGCATAACTTAGGATTAAAGCGACAGCGATGAGGCGCTCAGCGTGGCCCCCACGGCTGCTGCTGATAGAATGCTGTAAGCCAAGAATTGAGGCTCAGAAAAGTCTACAAATTGGTGGCGACATATATAGACAAAATTTTCTGCCTGATTCGGGTCGGGTTAAATCGTTCGCTTTGCTTTTCGGGGCTACGTGCGCAGCCTTTTAACCTGATCGTTAGGTGCAGCAGAATATTAGCGCATTTAGGAGTTACCAAGTGAAGATCACATCCGTCGCAAGTGTTGCATTCCTGGCTCTCATAATTACCGGGCTTGCAAATTCCGCTGAAGTCTCGGTATATAATAACTTTCCAAATACAATTGAGTTTATAAAAACAAATTCGATTCAAAGAATTTCAGACTGCATGTATTTATCTGGTGAGATTTCAAAGTACAACCCAAGCATGAAAGATGAGATTTTTAATATCCTTGCCACGCAATGGGCTTTAATTGAACACTATAAAGGCAAGCCGGCAGTGAATCTAGTCGAGCAAGGTCTTCAAAATTCTTTTTTTGAAATTAACCAAGTCGGTTTAGAGCAATTTGCAACACGCTCTGATTGCGCCAGTTTTAATGGTGACGTATCGAACTGGTTTCGAAGCGCGAAGCGCTGAATTAAGATTCGCAATCTGTAGTTTTTAGTTGAAATCAACTTAACGCAATAATTAAGAGATTATGCATGAAGAGGTTAATAGTACTATTGTTAATAACGGTAAGCGGTTGCGCGGCCACTTCTAAGACAGAACAGATTGTTAACAGAGGAGAGCCGTTCGCTTTTTTAAAGAGTGATGCACCTGAGTGCATATCTAAGCCTGATTACCCCGACGTGCTTGCTCGCGCTTCAGTAGATAAACAATGCCTAACGAAAAAGTATCCGAAGTGCAAAGGTGATTTTGGCTATGACATTAATTGGAGTTGCGTTTTTAGCTCGGCCAAATCAAATCAAATCGCACAAGATAAGGCCAAGCAAGAGGCCGCAGCAGAGTACCGACGCCAGGTATTAGATAAATATCAAAAATATTTGGACTCTCCAGAAGGCAAAGCTGAAGAGTCTGCCATGCAAGTCCAACAAAAAGAATTTAAGCAGCAGCAGGCTAATGAGCAAAAAGCACAAGAGATATATAACAAAAAATTAACAAACTCATGCAATTATTTTATAAATGACATGCTTAGCAAGAAAAACATTAAACTTAAAGAAGTAAGTATTTTGGTTGCCGTGGAAACGATGCCTAACGTGGTTATGTGCACATTTCAAGTAACAATCCCTGGAGTTTATGTGGATTTACCAGAAATTTTAACAATAACTGGAAACACTCAGAATGGTGCTTATGAATATTGACAGTTAATCTCTATAACTAAGTCGATCCCTGCATAGAGTAATTTTATTATTTCTGTAGCGCCTAAAAATTCGCTAGTTTGTTGCATGCCACAATAGCTGGCGAGGGCATGAGAACGATTGCGGCGGTTGGATTTTGAGCCCAAGGCGATCAGTGCTCCTTGTTGTCTTTGTAGGGTGAGTGATCGCGTGCTGCGTTGGATTTTGTCCATGACTGGGATCCATGGATTTACCATAAGCGGCGTTATGCACAGTGCTGGACTGCCTTCCGATTGCGTTGGTGACTCAGGCTCGAATGAAAATTTCGATTTGCTTCATGCTGATTCCCAAGCCAATAGCCAGCCCCTTCTTGGCTTGCTCGATGGTCAGCCCATCTTGATCCTCAGCCAACTCATCTTCGGCCACTGAGACATCGTTACTTTGGTTTTCTAGATCAGTTAGGGCAGGAACTGGCTTGAACTTCAGTTCGTCGAGGTTCAGGCCAAAGTCGCTCAGCTTCATGTATGCAATCGGATTCCTACCACCTACCCAGCAGTTAGGTACGTCAATCTCAGCATACTCACTGATGTTTACGATTTTTCTAATATCTCCATTGGAGTCTTCCTTTAGTGATTCAACTCCTGAAATCTTACCCACTAAGAAAGCGGTGCCATGGGGGTGAGTGGCATTCCCCCAATCGAGGTTTCGATTTTGGATACACACAACGTAGCGCATTTTCGACGAGTTACTGGTGGATAGGCGCCATGCTTTGCTTCCTCCCTCTCGCAAAATACGTTGTGTCCCTCTGCAGGTAAAAACTGCGAGACATGGGGTGTTATCGAGTTTTTCAGTGGTCAGGCTCATCAATGGCATCTTTTTTGGCGGGCTTTATGAGACAGACACTACGTCAAAAAACGTAGAGATTCAATAGCAATTTATCTATTAATTAACTAGAGATCGATTAGAGACTCGATCTTCGATCATCATCACTCTGTCTGTGTCTCATCACCTGATGGAGCTGGCCTGCTGCTGTGCAATTAACTGAAGTGTCATTAGATAGTCCCGCAGGACGTCAGCATCAATCATCATGGGGTTCCTTTCAGTTAGGGGATTGGAAAGACTGACAGAGCGAGATACTCTGAATGCTGGCAAATCGCCTTGTTGGGTTTGTGGGTAGGGGTATGGGGTTTACGATCTGCTACAGCTTTCAAGGCAAAAGAACCGTCATTGAACATCCTGCCGAGAGTCTCTCTCCGCACGATGCGGTGTGTTATGCCTTGTTGCATATCGGCGTTTTTTTACAAGAAAGGCCTTCAAGTTGGGTGGGCAGCTACGCCTCCGTGGTTGAGCTGGCAGAGCGATTGGGCGTCAACAATGTCAGCTGGCATCAATCCATCATCCATCCATCTGTACCCAAGTTAGTTACCGGTACACCTCTCGCCGGTTGCCAATCTTGACCACCAGAATGCGCAACGCGCCGTCCTCGATGGCACTGATAATCCGGTAATCACCCACCCGATACTTCCAAAAATCCCCTAAACGTGAGCCTTTTAAGGCTTCGCCAATGCTCCGCGGATCCTCCAGGTTCGACACCCGCTCCTGCAGGAACAGCAGGATGCGCTTGGCGACTTGGGGATCGAGCTTGCCCAGCTCGCGCTCTGCAGCGCGGTCAAACTCAATCCGCCAAGCCATAACGCGTCATCACATCCTCAAGAGGCACCGACTCCGAGCGACCGGCGCGGTTATCCAGCAGGCGCTGTTCCGCCAGGTACAAGTCTTCCAAGTCGTCCAGGTGCGCCACGATGGCTTCCCGGGCATAGAAGGTTTTGGTGCGGCCGGTGGCTTTGGCGAGGTTTTCCAGGCGCTCTTCCAGGTCCGAAGGCAGTCGAATAGCAAGCATGGCCAGACTCCATAATAAGGATTGCTATACAAGTATATCGCGATTGCGCTAACCCATGGTCGGGCCGCACATTATGCGTACCTAAAATAATTTCACTCCCGGTCAGCCACCAGCACGCACACGTAAAGCCATGATGACCTGGGCAGACAGACCGCGAATATCTTCGTTGTGAAAAATCAGGTGCGCTCGATGCGGCTTGGTCTCCTCGTCCCAGTGCTCCAAATCCTTTATTAGAAACTGATGCTTGTCCTGATAGGCCGCTGCGAGATCAGCCGCTAAGGCTCTGGGCGCCTCTCCAGGAGTGGCAATGACCCAATCAATGATGTCAGTCATCTGTTCGGCTGGTGATCGCTGCGTGATGCCCATGACGGCGGCGCAGGCAAAATCGTTGTAGAGCTGAGCGCCCAGTTCGGGATCATCCGCAGGGTTTCCCGGGCACAGCCGCGGCTCCCAAGGAAGCACGTAGGTCGATTGGCCGAGAACTTCTTGCCGGACGTAGTCCGAAGGTTTGGCTAAACGCTGCATGAGTTTTGCTCCCAGGCGAAAATCGCATGGTAACGCGTCCAGAGCGGCCTTAGCCGCTCTGATAAACCGCCGGCGAAGACGGCGGAAACAGCCGGACAGACACCACCCGAGCCCACGAGGGGGGTGAGGAAAAATGGCCCCCAGGCCGAATTTTTCCGTTCTGCCCTGGTGCAGCCCGTCCAGGGCGAAACCAGGGTGCGCAGCATCCGGCCGCACCGCTTGCGTGCGCGTCAGGTGAAACCGGACCAACCTGGATTCGCGATGTAGCAGTCGAGAAAGGGACAACGGACCGCAACGAGACGTCGCGCAATTGCAGAATGCAGGTTGGTCCGGTTTCACCTGACGCGCACGCGGGTGAATTTTCGAGACAAGCCCGTCCAGGGGGCGGGGGAGGAAAGAGGGTGGAGGCTCGCGCAGCGAGTCAGAACCCTGAAAGCCTGACGGGGCGATCCCCCGGAAGGTTTGGGCGTCCCGTAGGGCGGCCACGACAGACCGTAGGGATGGCGTGCTGTTGCTCTGCTTTTGTCTTTGATTATCTATGTGGCGTTCTATTGGTCGTTCTATTGCTTCGGCTATTGCTCAGGCAATAGAAGACCCATAGGAAGTACAAAAAGGCAAAGGTACAAAAAGACAGAATCCCAGAGCATTCGCGCTACGCGCTCACCCAGCTCGACCCCCTGAGGGGGGCCCCACTCCCTGGAATCAGATCCAGAGCGAATGCTTGCACAGACAAGATTAATAGCAACATCACTTTATCAGGACGACACTGAAATCCGGCTCGCTGTTATCCCCTGATTACTCGCCTTTGTCGTCTGTGAGCCCGCAGCAGGCGTTTGGATGATCCTTGCTAGCAGAGGCGTCACAGCGCTCCTTGGAGCGCATAAACAAAGTCTCCAGCCGGCAGGCTGGGCATTATTACCGGAGGGGGAGCCACGAAGTGGGGGAACCCCGTAGGGGTGCCCCGGCAGAGCCGCGCTTTTTACTTTTCCCTTTTTAAACCTTTGAGGTCGTCTAGACGCCTTATGTTATGTGGCCTGTAGTGTTCATAAAGGGAGGGATTTGTTGTCATATACGCGCCACGAAGATCTCTTTGCTTCGAGAAAAGAGGTCAGTGATAGTGATAAATCCTGCGTCGCTGCCTGCCTTAAAGTGTCCGAATAGTCATGAAATCCGCAAGCTCGGCGC
>NZ_JBUZTQ010000061.1:0-10356 GCF_055408445.1 Pseudomonas sp. B414 | reverse complement strand
CAAGGTCAAGGCTGCGAGCCTGGACGCGCAAGGGGCGGTTTATGCGGGGGCCGCACTGGATATGCAGGCTCAAGGCGACCTCACCAGTCGTAAAAATCTCGCTGCCCGCGACAGTATCAAACTCTCCAGCGGCGCGCAGTTGACCAACCATGGCGTTATCGAAGCCGGGGTCAATTCAGACAACTCGCGCAACGCGGGTGGTGATGTCAGCCTATCAGCAACCCATCTAAAAAATACCAATAGCGTAGTTGCGAGTCGTGCCTTGACGGTGGCTGCTACGCAAACGCTGGACAACCAAGCCGGCACGCTCAGTGGTCCGAGAACAGAAGTCAGTGCCGGTCGACTCGATAACCGTGGAGGGCGGGTTCTAGGTACTGAAACACTCAAGGTCAATGCCATTCTTCTGGACAACCGGATCAATGGGTTGCTGCACAGTAAGAACAGCACTGATGTCACGGTACTGGCCGCTTTGGATAACCAGAATGGGCGAGTAATAGGCCTGAACGACTTGGTGCTCAACGCCGGACAACTGATCAACGACAAGGGCCTGATTGCCAGCTCTGAGCGGGCAAGTATTACGGCCGGACAACTGAGTAATCAGTCGGGTGAAATCTCGGCTAGCCAGACCCGTATTACCGCCAAAAGTCTGGACAACCGCTCGGGTAAATTGTTGGGTAGCAATCTGAACGTGACTGCAAGCGGTGCTATCGATAACCGACTCGGTATTTTTTCCGCGGTTAACTGGATAACTGTTCAGGCCGCGAGTCTGGATAACAGTGGCCAAGGTTCTTTGTCGAGCCAAGGAGGCTTGACCGCCTCTATCACTGGGCTACTCGACAACCGCAATCAGGGCAATCTGGTCAGTCAAGGGTCGCAGCAGGTCACCGTTGGCCAGTTGAACAACTCCCAAGCAGGATTGGTTTCCAGCAAAGCAGCCCTGACGTTGCATGGCGATGTTTTGGCCAATCACGGTGGCCTGGTGATCGCTGACGGGGCATTGACCCTGAGCGGTGGCCGCCTTGATAACAGCCAGAAAGGGGTTGTCAGCAGCAAGGCAGACGCTCTTGTTGAGTTGGAGAGCCTGGACAACAGCAGCGGCGGCAAACTAAGTAGCGATGGTCTTTTAGTCCTCAAGGCTAATCAGGTCGAAAACGGCGCTGGGCGAATCACTGCCAAAGGCGGGGTGCAGGCTGCAGTTGGTGTGCTCAATCAGCAAGGTGGTGAACTGGTCAGTGAGGGTGCACTGACGCTCAAGAGCACCACGCTGGACAACCGCAATGGGGGCTTGATCGCTGCTGACAGAGGCGTGAACCTGCAAATCCAAAGCATCCTTAATCAGCAAGGGGAAATCTCTAGCCAGGCCAAGGTGCTGCTGGCTGCAGATATGCTGAACAACAGCGGCGGTAAAGTCATTGGCGACAGTGGTCTTAACCTGACGGTGCAACGTCTGCTCAATCAGAGCAAAGGTCTGCTTGCAGGGCGTGAAGGGCTGGAGCTTAACGGTGGTCAGCTGGATAACAGCTTGGGTGGACGCGTCACGAGCCAAAAAGACCTTCAGATCAATCTGACCGCAGATCTGGTTAACCAGAGCCAGGGCGTGCTTATCAGTGAAGGCGCTTTAACAGTCAACGCTGCCAGTTTGAACAACGGCCAGGGCGGCATTCTGTCTGCAGCGAATACGCTATCGGTCACCACGCGGGGCGTGCTGAATAATCAGGGAGGCAAACTGTTGGCAGATGGCACGGCCAGCTTGGTGAGTGCCGATTTGAACAACAGTCAGGGTGGAATAATCAGTGCCAAGAGCAACATTGCAATACACAGTGCGAGCCTGAACAACAGCCAAAAAGGCAGCATCAACAGTGACGCCGGAATCAGCCTCAATTCCGGGCAACTGAATAACAGTCAGCAAGGTTCGATCTTTGCCAAGTCCACGGTTAACGCAACCTTGACCGGTTTGGACCAGCACGACCGTGGAGAGCTGACCAGCAACACGGGCATCAACCTGAACCTAAATAATGGAGTGCTGATCAACCGCGACCGTGGGCTGATTGCGACACCGGGCCAGTTGCTGTTGAGTAACTTGGGTGCAGTCGACAATAGTCAGGGCGGCGAAATTTCCAGCAAGCAATCATTTGTGCTTGCGGCAGACTCGCTGAACAACCGGGGCGGTAAGGTCATCAGTGCCGATAACCTTCAATTGCGAGTGGCCAAAGCACTGGATAACAGCGTCGAAGGGGTCCTGTCAGCGCAAAACTCATTAGAGGTCGAGGCGGCCAGTCTGGACAACCAGTCCAGTGGTGCGCTTGCCAGTCGTGGAAGTCTGAACCTGAAGGTTGAAGGGGTTCTGGACAACAACAATCAAGGATTGATTACGGCCGCGACGGCTCTTGCCGTGACCTCCGCCTCATTGAACAACAGCAATAAGGGACGGCTCTCTGCAGGTACTCTCCAGACCCTCAATACCGGGTCTTTGGATAATAGTCAGGGGGGCAATTTAGTCAGCGATGGCACCTTGTCTGTCACGGCAGGCGATGTGGATAACCGTGGCGGAGTGATAGGTAGTCAGCAGGCGTTGAAACTGACCACAGCGAACCTTGAAAACAATGCTGGTCTTATAAACAGCCAAGGCGACCTTACCTTGGCGGGTCAGCATGTGGACTCAAGCTACGGTGGGGAAATCTCCGCCAAGGGCGACTTGAGGTTCACTGTTCAACAACTCATTCAACGCCAAGGTCGCCTGATTGGCGAGCGAGCCGTGGCCATTGACCTGCAAGGCGGGGATCTGCACAACAACGCCGGGTTGATCAGTGCTAAAGGTCCGCTCACCTTTGCTCGTCTGGCTACCTTGGTCAACCGTGAACAAGGGGAAATATCCAGCCAGACAGCGTTCACTCTTGCCGCCAAACGCATCGATAACGGTGATCGCGGGGTCATTCTCAGTGCAGACCAATTACGCGTTGAAGCGGAACACATAATCAACGCGGACAAAGGACTGATCTCAGGCTGGAATGACCTGACAGTGATTGGCGACAGCATGGATAACAGTGGCCAGGGCACGTTGTCGAGCAAGGGTGGTGCTCTGCAGGTTGCTCTCATTGGTGCTTTGGATAACCACGATTCGGGCGCCCTGGTCAGTCAGGGCAAGCAGCATATCCGCGCGGCCAGCCTGAACAACAATCAGGGGATTATCTCAGGTCAAGACGACGTTACCCTCAATGTTGCGGGGCGTCTGGAGAACAGCAACAACGGATTGATTTCGGCTGAGAAGGGGCTGGATTTCAATCATGCCCAGAGCGAGTTGATTAACCGGGGCGGTAAAGTCAGTGCCACCACTCTCAAGCTGATCGGGCAAAGCCTGGACAATAGCGCAGGGCAACTGATCAGCCAAGGAACCCTTGAAGGCACTTTAAGCGGTGCCTTGATCAACGCCAATAACGCCCGCTTGGCCAGTGGTGGGGCCCTGCGACTCAACGCAGCTAGCCTGGATAACCGGGACGGTCAACTGATCAGCCAGGATCAGCTCAACCTGATCCTCACTCAAGGTGATTTGGACAACAGCGCCCAAGGCACCTTGGCCAGCCAGAAAGACCTGGTCATCAAACTATTGGCCGGTGATGTAAACAATCAGCAGGACGGCCTGATTTTCAGCCAGAAAGGCCGACTCGACTTAGTCGCCCGTACCCTCAATAACCAACAAGGTACGCTGCAAAGTCAGACCGACAACCAGTTGCGCCTCAGTGGTGCCTTGAACAACCAAGGCGGCAGGATCGACAGCTTCGGTGGCAATCTGGACCTTGAGATAGCCAGGGTTTCTAACAATACAGGCGGCGTGCTCAACAGCAACAAAGGCTGGATCAAACTGGTCACTGGCTTGTTCGACAACAGCGGCGGTATCACCCAAGCGCAATCGTTAGACATCGAGGCCAAGGGCGGGCTGCTTAATCAAATGGGCCACCTGTCTGCACTGGGCGGCGAAAACCGCATCGTCACCAGTACCTTCAACAATCAGGGTGGTGGTGTCTATGCCGACACCCTCCTCAAGGTCACGGCTGAGCACTTCGACAACCAAGGGACGGCAGAAGGTAATGGGGGCAAAGTCGGCGCGAGGGACATCGACTTCGGCCTGACGGGCACGTTGAGCAACCGCTTTGGCTTGATCGAAAGCGACGAAACGCTTCGGATTGCAGCGCAAGATATTAACAACGTCAACGGCAACCTGCGGGCGATGGGCCGCACTGGTACGACGGATATTCGTGCCTCGGGTCTGTTCGATAACCGCTTCGGTGTGTTGGAAAGCGCCAACGATCATCTCAATCTACAGGCCGGTGGGCTCAATAATAACGGTGGGCGTGTCGTTCACAGCGGTAGCGGTCAATTCGATCTGACTTCAGACCAGGTTACTCGTGCTGGCGGCAGTTTTGTTACCAACGGTCAGCTGGATATCAAGGCCGCCAGCTGGACCAACAGCAGCGTCATCCAGGCCGGTCGCTTGAACCTTGAAATTGGCCAGTTCACCCAGACCGCCAGCGGTCAGTTACTGGGTTCGCAAAGTTTGAGTGGAACAGGTGACACGTGGACCAACGAAGGTCTTCTGGCCAGTGATGGCAGCCTTAATCTGACGCTCACCGGTGGTTACAGCGGTAATGGTCGTATCAGCAGTTTGGGTGACATGAAACTCACCAGCGCCAGTATGGACTTGGGCGACGGTGCTAGGATCGCCGGGGGGGCAATTACCCAGATCAACAGCGCGACCCTGAATAACCGTGGTCGCCTGACCTCTGTGGGCGACTTGACGGTCAACGCTACCACCTTGAACAACTACGGCACTCTGGGTGGTGCCGAAAAGGTCCGCCTGAACTCCACCCACCTACTCAACGATAAAGGCCTGATCTTTAGCGGTAACGACATGACCCTGCGGGTCAATGATTTCAGCAACCGCTTTGGCGATGTCTACAGCCTCGGTGGTCTGGATATCGCTCGGGACGATGCGAACGGGCGCAGTGAGCTGATCGAAAACATCTCGGGTTCACTGGAAAGCACCGGCAATATGCGTTTGCTGGCGGACACCCTGAGTAACCGCAGGGATCAATTCAGCACTGAGAAAAAGCTGGTTTCGGGCAGTATTAACGTCTACTCGAACGATTTTTGTAAGGGCAAAGGCTGCGAACTCTACTTCAGCTCGGTCGAGCGTTATGAAGATGTGATCAAGGGCAGTTCGGCCTCGGCATTTATCAATTCCGGTGGTGATCTGACGGTTGGCAGTCAAACTTTCGATAACCTCTACAGCTCGGTATCCGCTGCAAAAAATATTCTGATCAACACCGATGTGCTGAATAACACCGGTGCTGCGGGTGGCGAGGAGCGTCATCTGAGTTCGGGCTTTTATACCCGTGATCGCGGTTACTACAACACCTTTATCAATCGCCGGGACCAATTCAACCTCTACAACAACCCTGGTTCGGCTGACTACCGTCCGGGTGATATGAGCATGGCTCAGGTCATGGCCGGTATTGGCAACTTTTTTCAGACCAGCACCTATGTAGTACCTACTTCGGGGAGTGTCATTGCCCAGGCCGTCATCCAGGCCGCAGGCTCAGTAACGGTCAACGCCACCCAGCAAATCAACAACAGCGTCATCCGCCCGAATGCTACGGATATCAATAATCCTGCGCAAAACCACAACACCAACTCAGCTGTGTTTGCCTCCACGGTCAAACCGGCGATTACCTCACAACTACCGCCGGATCTGGCGCAACAACAAGTGAACCCGGTGACCTTGCCGGGCTTCAGTCTGCCCACCGGGCAAAATGGTTTGTTCCGTCTAAGTGGTCAAGAAGGTAATACCGATGCTGCGAGCACTGCTCCCCTGGGGAGTAGTGACTTCAATATCGCAGGCCGCGAAATTTCGCTGCAAAACCGAGAAACAGCACTGGACTACAGCGCGGTACAGGAACGTGGCTTCAGCCTTGATGATCAGCCGGTTACCGGCTCGATCAACAGTCAAGGGCCGCTGGTATTGGACATCAATGCCCAGTCAATCAATCGTGTGCAAGGATTGCCTGAAGTCGCTGCGGTGGATAACAGCCACAAGTACTTGATCGAAACCAATCCAGCGCTCACCGACCTCAAACAGTTCATGAGCTCAGACTACCTGCTCGACAAGCTGGGTGTGACCCCCGACGAGAACAATCGCCGTCTGGGTGATGGGCTTTATGAGCAACGATTGATTCGCGAAGCGGTTGTTGCCCGTACCGGCCAGCGCTATATCGACGGTATCGCCAGCGACGATGCGTTGTTCCGCTATCTGATGGACAACGCCATTTCATACAAGGACTCACTGAACCTTCAACTGGGTATTTCTTTGACCGCCGAACAAGTGGCCGCGCTGACCCACGACATCGTGTGGATGGAAGAGGCCCAGGTTAACGGTCAAAAAGTTCTGACCCCCGTGCTTTACCTGGCCCAGGCTAACAACCGTCTAGCGCCAAACGGCGCGTTGATCCAAGGCCAGGACGTTAGCTTGATCTCCGGCGGTGATCTGCATAACAGCGGCACATTGCGCGCGACCAACAACCTGACCATGGTTGCCGGCAATATCGACAACAGCGGTCTCATGCAGGCGGGCAACCGCCTGGAAATGCTCGCCACCGACTCGATCAGTAACAACCGTGGTGGGGTTGTGACAGGGCGCGATATCAGTGCAACTGCAGTCACTGGCGACATCATCAACGAACGCACGGTCACTACCTTTAAGCGTGAAGGTGATGGTTATCAACTGCGTAACGATGTGGTAAGCGATGCTTCCCGCTTTGAAGCCGCCGACACCCTCAAGCTCAACGCTGGACGTGATCTAGCAAGCATCGGCAGCACCCTCAAGGCAGGAGGTAATGCCTCCATTGTTGCCGGACGCGACGTGATAATTGCCAGCCAGACCGAAGAAGACAGCTACGACTACCAACGCCGCCGCATCAGCGGCACTGAGAGTTCTGTCTTGCAACACGCTTCGACAGTGGATGTCGGCGGTAACCTGGCCATAGATGCCCGGCGTGATATTGCTGTTATCGCCAGCACCGTCAGTGCAGCCAAAGACCTGAGCGTCACTGCTGGTGAAAACCTGACCCTGGCAGCCGCTGCCAATGAACAACACGACTACTCCAAAGGCAAAAAAGGCCAAACCAAAACCACCACCCAATCGGACCAGGTGACGCAACAATCAGCAGAACTGAACGCGGGTGGCGACTTGATCGCTGTTGCGGGTACAGATCTGACCCTTATTGCGAGCAAAATCAGTGCAGGCAACGAAGCCTACGTCCACGCCGACAACGAGTTGAATCTACTGGCTGCGCAAGACAGTAACTACTCGTTGTATGACATGAACAAAAAAGGTAACTGGGGGAGCAAGAAAACCCAACGAGACGAAGTCACCGATATAAAAAATATCGGTAGCGAAATCAAGACGGGTGGCGATCTGACCCTTAGTAGTGGTGGGGATCAGCTCTATCAGGCGGCCAAGCTTGATAGCGGTAAAGACATCACGATCAGCAGTGGTGGCGCAGTGACGTTTGAGGCGGTCAAGGACCTGCACGACGAAAGCCATACCAAGAGCAAAGGTGATTTGGCTTGGACCAGTTCCAAAGGAAAAGGCAACACTGATGAGACTTTGCGCCAGAGTCAGATGATTGCCGAAGGCAATATTGTGATCAAAGCCGTCGATGGTTTGAACATCGACATCAAGCAGATCGACCAACACACAATCAGCCAATCCATCGACGCGATGGTCAAGGCAGACCCGCAACTGGCATGGCTAAAAGAAGCTGAAAAACGCGGGGACGTGGACTGGCGTCAGGTTAAGGAAATTCACGAGTCCTTCAAGTACAGCAATGCGGGTCTCGGAGTAGGCGCGCAATTAGCAATCGCAATCTTTATGGCTTGGGCCGTAGGCCCTGTTGCATTTGCCACGTTGGGCGGAGCAAGCGGCGGAGCATTGGCTGCAGGAGGCGCTGCTATTGCCACCGGGGCCGCAACTAATGCAAGCGTCAGCTTTATCAACAACGGCGGTAATCTGGGAGCTGTGCTCAAAGACGTGACTTCCAGTAATGCGCTGAAGGGTTACGCCATTTCAGGGATTACCGCAGGTATTACATCGGGTTATATAAACGATCTGACAGGCACAGGCACTGATGCGCTCACCGGCAAGATCAATGTCAATTTGAGTACCTGGAAAGGTGTTGCTCAATTCGCTGCCAGTCAAGGCTTGCAAAATGGCACCTCGTTGGCCTTGAGCAAGATCATGGGGCAGGGCGGGGAGTTGGGTAAGGCCCTGCAAAGCGCCTTGTTTAACACCTTGGCTGCAGCCAGTTTCAATGCGGTTGGGGATTACACCCAAGGGATCTACGCCGAGGGTAGCGTACAGAAAGTCATGATCCATGCCATGGTCGGTGGGTTGTTAGCCAAAGTCAGCGGTGGCGATTTCAAGACTGGCGCCCTGGCTGCAGGTGCAAACGAAGCGCTGGTTGACCAGCTCAATACATGGGTCGGTGGCGATAAAGATCTGTTGAACATGAGTTCACAGCTCGTAGGCCTGTTAGCAGCCTCGACGCAGAGCAGTGCGACAGGTGAAAGCCTGCAAACTGGGGCTTGGGTTGCGCAGAACGCAACGCAGTACAACTTTCTTAGTCATCAAGAAGTTGTAATGTTAATTAAGGAGGCGCGAGAGTGTAGTGCCACCAAAACCTGCGATCAGGTCAGAAATAAATTTGCGGACCTGAATGACGCGAATGACAAGCGCTTACTTGACTTCTGCACGTCTGATCCAGAAGGTTGCCGAGCGGCGTATCAGAATTTCGTTGCTGAATCGAATCAGACATTCGAGTTACTCTCACAAGCGCGGGCATCCAGCGATATCCCTGAAAGCCTGAAAAATGCGATGGGTGCTGTTCAGCTTTTCAATACCAACGCAAAAATATTTCTTGTCGCGGGAGGTGTTGCAGACGGAACGGCCCAGGCTGGGGTTGATATTGCAGCTGGATTAGGTTTTGATGTAGACCCCGACAAGGCTGCTAGTGCCGCTAAATGGGCAGCTATACTGCTCGCGGGGAAAGGTGAAAAAGGCACAGGCGATTGGGCAAAGTTGAGTGGTCAACTCAGTGAGGCTTCGAAAGGTAAAGGTAATTTCGGCATTGGGTCAGGTACAAGAGAACAAGCTGAGGTTATGGGGAAGGCTTGGGTTGGCGATGGGTATAAAGTTGCAAGTGATGGAAAAACCTTAGTTAGTCAGGATGGCTTAAGGCAATATAGGCCACCTACTTACAAGCCATATCAGCAGGGGACTCAGGCTAACTTTGAGCAAAGATTTCCTGGGCAGGAGACAAAGAAGTGGCAGTCCAATGGTCATTTGGATATCACGGACTAAACTATGAACGCGAAATTAAAACGGCTTCATAGCCCCGACATTTACAATCTTGAAAATTACCAGCCGGAATGCGCAGGCAGCTTTTGCTTTCTTCTTCAGGCTATGATTGGCCCCGAAGGTGAAGAAGGCGAAGAGTCCTTTGATATAGAGGTTTGTACTCCGGCATGGATTGAAAAAAATCTCGGGTTGGACGAGGTTCTTGTTGGACAACATTACCTTATTGTCCGTGACTACAATTATCAAAAAATTGTTCTTTCCATTGAAAAATTTCTACAAGGCTGTTCGGGTAAAAATTGGAATGAAGTTTCAAGAAAGGTATCAAGGTTAGGTTTGTGGGAGTTCGAGGGATACGAAGATGGAAGCGTTTGAGTCAAGTATTTAATGATTTTGGGGTGTATTTTTTCTTGGAGGGGAAGTGACAGGTCAATTCCAGGGCTTTGTACTTGTCGTTCGGCAGCAACGATGCGTTGTTCCGCTATCTGATGGAAATTTATTGGTTTGTTGGAGCCCCCGAAGCCATGAATCTTTTATCTACTGTAATAACAAGCCCCCCAGATCGAGAGAATTGTGTATTCGAGATTTGGGCGGGATCGAGTCAGTTGGCTGAGGTATCACATGAGCCAGGAAGACCAATTGAAATAGAAATTTATCCCCCCGTTGAGGGAGGTAAATGGAATTTCAATCTTGAGGACCTTATGACTGCTTTGCATCAGGCGACTAAGACTTTAGCTTCTCACGAGTAAGTTGGTGCAAAAGGAATTCTTACACCTAAGGAAGGTCTGAAATACCCACCGATTTTTGCAGCCCTCGCTGCCTGAGGTTCAAAAAATATAGACAGGTCTAAAATGTAGAAGTCTCGACTTGATCTGACACCCCTCTTGAAAAAGAACGGGGCTACCGGGTTTGATGGTTGTGCGAGCAATCACCAACCCAAGAGGAGTAGC
>NZ_JBUZTQ010000060.1:0-12019 GCF_055408445.1 Pseudomonas sp. B414 | reverse complement strand
TGATCGCGCGCTCTTCAACGCTGAGTTCGGAATAGGACATAGGGGCAGCACCGTACCGGAAAGGTCAGGTGTTGCACTCAGTTTTCGCGGCCGCCCAATTTAATCCGAGTGCGAATGGCAACTTGCAGTACGTTGTCTTGTTTCGGGGCAGGAGGGATTTCCTGGACATTGATCCAGAACAGCGACTCACGGTCCTGTGGCAACCCTTTGCCGGAATAGATAAAGCGTAAAATAGCGTCTTTTTGCGGCGCCAGTTTTAAAATGGGGGGGGTGACAATAATCGGTATACCAGTGGGGATCTGGGCCGCGTCACCGGTATCCAGCCAGGTCTGAACCATATAGGTATCATCGCTATCATTAGTGATGGAGAGCGATGTTGATTTGCTTTCGCTATTGTATATAACGCGTGTGGCGTCCACCTGAATGCCAGCAAACGTGTTCGCGGAACAGGCGAGCAAAGCACACAAGAGTACTTTTTTCATAGGTAATTCAAGCGCTCAAAAATAGGCCATCCTTGGCCAGTATTTCTCCAGCGAATGTGATTATTTGTACTCGATGGAGAAGGTCGCGGTGGAGTTCGCCAGACCGGCTGTCACCACGTCCTGGTAGGACTTGTAGCGAGCACGCAGGTTGAAGGTGGCAGAACCCGGGTTCGCGCCGTCTGCAGCAACAGTTACGAGAGCGGGGCTGGTCACGTTCTGGCTGATTGGCAGCGTGGCGCCATTGTTGTCCAGTACTTCGATACCGACACCGGCTGCACCGCCAGTCACGGCCAGAAGTTCCGGGTGACCGGCAGGAGTGTTGCCATCAAAGCGCAGGGTGTAATCACCGGCTTCGCACTTTTCCAGGTTGATATCAAATGCTTTGGCGCCACTGGTGGAGCCAGAGGTCGGGAATGCAGTAGTTGGATACTTGCCCAGGTAAACTTGTTTGTTCTGGTCGCGATCCGACACTTTACAGGTGGACTGCACGATTTCACCTGTGAAGGCGACGTTGCCACTTGCAGCCACTGCAGTATAAGCAGTAACAGACAACGTCAAGGCAGCCAGAGACAATACGACTTTTTTCATGTTTTTTACTCGTCAATAAGTAGAGGGGCAAGTAGACAGCCAGCGAAATTGCCCAGAACAAGCTCGTCACCAAACGGCAATAAAAAACAACAGAACAACTAATTACTGCCCTGCGAGCGTGAAAAAGCAATAGCATGGATAGAGTGCACCCAGGCACTATCCAGTGAGGTGTTTCGGGTCGCTTAATGTTGGGCAATACATGTGATTATGATATTTGCATCAACAGGCTCTATGAGCCGGGAAGATTATTGCCGAGCCTAAACTGGCATGTCAATACAGTGGCGTTTTTGTAATTTGTTTGGTGGGTGTCGTTTTATTGACGTTGTTTGTAGTTCGGTTTAATAATATTTAAGTAATCAAGTTTTATAACGTTGTTTATAACATCGCCAAGCGTGGGGGTAGAGAGTGCGCAAACGTATATTGACTGAGGCGTTCACCCGATCAATGAGGCCTGCGCCTGGATTTCCAGGACGAACGGAATCGCCAAAAAATGGACGGCCTTGATAATTTTTTCAGGGGTAACCGCCTCTGAAAACAGTTCATTTCAGGCGCAATTTTTTTTCCTGATTGCGGCGGGGAGGGCAGAAGAGGGGGGTTGAGGCTCCCACAGAAGAAATGACTTAAATGTTCTGTGGACTGCTTGGCGCAGGTCTGGACAGCTGGCACTGTCCAGACCGTGCGTGGTCAACGAAAGCAAGGCGGTGTCGGAGGGCACAACGGTGCTCATACCCGCAATGTTGTTCACTTAAGAGCAACGCTACTCAATTGTGGGAGCGGGCTTGCCCGCGATGGTCTTCTGAGCGCCGCATTTACTAAGTAAATTCGCGTCATCGTTTACGACCATCGCGGGCAAGTCGAATCGTCGCACCGCCGCTCCCACAGAGGTAGAAATCGCTTAAGTGAACAACATTGTGCTCATACCCGGCCTTTTACGTTTTAACGGGGACTCAGTTTTGGTGCAGCTCGGACAGCTCGATCAAGTTCAAGTCCGGATCGCGCAGATAAACCGAACGAATAGTGCCTGTCGCACCGGTACGCAGCACCGGCCCTTCAATGATCGGCCAGGACTCTGCCTCCAGGTGGGCAATGACCTTATCCAGGCTTATGTTCGTAATAAAGCAAAGGTCCAGCGCCCCGGAAACGGGTAAGTGAGCCTTGGGTTCGAATTCATGCCCGCGTACATGAATGTTGATCTTCTGGTTGCCGAAGTGGAGCGCCCGGCGGCCCTCGCCAAAGGCTTCGAATCGCATGCCGAGCACGCGGATATAGAAGTCTTTACAGGCCTCGAGATTTACAGTGGTCAGTACCAGGTGATCAAGGTGGTCAATCATTGAGCGTCCTCCAAAGTTTTAGACACAACCTGCTTATTAAAGGTTGCTATGAGTTCTAGCATTGAATGCCAATCCAGGTAGTTATCAGCTTTGATTCAACTATCGGTTTTTAAACTACGTTTCTGGGCTCGCCACGGACAAACGCTTCAATGTTATCGATCAGTTGGTCCGCTAACCCTTGTACGGCTTCATCACTCGCCCACGCGACTTGGGGGGTGAGAATAAAGTCGTTACGATCAACCAGTTTCATAAATGGATGATCCGGTGCAGGCGGTTCTGTCATCACTACATCAAAGCCTGCTCCAGAGATCTGCCCTGCCTCCAGCGCAGCCCCCACAGCACTTTCGTCTACCAGCCCGCCGCGCGCGGTATTGATCAGCAAAGGCTTGCGGCGCATCAGGGCAAACTCGGGGGCACCAATCATATTGCGAGTTTCAGGCAACAGCGGGCAGTGCAGGGTCAGAATGTCGGCTTCAGCAAGCGTCTGCTCAAACGGTACATACAGCGAGCCGAGGCCGGAATGGCCTTTGTAACCGGCGAAAATCACCCGCATACCGAGCCCGCGCGCCATGTTGGCTACGGCCTGGCCAAGCACACCATCGCCGATGATGCCAATCGTGGAGCCTGCCAGGTCCTTGATGGGGTAATCGAAGAAGCAGAATTGTTGGGCTTCTTGCCAGCGGCCCCGGCGTACCGCTTCACGATAGGCACAAATACTCCTGCGTAGCGCAAAGATCAGGGCAAAGGTGTGCTCCGGCACCGTGTTGATGGCGTAGTTGCGGATATTGCTGACCACGATGCAACGGGCCTGGCATGCAGCAATATCGACGTTATCCGTACCCGTGGCGGCAATCGCAACCAGGCGAAGCTTCTTCGCGGTTGCGATGGCTTCACGGGTCAGCTTCACCTTGTTGAGCACTACGATATCAGCATCGGCGATCTGATCGGCCACTTGCTCGGCTGCCGTGCGCCCGTAGGACTGGATCTCATGCTCGAATGAGGGCGTGCGCAGCACGGTTTGCGGCGATAGCGTGTCACGGTCGAGAATGACGATCTTCATGCTTTGCAGCCCAGGCGTTGCAGCTGTGCGTCAATCCAGGTGGTATCAAGGCGACCTTCTTCGATCTCTTGAACGGTGACCTTTTCCGCCGCGCACTTGGTCAGTGCGGCGTCCAGAATGTATTGCGCAGAATCAAACGGCACGCAAAGCAAACCGTCAGCGTCTCCGAGTATCAGATCCCCCGGGTTGATGACCATGCCGCCGCTCTTTTCACACTACCGGATATACACAAGGCTTCTCTTAATGGTGACTTTTAAACAATTGGAGGCTCTGTACTGGATTGCTCAGCTCGGAAGCTTCGAAGCGGCGGCTACCAAGTTGAATATGTCCCAGTCTGCGATTTCCAAACGAATCGTTGAGCTTGAAGAAACCTTCAGTGTCGCCATGTTTGATCGCACCCGGCGCACCGCCCGACTGACCACAAAAGGTTCTTTGCTGTTGGAGCATGCGACCGACCTGCTCTACAGGCGCGATCAAATGCTCGGTGAAGTCAGTGACAAGTCCGCCCTGGTCGGTAGATATCGTATTGGCGTTACGGAATTGACAGCCATGACCTGGCTGCCCTCACTGGTTGAGGCCGTGAGTGAGGTTTATCCGCGCCTGCAATTGGAACCCGTCGTCGAGGTAGGGGCCGAGCTGTTTCGCAAGTTTGAACAAGACCAGTTAGACCTTGTTGTTCTGCCAGATATATTCTCTGACTCCAGATCCGTAACGGTTGCATTGCAAACGGTACGCCTGGTCTGGATGTGCTCGCCCAGGTTACTGGACAGCGAACGAATGTGAACATTGAATGATCTTTCTGAGCAAAAACTATTGGCCCAAGGGACTTCATCTGGTTCCGGCCTATTCTATGAAAGATGGTTCGCGCATGAAAATATCAATTTCTCAAGAACCGTCACCGTGAGCAACTTGCTCGCACAAGTCGGCTTGACCATGTCAGGGCTGGGTATTTCTTATTTACCCAAACACTGCCTGCAGCATCTTCTGGAACGGGGTGACTTATGCGAAATAAAATCCGACCCGCCGCTACCTGATATTGATTATGTCGCCCTTTATCGACCAGGCCGCTGGGTGGGTGTCAGTCAAGATATCGGGGCGATGGCACAAAGGCTTTGCGATTACTCCAGGCTATTGATCGCCGGTTAAACCAACGCTCACCTCTGCTGCGATGTGCCTCGGCTGGACGGCGCTCTGGTAGTGGAGTAGGTTTTGTGGCCTTTAAATTCCTGGATTGCCAAGACCATGACTGATCGTCAGATCATCGTTCCAGATGAAATGAGGTTGCTAGCCGAGCGTGCCGGTTACGCACCAGCAGTAAAGGTTGGCAAAACCCTCTACTGCGCGGGTCAAGTCGGCCGTACGCCGCAGTTGTCAGTGATTGAGGACCCGCAGCAGCAGTTTTTGGCCGCGTGGGAAAATCTGCGGCTCGTGTTGGCCGCGGGTGGCTGCACATTTGAAGACGTCGTCGAAATGACCACTTATCACGTTGATATGCAGCGCCATATGCCTGTCTTCAGACGTGTAAAGGATGAAGTCTTTCCAAGGGGCACCTGTGCATGGACATGCATAGGTGTCAGTGAGCTGGCACGACCGGGCCTGCTCGTGGAGATCAAATGCATCGCGGTGCAACGCTGAGTTTTTGCCAAACACAACTGCATGTGCCAAGGATCATGCCTGGCTATAGCTTGCTGCTGGTCAGCGTGACTCTCGCTGTGGGAGCGAGCCTGCTCGCGAAGGTTTCCAGAACATCGCGCTTATCCTGCAGGCACGCGGTATGGTCAGTTTTTTTGTATTCATGGAGGATTTAATTGATGGCTCGCGTGGGTTTGATACTGACACCTGGTTTTGCAGATTGGGAATACGCTTTTATCGCAGGCACTGGCCTTCCGTTTTACGGGATCGACGTCAGATTTTTCAGCCCTGTAACAGGACAGTTCAGCTCTCAGGGTGGATTGCCTGTCACGGTGGATAGCAGCTTGCAAGAATGCCTTGAGTGGCAGCCTGATGTGGTGGTGGTTATTGGAGGCATGATCTGGGAGCAAACGGATGCACCGGATATGCGTGACTTCCTGAGCGCCGGTCATGCCAGTGGAGCGGCAATTGCCGGCATCTGTGGCGGCACACTTGCACTGGCAAGGGCGGGTCTTCTGGATCGGGTGGCTCATACCTCAAACAGCGCTGAGTTCCTGCAGCAGAATGCCTCGGCTTACGCGGGCGCCTCGTTTTATCAAAGCAGCCAGGGCGCGGTAATTAGCGAGCGTATCATTACGGCGCCGGGTCCCGCCCCCGTCAGTTTTACCTGCGCAGTATTCGAAGCTGCGGGGCTGCCTGCAGAGAGTATTGCTCAGTTCAGGTCATTGCTGGCGGCGGAGCATGGGTGACAGTCCCGTCCTGGAAAACATTGCAGAAAAGTAGTCGCGCAATGTGCAGGGTACGACGGGGTTATCGCGAATTTATGGCTTTATGCTAGCATTCCGGCGCGCAGCGGAATGTCGGCTCGCCCAAGTATCCGGTTAAAGGAAGAACCACGTTGAAACCCATCAGAGCGCTGCGAACACTGGCCAGCCTAGTGACTCGCGGTTTGTTGCTCGTACTGCTGTGCAGCGCGTTCGGAGTGCAGGCCGATCAGGTGATCGGCCGCTTCAATTCAGTGGCCGGGCCTTTCAGTCATATGGAAACCCCGGCGGGCAGGGCCTATCTGAGCCTGCATGAGCGCAAGTTGCAGGTGCAACTGCCTGACGACTGGCGTGAAAGCACCGTTGAAACCACGATGGATCTGGACGGCGACACGGCGGTGGTCATGAGCTATCGCACCGCCCAGTGCGACTCGCAAACCGCGCTGGTGGTGATCTCCGGAAATACAGTCTGGGGCCCTTATCAACTGGGGGGTTGTGGCGATATGCTGGCCTTCCAGCGCAGTGAGGACGGCAAGAGTTTCGTCGCCATGCAGATGAATGGCCGCAGCTCCGAAGCCTGGACCTATTCCTCGAAGGACAAGAATTTCCGTGGGCCGATGAAGGTCGACCTGCCGGGGCTGCTGCATGGCTTGTCCAAAGCCCGACCGCAGGTTGTCGCTGCACCGGCGTCCAGACCGCCAGTGGCCACCAGGCCTGTGCCGGTGCCCCCAGCCGTGCCGCCGGTGGCCAAACCCGAGGCGAGGGTGCCAGCCCCATTAACCAAACCCGCGCCCAAACCGCCGGCCAAGAAGTCGATTCCTTCCGCGCTGCCGCAGCCGGTAGCCGATGCGGTTGTCGAACATGCACAGGCCACTACGCCACCCCGGCGCCGAGTAGAGATCAACCTGATCTCCAGGGTGGAGACCAAGTCGTGACCAGCCTGACACCGCTCCAGCGATTTGCTCCCCGTGCGTTGCACCGCTCGCCAGCCACTTCATTGATGCGCTGGCTACGGGAAGACAAGAACCCCCTGCCACGGCGCCAGGAACGTGTGCTTGCCCTGGTGATGCTGACCCTGACGCTGCTGTACCTGATGGTTGAAATGGGCTTCAACGCCCGTTTGCTGGATGTGGTCGGCGGCTTGGCCAGCCATCATCAAGTGGAGTCCATCGAGTTCTACGGACGCTTGATCGCCGGCACGGCGGTGGCCTTGCTGGGGCTGGGCATGGTGCTGAAAAAGGGTTTGCGTCAGGGCTGGAGCCGTCTGCGCACGACAATCTGGGCGGCCGTGGTCATCGTCGGCTGCATCGGCACTACGTACTTTGCGCAATTGGCGCTGGTCAATCATCTGGTGGATCGCTCGACGCCCGATGAGCGCGCGCGGGCGGCCCTGGGTGTGCCGATGACGTTCCTGATGGTGCACCACGATTTCAAGCTGACCGGCCTGAACCTTACACCCGAGGATTTGCAACGCCCCGAGGGCAAAACCCTGCTGGCGACGTTGCCCATTATGCTGCTATCGGCGGCTCACCTGACTGAGAGCATCAAGCAGCAGGCGGAGCCGTTCTTTGAGTTATTCGCCGAAACCGTGCGCGGCGATGCCGAGGTTAATTATCGCCACTACCAGGACTCCCTGGCCGAACTGAATGAAAGCTATCGCCAGTACCAGTTGGGCAGCAGTCGTTACCGGGAAGCAATCAGCGCAGCCTCCATCGCCCGGCATCAGCAACAGGCCTGGAGCGACTACGTGCAGAGCCTTAAGCAACGTAATCGCCGCCTCACCCCCAACAACGTGCCCCGGCGTCATGCCGGCACGGTCCGCCAGTCGCTGCGCGAGAAGGGCATCAACGTAGCCGACGATTGGAAGCCCAATGACCGCGCGGGTTTCAATCGGGCCGTGGCCCGGCGTGTACAGCTTGAGGCCCGCAATGCCTATGCCTCCGGGTTAGAGTCGATCGGACGATGGATCGATCCGGGCTTGCCGCGCGGGCAGTTTTTTGCGCAGCTGCCAATCCAGAACAAGTGGCGCGACGCATTGCATTTACCGTACCTGATCACTTTGCAACCCGACCTGTCGCCTGGCGCCTTCGAGCAAACCGTGTACCGGCCGACCATCAGCTACGATGCCAGACAGTTGATCGAAGATCGCCTGGTCGACCCGCAGAACTACCGCGACAGAGGCGAAAAGGCGCAGATCGGTCGTGACAGCTACCGAGCGCTGATCGTGCCGATGATCGCCCTGTTGTTTTCCCTGCTTGGCGCCTTCACCCACATCTTCAAGTGCCTGGGCTTCTTTACCCGGGTGCTGTGTTATGTCCCGCCGAGGCTCTACATGGCCGCCTTCGTCGGCTATGCGCTGGTGGTGCTGACGGTACCGATGTTCTGGACCAACAAGGTGACCGAGCAGCCGCTGTTTCTCGACCTCAAGCAGCAGAGCGGCTCCACGCTTGGGCTCATGGGCTGGATCATTGCCCACAGTGTGCAGTGGACGGCGCAGGTCCAGCCGGTGTTTTACCCGCTCAACGAACGAGTGCGCCTGCACCTGCTCGGTGGCTTGACCTACGGTTATCAGCCTGAATGAACGCTAATCTTCAATCCCGAAAGGAGTCGCCCTTGTCGCGCGCACTTGCTGTATCGACCTTTTTGCTAGCCTGCACCAGCGGTTTATTATTGAGTGGTTGCCAGAATTCGCCCATGGGCAGCACGGCGGTCGGTGGTGTGCTGGGTTGCATTGGCGGTGCGGCGATTGCGGCCGGGACCGGCGGCCACCCCGGCACCGGTTGCGCCATTGGCGCGGCCCTGGGTGCTCCGACGGGCTACTACGTGGGTCGGCAGAAGGACCTGGAAAACGCCCGAAAGGCCAAGGCGGCCATCGAGCGCCAGTCGGGTGATGTCGCAGTGGTACAACTGACCACCCGCCAGGAAGCTGTACCGGCAGACAAGCGCAACGACGTCGGGGCCTCGAGTGTCGAAAGCATGGACTCGATGCAAGTCAACGTACCGCAGACCCTGGTAAAAAAACGCGACAAGCGCCTCAAACAACCGCTGTTGCAAGTGGGTAACTACGTATCCAGCGCCAGCAGCAAAGCCAACATCGTCGTCACCACCCGCAGCAAAAGCGACTTCAACTACATCGTCAGCAACATCAAGAAGGGCTACACCGGCAAAGTCTCACCCGACAAAGTGACCTACGAGTACCGCGAACTGACGCGGGGCACCCAATCGGCGATCCAGGTGATGCCGAGCGTGCAGGTGTAAGGGGGAGAGGTAGACAAGCGGGAATCATCTGTCTCCAAGCTTTTGCTGAATTCCAGGCACAAAAAAAGACGTCCGTGGACGTCTTTAGATGTTGAGTTGGTGGGCCGGGGTAATTTGAATTGGTCTCTTATGTTATTGATTATTATGATTAATATTTGTTTTGTCTTTTGATTGGAATACCGATTGGAATACTTCACAAGGTAGCAATGCCATGCCAGTCGCATGTAAGGGATCTGATGACCTTGCTTCGTACCCATTATCGTTAATCTTCTCGTACCTATTGTGATGCTGGCTGCGTTCGATAGTTGGCTGCAGGAGGGGACTATGCCGTGAATATCTTGTGCACTATTGAGCCTCTCCGTCCTTTGCGTAGTTCGTAATCATTGCGGACATCTCTATTGCCATGTTCGTGCGCTCCCCTCTCTGAGCGAGCTAACTCGAAGCCAGCGGGATCCAGCCATCTAACGACATAGCCGCTAGTCACCGGAATAACTTTGTAAACTCGATGACGTCCGTCTGAACCAGTCAATTCTGCAGTTTCTGGATCGTCAGTAATTGACGAATGCCCCCGCCGGGGCAGGCTAGCTTCCCATTCCAAAAAATACTGAGGATCGATTAAATCCTCAGTTTCAATCTCAACATACTCGGCCCGTAACCATGCTTCGAATTCATTTCGCCGCTGAGATGCCGCCTCTCGGGTCGATGCTAAGCTCTGAGATAGTGCAAACGCTACAAAGGGATCATGGGTGCCCCACTTTAGTAATTCCTTTGCCCAGAAACCAAACCACGGTAACCCCGTTGTCCCTTTCCAATCTGATAGCGTAGGTATAGCCATTGGATCATCAGCCCCACTGGACCACGCCTGCGCTACTACCGCACTGATTACCAGACCCAGACGAAACTCAAGGTTGTCCGCAACAAATCGTTGCCACGTTCGAAGACTTTCTGCAGCAGGATGGGTTGCTTGAGGCTGATGCATCCACCAGGCCAAGACATCCGTCCACTTATCCAGCAAATGTTGATCCGTATCTGTCGCCCGCACCCTGAATCCAAATCCAGGATTATCTCGGAGCAGATTACCTATTGCCTCAAACACGCTGAGGCGGGCAGATGTATCCGCTTCACCGTAATGGATTGCTTCAGCCATGATCTGATGAATGTGAGGAGCAACAGTCTCAAATTTCCTACCAACTACGGGTGAGAAACCATATTGGTAGAGGCGACGTCTCTCATCAGGGTCTGGGTAAAATGTTTCAATAACAGCTTGGCCACGATGCACAAAAGCCTGTTCCAACCATGCTTCCTGTACTGCCGCTACAGAAGAAAATGTTGCGCTCCAAAGCTCAACCAAGTGCGCTTCTGCACGAGGCCCGGTGATTTCCATGTCTTCTGCCCGGCCAATCTCCTCGAGCGCAGTAAGTAAAATTCCGTCCAATTCATCTAACGCGTCCGCTAGTCGAGCATTTGGCTCGGTGGAGCATTCGCCGACTTTCTTGCTGACGTCCTCTGGGAGCGCTTGTTCTAGCCATTTCAAAAAGTCTACTGAAGAAACGCCTAATTCCAGCGCTCGGTCTCGGATGGCGGTCAGAAGAAGAGCCAGGGGACTTTCTACCTCGTCACTTTCTATTTCATCCACAAGTAGAGCTGACCGAAGGGCGACGTAATCCTGGAACAACTCCTGCCGCTGCTTGTGCTGAGTCGCTTTTTGTCCGGCAGCAGTCGTAGATATGTTAGATGGCAACGCGATTAACGTCATTCCTTCAATACCTTTTGCAGCTCCTGGTCTGCCTGCGCGGCCTGCTAGATTACGAAACTCAGAAATTGATAGAGGAATGATTACCTGTTTCTCATTTTCCGAATCCCACGATCGACGTTTTAGCGAGGTTAGAAAGATTAGATCAAAAGGTAAGTTCACGCCCTCGGTCAGAGTGGCGGTAGCGACAGTAATGGGACAAATTCGCCGTTCGATCATCTCTACCATTAAGCGGCGCAGTCGTTGTGGCATTTGACCGTGGCTGGTAGCTATTCCATGTTCAAGAAGGAACAGCTCATAGGAATCCTTACCACAATAATCAATACATACTGATCTTGCTTCCTCAAAACGTGCGCGTAGTATGCCTTCAGGAATGACAATCGCCGGAACATCAGCCCAAGCAACAAGCTGTATCGCTTCAACGAACCAGCGCATTGTTTTCTCAGGCTCTTGAGTGACCGATATTAGAATCCGCTGATCCTCTTCGACAAGATGGAGCGATGTCCAAAGAACGCTCAAGCAATTGAACCGGTTGAGGCTGTTGCGCATTTTCGGC
Source organism: Pseudomonas sp. B414 (assembly GCF_055408445.1). Taxonomy (NCBI): domain Bacteria; kingdom Pseudomonadati; phylum Pseudomonadota; class Gammaproteobacteria; order Pseudomonadales; family Pseudomonadaceae; genus Pseudomonas; species Pseudomonas sp. B414. The sequence goes on along the minus strand of NZ_JBUZTQ010000060.1, from coordinate 595 downwards.
GGAAGCAGAGGCATGGCAGGCATTTTAAGAGTCAGAAATACCGGTTCTTCTTGGCCTCGGACAAATAATGGTTGGCCGTTCATGATTTCCAATTCTATCCGCCCGCGAGTGCTCTGAGCGGTCTCCAGTACGCCAAGAACTTGCCGAGTACTCCGATAGCGAACCCCTACGGCTTCAGCATCACTACGACCTTCAATCCAGCGCGCAACTGGGCCTGAGGCGCCCCCAGCTACTGCAGTGAGCGCTATACGAACTACGTCGGGTCGATGAGTTCGAATTCTTGCCACTAGATTTTCAAGTCTAACTGAACGGTTGCTGTGCTCAGAAAAACTTATTCGTGTATTCTCATTGTCTTCCGGGACTATCTGATGAGCCTCGTCTATTATTAATAGGTTAAGACGTGCAAGTAACAATGGTCCGAAATAACGCATCATTGTTTCAGCTTTTTCAACAGTAGCGATCAATACTGTCGGTTGATCACTTGTAAGCCAATAGTCAGGGCGGTTGCAGGAGCTGAGTGCAACACGGTTATTGAATTGAAGCCGGAGCATCATGCCGCATAGCCAAGGCTTCCTGCATCACCTCTCCCATGACT
>NZ_JBUZTQ010000059.1:0-12726 GCF_055408445.1 Pseudomonas sp. B414 | reverse complement strand
TGCAGGGATCGCTGCCAAGGGCGGCACGGTGGAACTGACCGTGGCCAACCTCTCGGCGGATGACCTGGTGAAATTCACCATTGACGGTGTTGAGCAGACTTTCACGGTCACCACCGAAGCCTCGACTACCGACATCGCCGGTGCAATCAATGCAGACGCGGCTCTGAATCTGCTGGTTACGGCCAGCGACGTTGATGGCAAGCTGTTGCTCGAATCCAAGGATGTCACCAAGGCGATCACCGGTTCCTTCACCGATGTGACCCCGGCGCACAGCGATTCTGCGCCTTTGACTCACGACGTCATCACCAACTTCTCGCTGACTGCTGACAAGCTTGATCTGCCAGTTACCAGCCTTCTGACTGGTACCTTCACCGACATTGAAACTGGCGTATCCGGCCTTGAGATTACCGGGATCAACAATGGTATGGTGACATTTGGTGGTACTGATTTCGCGACGGCATCGGTTAACGATATGTTTTCGGCTCTGCTGACCGCTATGGGGGGAGGCACGTCAAGCGCTGCATTCGTTGTAGGTAGTGATACTTACGTTGTTCAGGGCGATGGTGCTATCGGTGCTCAAAACACCGACATCGTGGTCCAGCTGGCTGGTATTAATACCGTTACAGACCTGAGTGCCATCATCGTTTGATGATGCTTCTCTAGCCCTCTTCACCGGGGGAGATACCTAAGAAACCCCGCTTCTCACAAGGAGGCGGGGTTTCTTGTTGTGTGGGGGCGACTATTGTTGGTTATTGGTGGTGAACGAACAGTGTTCGGGGTGACACCATCGGACGGAGTTGACGAGAAGGCGAGGGGGATGGGCACCCCAAGTGGGAGGTTAGTGGTATAAAAATGGTACGAGAAGAATACGTCTTGGCTGAAAGCAGAGTTGTGTAAGGCTTATAGCCTTAGTTAGTCCAATCCATCATGGGTGCCACGCTAAAGCGTCTGGACACCGCAGAGCCTTTGTTTACGTGGGTTGTAGCTGATTTTTCTAGCATTTTGCTCTACGTGTTTAAGGCGTGTTTTAGGGGGTAAAAGGGTAAAATGTACCAATCACTACTCAAATTGTACCAGTTGATTACGGCCACTATTCGAGCAGGCAAGCGCACCGACGGCAGCATCAGTTACACGGCACAAATACGCCTGTTTCGCGATGGGGTGCAAGTCTACCAAGAGAGCCAGACCTTCGCCCGAAAACAGGCAGCCCAAGCCTGGGTTCGCAAGCGGGAAGTTGAGCTTGACCAGCCCGGTGCCATCGAGTGCGCAAACCGTACCGGCGCGACAATCAAGGAAATGATCGATCGCTACCTTTTGGAATACGAGAAGCTCAGACCGCTCGGCAAAACCAGGCGCGCCACGCTCAAGGCCATTGGTGAAACCTGGCTGGGCAAGCTGCAGGATCGTGAAGTCACTACAAACAACTTGACACCCTACGCAGCATCGGCGCCGGGCTCCAGTCACTGGGCCTGACCACCGGCGACGGCGACGTGCTCGACACGATCTGCCTGGTGCCGAGTGAAGAGGGGGTGATGTTGTGGGCGTCAAGAGGGTGTGTATCTAATTGCGTTACATGTAGACGATTGCTACACGGTAGATGTATTATTTGCCCAAGGGTCAAGGTCCTCGGCCGATTAAGTGGAAGGCCACCTGATCCATTGGAGGTGATCTTATGACTCAGCCAGCGGTCAACAGCCCTGAAAAACTAAAACCTGTCGCAATCAATATGAGAGCCGACAGTAAAAAGCGCGACCTCATCGACATGGCCGCGGCCCTGTCTGGCAGTGATCGAACCAGCTTTATCCTGGATGCCGCCTGCAAAAGAGCAGAAGAGGTGATCCTGGAGCAACGCGTATTTGTGCTTGAGGGTGCAGACTTCGACGCATTCGAACAAGCCCTGCAGTCGAGCCCATTGAAAACCAACGATCGCCTGCGCGCACTGCTTGACAGGCCAAGTCGATGGAGCTGACCCGGCCTGCAAAACTGGATGAAACCCACGATCTGAGCACCTTCGATTGCGGTGAAGACTCGATCAACGAATACCTGGTAAAAAAAGCGCTTAAATCCCAAAGAGCAAAACACGCCTCAGTATTTGTAACCTGCATCAAAGGCACAGCAACGGTTGTTGGTTATTACACACTGTCGAGCGGGCAGGTTTTACGATCAAGCGTGGTACCCAAAAAAGCACAACGCAATTCGCCTGACATGCACCCGGTGACCATCCTCGGTCGTATGGGCGTATGCAAAACGGCACAAGGGCAGGGGTTGTCACTAGATCTGCTCAAAGATGCCATCGAGCGTTCCCTATGGGCGTCAGATGCGGTCGCCTCAACTGCGCTGATTGTCCATCCACTCAATGAGCGTCTGGCGACCTTCTATGAGAAAACCGGGTTTATCAGATGTAGCCCCCTGTCTCCCATCTCGATGATGTTGCCTTTTACTTGAGTCGAGCTGTCACTGGCTTGTTCTGCGGGCGTGCACGCCACGACGGCGTACTGTCGATTGTTCAAAAAAAGCCGCGATAGCCGCTGGGTTATTGGGGTCATACAGCACCCCGGACTCCTCCACCTTCCGCATCGTCGCCGACGGTGCCGATATCACCGTCTTGCTCAACGACCGCCTGCTGCTACTGCGCACCACGGACAAATCCGGCATGGAGTCCGACGACTTTGAACTGCGCATCGATTACCGCGACAGCTCCGTATCCCTGCCGAGTCGCGGGGCCACAATCGAAATCTTCCTTGGCTACACCGGCGCCGTGCCAAGCCGTCAGGGGCGTTACACCGTGGATGAAGTCGAACTGTCCGGCTCACCGGACACCCTGGTGATCAGAGGCAAGGCCAGCGACATGCGCGGCAGCGGCAAAACCACCCGCAGCGGCAGTTGGGAAAACGTCAGTTTGGCCAGCATCGTGACCGACGTGGCTGCCCGCAATGGCTGGCAGCCAGAGTGCGCCTGGAAATGCCCGGCCGCACCGACCTGTTTTCCGAACGCAGCATCAACGCCCAACGTTTTAAAACCGGCCTTCTAGGCAAAACATTGCAGCAGATTTGTAACCAGTTATCAGACGAGGAACTGTTTTTGCGGCAGGCCTTTGACCGCGAATCGCCTACGGGGGATCAGCGTGCCGATGTGCTGGCTGCCATCGGCGCAGCCGCTTCATTTCAGGCCCCGGGCGCGAAAGTGAGGGCGCTGGATTTACTGCCTGAATGGCGACTTGAGGCGCCTTGTATTGATGACGAGGAAGATGGGGATGAGTTGTTTAAGAACTATCTGTCAGACAAAGCTGACTTACAACCATGAAGGTGGGTGTTAGGTTTTGCGTTTTAGCTTCTGGAATATATAGGTGCGACCCATTTACAAAAAAAACGCTGGTAGCCGTCTCCATCCTTCTGAGTTTCGGAATGCTGGTTGCGTTATTCAGTTACTACCGCTTCGGCAGCAATCCCCGGTTGGCCTATGGCATGTTTGAGAACTGCGAACTGGCGGTGTTGAAACTGGTTAGAAACCCGGCCGATATGCAGTTGCTCAGGGCGCGGATCTTCCCTGATGGGCTGGATACCTTGCCAGTGGCTGATGCGACTGCATTGCAAGTCCGTACGCGCTACAAAACCATTGTTGAACAGGGACGCGGCACGTTTGTCTACCCGGCTATCAAGCTAGCGTTCAAGGCCTCCAATGATACTGGGGCACCGCAGAAATAGGCGGGCACCATCGCCCTTAAATCTGGAGTTCGGGAGGTGTGTTTACCGTTCCCTTACGCCTTGACTATGTTTGGGACCGAACCAATTTTGGCCAGGAGCGTTATGCCGACTGAAAATATTAAAATGAGTACGTTAGGTGTCAATGGTCGGGATGCCAACAAGGAGCATGCCGAGGCGACAAACTTGGCACAGGCTGCTTGGGATAGAGCAGTGGCGGCGAACGAACGCAATGATCGGGAGGCCGATGAGCGCTGGGAGAAGGCGCAGAAGAAGGAGCAGGGTGAGCAGAAGGGCTACGTTTTTGCGAAGTCCTGCGCCTTGCCGGAGGGTGTGACGGATCACAGTGGCTTTGTGCCGGTGGAGTCGTTGAAGCAGTACGGCAGTTACGCGGTGCTGGGCACAGGGAGGGCGGTATCCGCGGCGGGGACCGCGTTGGAGTGGATTGGCGGTTCTGGCAGCGCGATGGAGCTTGCCAAGCGTTTGGGAGGCAGCCTGTCTGCGCTGGCCCCGCCGAATGTGAAGATCATGATTGGCATGGTGCTGCCTAACACCACCTCACCCGACAGCGCGTTTTATTCATCGGCGCAATATGCCGAACTGACCCAAGGGAACACCCGCTCTCGGGTGACGCTTAAGCAACTGCCAGACGGCTCAGTTGACTTGTACGGGTTTTATACCGGGGGTAAAACGGATTGGCAGACCGTGCCGGTCATCGAAGCCAAGCCCCGTGGCGACCAATTGGTCGCTGATTTTGGCGATGGGATTGAAATTATTTGGACGCCGGCCGCCGATCCGAACGCGGTGCTGGGGATTCCGGCGCTCGAGGGCATTACGCTCAAACCCGCCGCGTGGGTATATCCACCCGGCCCGAAAACCGAGCAGATCCTGATTAATCCGGCGTATCCGCCGGATTATCAGGACGCTATTATCTGGTTTCCGAGTCAGCCAACGATTGCGCCGATTTACCTGTCGATCAACGTTAGAGGTGGTGGCGATCATAGCTATCATTCACCACCAATAGGTTTGTCGGCTTTCCCTGATGCCTATACTGTTAAGTCCAAAAGCAGTGTTCAGGGCGGCGGAGGTAAACGTAGCCGCTGGAAAGATAAAAAAGGCCGGATATACGAGTGGGATAGCCAGCACGGTGCGGTTGAAATATACGATTCTCAAGGGAAACACCTTGGTGAGTTCAACCCAGAAACTGGCGAACAAACCAAGAGAGCAAAGCCCGGCAGAGCGACACCAAAATAGAATTGGGGACGAATTATGTTTTTATGGATTAGTGGTTTTTTAAAAGACGATAATGAGGATGACTCGTTGAAATACGACCTCAATGTTGAGCCTGAGTATGAAACTGCTGTAATCGGAATTCTTGGCTGGAAAAGTTTGGAAGAGAGTCCGGACGGGGAATGGTTGCTAACCGTCGAGCAAGCGCAGGAGATAGCCATTGTAGTAAACGAGCAACTGCCAATGGATCTGGATCTTTTTATTGGTGTACGGGCATAGTTTAGACGAATGCAGAAACTTTCATTGTTAGTGCAGATGGGGTAGATGGGGCAGATGCAGGATAGGCAGAGTGGCCCATTTTTCCATCATTTTGTGATCTTGACATGGGCTGTTTTCCCGCTACACAAGGCAGAAGCCGTTGCGCTCCCAATACAAAATCTTCACTCGGTTTCGAGGCTTGTTGAGGAACACAAAAAGCACCGGGTCAAACACCGCGACTTTGATATCCAGCTCGACCAGGGCAGCTAGGCCGTCGATGGATTTTCGAAAGTCGACGGGTTTGGGGTAGAGATAGACTTTTTCAACTTTTGCGTCGGGGCGCATCATGAGGTACTGGCTCCGGAAAGGAATCGGGAGCACAGCATCGGGGTTCAGGTGGCGACTTTGAATGTGGGGGTTATGAAGCGCTTACAAACAGGCTCTCATTCTGAGCATTGCATTTGCCAAACGAGGCGTCGCCAACGGTATGCAACAATAATGGTGGCGCTGTGCGCCTGTATGTACTCGGGCCGCTAAACCCGTTCGCTGAATGTGCAGCGAATGTAGAAGGGTAACGCTCAGGTTTCAAAAGTGCAACTGCGCGCAGGTAGGGTGACTACCCTCAAGATTTCTTGAACAACGCTGTCCCTTGGGTTATCACATTACTTGGCGTTTCATCACTGGCTGAGTGTCTGTTTCAGGCCGTCTGGAATCATCAGTCGGATCTGCCACCGGTATCAGGGGTGAAGGACTACGATGTTTTCTATTTCGACAGGGATCTTTTCTGGGAGGCAGAGAACGAAGTCATCCTTGAAGCCCGGCAACTGTTCGAAGACTTGGGCGTGGCTGGTCAGGTGGCAACCACGTTGTTATGGTTTTGCGCACTAATTTGAGTTCATCCGTTTGGAGCACAGGCTATTGGATATACCGTTCAAACTGCCCGGGGTTATAGAGTGTTTTATAGGTGGCGCGGTGCTACAGGCTGATGAAGTCGGTGAGTCGCCTTGCGATGTTTATGGTTTTGCTCGGGGTAATGATCGCTTTTTTCTCAAGACTTGCCCGAAGATTCTGGCGCCGACTACTTATAGTGTATTGCGCGAGGCGCGAGTGCTGTCCTGGCTGAGTGGGCGCTTGAGTGTTCCTGAAGTTGTCATGGTTGCGGACAGTTTCGATGGCGAGTTTATGATCAGCCGTTGCGTGCCCGGGGTGCCACTTCAAGCACTGATCAGCGAACCTGCTTTGGTATTGCAGCTGTTTCGCGTGGCTTTACGTCAGCTACAAGCGGTATCGATAGTTGATTGTCCTTTCGACTCGGGCGCTGAATTTCGGCTCAGTGAACTGGATTATTTGCTGGCCCATGATTTGGCCGAGAAGTACTACGAGCTCAGTGAATGGCCCGATCTGAATACGCCGCAGGAACTGATGGCGCATTTGCGTGCGACGTTGCCGGGCGAGGATCGAGTGTTCAGCCACGGTGACCTGTGCGGTGCGAATGTGTTTGTCGATGCCCATGACGATTTGCACTTTATTGACTTGGGCCGTGGTGGGGTTGCTGATCGCTGGTTGGACATTGCCTTTGCCCATCGATTCTTGCGTCTGGATGTCTCGCAAAACACGGCGCGCGACTTGCTCAAAGGGTTGCAAGCGCCCGATAACCCGAGCAAGCGTGAGTTCTTCGAGCAATTGGATGAGTTTTTTTAGCATGAAACCCCAACGGTCAATCACAGGTCACCTCCTTCTATAGCTGAAGAGCTGGTGTTGGGCACATTCCCAGCCGGATTTGTTCGTGCGCAAGGCAGAGGAAATTGCATGCTTATTGTTTTTAGCGGCCTTCCAGGCACTGGCAAAACCACGATCGCACGTGGCCTGGCTGGTAAAACAGGTGCTGTCTATCTGCGTATTGATACGATTGAGCAGGCAATCCGCAATGCTGATGCCTTAAGTGGTGACGTGGGTCGTAGCGGTTACCTGGTGGCGAACGAACTGGCGCTGAGCAATCTTGGTTTGGGGCATACGGTGATTGTGGATTGTGTTAACCCGGTGGCTGAAAGCAGGCAGATGTGGGCTGCGGTTGCAGAACGGGCAGGCGTGCGATTAGTCAACATTCAGGTGATTTGCTCGGATCGGTTTGAGCATCAACGCCGGGTAGAAACAAGGACGGGTGATGTGCCCGGGTTGACTCCCCCCAGCTGGCAGTCAGTGCTGAATCATGAATATGAAGTGTGGGCCTGCGCTCCGTTTACCCTGGACACAGCCAGGATGCCTGCCGTTGATGCCATGGAGTTGATTATGATGCGGCTTTCGTGCGCAGGGCGGGCGTGGCCTGCGGGCTGACACGTGGTACCCCCCCAGCAACCAGATGATTTGACCAAGGATGCCAGCAAGATGATTGTAGTTGTTGAAGGGATCAGTGCCGCAGGTAAAACCACTTGGTGCAACCAGGTGGCATCAGCCAGCCTTTTGCCGGAGTCCTTTGCTGCGGATCGCAAGAGCCAGCCTGTGCAGGGGGCGCAAGCTGCCGCCTACTGGACGAGCTGGAATGCCAAGCGCTGGAGTGATGCCTGCTTTATCGAGCAGTCGTGCGGGCTGGCTGTGTGCGATACCGATCCGTTGAAGCTGCATTACAGCTGGTGCCTTAGGCAAATTGGCAAGAGCACCGAGGCCGAGTGGCAGTTAGCGTGGCAGGCAGCGCGTCGCGCGATCGCTGCGCAGCAACTGGGCTTTGCCGATGTGTATCTGGTCAAGGTCATTGACGCCGCGACTGCGCGGATCCAGATGCAGGGTGATTCAAGTCGGACACGCACGAACTTCGAATTGCACCTGAGGCTGCAAGCGCCTCTGCTTGACTGGTACCGGGTAATCGAGCAGGTCTTCCCCGGGCGCGTCCACTGGGAGCTGCCGGCGGACCTCAAAATCCCGTCGATGCCTTCCAATGACCGCAGATACGCTGTGCAAGCATTTGATGCGTTGTTGGCTTCTCTGCCCGAGGCTGCTTGAGCGGGTATTGCGGGGGGAAAGTAGGTCTATAGTTAGCTGTAGTCCGCCCTCTGAGATTATTCCCATGTCCACTTCGCGTTCGCTGATTACAGCTCTTACATGCCTGGCACTTGCTTGCAGCTCAGCGACTGCGCTGGCCGATCCCGGTAACGGCAATGGGCAAGGCAAGGGAAAGGGCGGCCAGCAATATGATCAGGATCATGGCAAGCAGGGTGGCCATGGCAATAAAGGTCAGAAGTCCGGTAATGACGATTGGTCTCATGGGCCAAGTATCAATCGCGCGAGCACACTGGAGATTATTCTTGGCCATCGTGATTACTGGACGCGCGGGCAAGCCTTGCCGCCAGGCATACAAAAGAATCTGGCACGGGGCAAGCCGCTGCCGCCGGGTATCGCCAAAAAACTCGATGGTCGGCTGGCCAGCAGGCTGCCGCATTATGACGGGTATGAATGGCAGCAGGTGGGTACTGATCTGATACTGGTCTCCATTGCTACCGGGCTTATTTATGAAGTGCTTAATGGTGCCTTCGATTGAGGCGCAGTTGCTGTTCGATGCCCGGTGATCCTTGCGCGGCAATGAAAAAAGCCCGGGTTGCCGGGCTTTTTTTACCGCTAGCAGCACTAAGTAGCTGTTTTTGAATAAATTTATTTAAAAAGTGCTTCCCAAACCCGGAGAGTGGGGGTATATTTGCGCTCGTTCTTACAGCGAACCCTTACAGGTTCACAGCGATTGGCAACACTCGCAGGCTGCAAGCATCGACAAATGAATGCCCGGCATTCATCGCTACAGATACAGGGGCGTCGCCAAGCGGTAAGGCAGCAGGTTTTGATCCTGCCATGCGTTGGTTCAAATCCAGCCGCCCCTGCCATATTTCAGATCTTGTCCAGCATCGGACGGGAATCTTCTAGTCCAGCGTCAACGCCGTCCGGCCTGACGCGACCTCGCAAGTAAACAAATCCTTCGCTTAACCCCCCAAATTTTTTATGCGTTCAAGTCCTGTTTCCGTTCGGATCGGTCCTGCCTGATCTCTTCAGGTCAGCCGATTGCCTGCGAAATCAGCGCGAACTGGTGAACCCGATCAGAGGTTTGCGGGGGAGTGCCCAGGGCCATTTGGGTCACACGGTCTACCGGCTCCAGGCCTTTGTCCGTCAGCCACTCTCCCAGGCCGCTGTCTTGCGCAATATCGATACGGACAAACTGGCCGGGGATCCGGGCGAGCAGGGTGGCGATCAGATGTTTGGCTTGCTGCAGGTTTTCAGCGATGACCGGGCCAATGCAATGGCCACGTCCGGCGCGGCGCAACAGGGCAAAAGCCTGCAACTGACCGTCACGCATAATACCGGCCGAGTGTTCCAGCGTATCGTGCAACTGCGCGAAGATGGCGCTACGGTCCAGGCCGCTGCCGGCGTTGGCCAGGGCCAGTTGGCGGGCCTGATCCGATTCGTCGAGGGCACGGCAATGCTCGCTTTCGGGTAGTTCCTGGAAGGCCACGGCTTGTGCCAGGCCCTGGCGCTGCTCAATGGTGCCGAATTCAATAAAGCCCTGGCTCAGATAAAGTGGTGCACCAGCGACGGAAGCATTGAGGATCGCCGTGCCGGGCTTGCATGCCTCAAGTGCCTGCTCCATCAACCGGCGGCCAATGCCCTGGCCCTGAAAGGCGGGGTTGACCACCACCAGGCCGATGCTGGCAAAGGCGCCCTGGGGGCAGGCAAATGCCGTACCTATCAACTGATCTTCGCGGCAGGCCACAAATCCTTTGAATGCACGGTGCAACAGGTCCCAGTCTTCAAGGCGATGGGGCCAGTGCAATTGTGCGGACAAGGCATAAGCTGCGGGCAAATCTGCCCGGGTCATGGAGCGATATGTACAGGCAGTCTGGGGCAGTGCGGACATGGGGATCTCCTTGAACATGTGCGCACTATCTACCGTTATTACGCCCGGGTTTTCAACCCCCGGGCATGGTTTCATGCTTGCTCGACACGATACTCGCCACCTGCCGTGACTGGCAGTTGAGGTAAGCCGAGGATTGCAGCCAGCGCTGGTCGGGGTACCAGGCGAACATAAACTGGCCGTTCTTGAGTTTGTCGACTACCTGGCGTGCCACTTGCGGGCGTACCGCCGGGCAACCCAGGCTGCGGCCGATGCGGCCCTGGGTTTTGCTCCATAGCGGGTTCACGTAGGCGGCAGGGTGGATCACGATCGCCCGTTCACGGGCCAGATCGTTGATGCCCGGTTCCAGGCCATCCATGCGCAGCGAGTAGCCGTGGGCGCCGATATAGCTTTCCTGGGTGCTGAACAGGCCCAGGCTGGACTGGTTGCTGCCGTTGGTGTTGGAGAAGCTGGTAGCGAAGTTTTCACCGGATTGTTTTCCGTGGGCGACCAGATCGCGCAGAACCAATGTCTTGCGGTTGAGGTCAAAGATCCAGAGACGGCGTGCAGTTGAAGGTTGCGAATAATCGATCACTGCCAGATGCCGGGCCTGCTTGGCGCCATTGTTGACGGCGCATTGCATGGCGCTCAGGGCGCTTTTCAAGGCTTGCGGATTGAGTTCGGGAGCAGCATGGCTCAACTTGCTGAGTAATTGAGGATTGGCTGCGTAGGCAGTGCTGCAGGTTGCACTCAGTGCGATGACGGCCAGACAAAAGCGACGTAAAAAGATGAGCATAAATAACGTGTTCTCGATTGTAGTCAGGCCAGCATCTTGCGCCGATAACTTGGCGATCCTGCTTTAGATGCTAGCCTGAGGGTTTGCTGTGCCCGCTGATTCAGTTGACGGCCATTAATTGGAGTAAAGCAGTTGTTCAAAAAACGCGCATTTTACTTGAGCATTGCCTTGCTGACTGTGCCACTGGTCACTGTAGCCGATCCCCTACAGGCAGACTCCGTTAGCCCGGTACAACAGGCGCTCAGCCAACTGCCCCAGGCATGTCCGAGCCTGGCTGCGCGCGTTAATGGGCCTGCGCAGCAATTGCTGCAGAGTTTTTATCAGGGGCAACAAGACCAGCCGGTATGGGTGGATTCTCAACGTTTGGGTGCACTGCAAACAGCATTGGCGCAACTGGCAGATGACGGTCTTGACCACGCTAATTACCCGTTGCCTGCACCGCGGGATCTGTGTGCCGATATCGAAATCAGCCAGCAGTATCTGCAGGCACTGCAGGATTTGCACTATGGTCGCTTGCCACAGGCCAAGTTCGAACCGGTGTGGCATGCCAATGAAGTACCGCAAGATCGCCAGGCCTGGACCCTGGCTGTAGCCGGCCCGGGTTTGCAGGACGTGCCCCGGGCCTTTGCCCAGGCGCGCCCGCAAAGCGAGCTGTATCAGAATCTGCGCCGGGTTTATGCGCGCCAGCGGCAGCAACCGTTGCCACAATGGCAGCCATTGGCCAGCGGCCCCTTGCTGCGCCCCGGCATGCAGGATGCGCGAGTGCCCGAACTGGCAAGGCGGCTGGTTAGCGAGGGCTACCTGAGCCATATGCCAGCAACCGTGGATCATCATTACCGCAATGAACTGGCAGCCGCGGTAAAAAGTTTTCAGCTTGATCACTCGTTGCAGGCTGACGCTGTAATCGGTGCCGGAACTCTCAAAGAGTTGAATATCAGCCCCCAGGAGCGTCGCGAACAATTGCGCATCAACCTGGAGCGCTTTCGCTGGATTGCACAGGACCTTGAGCCCAACAGCCTGCTGGTCAATGTGCCGGCTGCGCAGTTGACCGTGTACCAGAATGGTGTGCCCGTGTGGCAGACCCGCACCCAGGTTGGTCGTGCTGATCGTCAGACGCCATTGCTGAAATCCCGGGTCAACCGTTTGACCCTTAATCCGACCTGGACCATACCGCCGACCATTTTCCGCGAAGACAAACTGCCGCAGATCCGTAGCGATCCGACCTTCCTCAGTCGTCAGGACTTGCAGATAGTCGACAGCAACGGCCAGCCGCTGGCAGCGCAGGATATCGACTGGGATCGCCCGGGCAATATCTTGCTGCGCCAGGGGGCCGGGCCGCGAAACCCGCTGGGGCGAATCGCCATCCGCTTCCCCAATCCGTTTTCTGTGTACCTGCATGACACTCCAAGCCAGGCCCTGTTCAGCAAGGGGCCACGGGCGTTCAGTTCGGGTTGTGTGCGGGTTGAAGCGGTGTTCCAGTTGCGCGACCTGCTGGTGACGCCAGCCGAGAAGGTGCGCAGTGAAGAGCTGCTGAGCACCGGGTTGACCCATGAGTTCAGACTGTCCAACCCGACACCGATCCTGATGACTTACTGGACTGCCCAGGCGAACAAGGATGGCAAGGTGACCTATGCGCCGGATATCTATAACCACGACCCGGCATTGATTGCGGCGCTGGCGGGTAAAAAATAGCCTTCGGTGGGCGCATCCCTCGTAGATACCGTCTTGACCCTCATCGCGCAAGCGCTATGCCAGGGTCAATTCGCTATAACCTTTTTGAGTGGGGTTCTGTTTTTAACTGGCTCAATGAGTACATATCCGGCATTTTTATATAACTGAAATATTGGTTTCGCTCTTACAGCGAGTCCCTTTTG
>NZ_JBUZTQ010000058.1:0-12845 GCF_055408445.1 Pseudomonas sp. B414 | reverse complement strand
ATGATCGCGCGCTCTTCAACGCTGAGTTCGGAATAGGACATAGGGGCAGCACCGTACCGGAAAGGTCAGGTGTTGCACTCAGTTTTCGCGGCCGCCCTGTTTAACCTGTTCTTCGGTCAGCGAATCAAAGAGCAAGCCATCAATTTTGATAACTTGGACTAACGCGCTTTCCTTGGTCATTACCGTCTGATCATCGTAGTGATAGTCATACGGCACCATTGCGCTGACTTCCAACTCCAGCAGATCCTCTTCGGATCCTGCTGGCTGTTGAACGCCTAGCGACAAGTCAAGATTGCGCGTCAATTTCCTAAGCGCTTTATCAACGAGGCGCATAACTCCGATACCCCCACAAGTTCCTATTCCGAGAGGCCCGTAAACGAAATGCAGATTGCAAGACACCAAATAAATAAACGTCTTTGCTGCAAATGTAATACGAAATTCCAAACAGAAGTGGTATTGCCCCAACCGGCCATAACGAGCGAATTACCAATGCTGTTATTAGCGGTCCAAAGATGCTGATAAGAATGCTCGATAGCGTGAAGGCGCCGACCATAGATGGTCGAGCCATCGCTAAGACAAGCACCTCACCCTCATCGGGTGCGTGCTCGACCGCACTCATTGCAGTGAGGTTGCAGCGCCGGATTTGATCTCGGCGACGATGTTCGGTGCGAAGAACACCAGGAACACACCGGCGACAGTCCAACCGAAGGTGGACCACTCGACACGGCCCGACTTAGCCCGGAAGCCCTGCACCACAATGGCCAGGATGCCCAGGTAGTAACCGATATCGAAGATGAGGAAGCTAACAATGTCTTTCAGCAGGTTCTTGACCGAACTGAAGTCCATCGCCGCGTTGGCAAATTCAGGGAGAAGGCTCAGGGAGAACAGCGACCCGATGACGACGATCTTTTCTGCCTTGGCAGTCCAGTCTTTGCGCATCAGGGCCGCATGGTTCATTCCGTGTTTCGGGGTGACGATATTGCGAAGGGTTGTTACCGTGTTGCTTTGTTGAAGCTTGGTTACCCAGGATTGTTTGTTAATGGTTTCTGACTTACGGAAATTCGATTTTCCTGTTTCGAGTTGCATACCGTTGCCTCTTCATAGTCATGACGGGGAATCCCCGTACGTTATGGTTATTGCTTTGTGCGGATTGTTAGGACAGGTCTCTTTTATAAAGTCGATAGCAGTATCGGCATTTTTAAAAAGTCTGGTCTTCCCTAACGCTGTAACAACCGAAAACACTTGCCCTGTTGACGGACTTTCGATGATGAGTTCCCACTTCCGAACATTATCCAAGTACCGCTCTTGTAGATGAACTCGGTAATCCGGTTGGGCGTTGGTGAAAACCACCAGGTCTTTTTTATCTAGGGATTGCATCATGTCCTCTGAATAGCTCAGCGCTAAAAACAGAGGGGATACTGTAGCCCCTGACATTTTTCTTCTAGATCCCACCTCGCATTTTCTTCCTCTTTAGCGTTTTGTTTAACGTTTTATGCATTTCGTTACTCAATATATTCTTTTCATTTTATGAAATCAACATTTCATGTTGCGTTTTTTGGATTCCGAAAAGGATGGGGACGAACGAATGCCCCAGGAATAAACCTGCGTACTGATGGGTAGCGATAAGTGATTGAGACATAAGGCGTTTCACGATCTATCCCTTGAGGCCTGGCGGCTTCATGTCGTGTATGAGGTAAGGCAAGAGGGCATAGCCTTCCACGCGGGTGTGACAGCGGGGATGGGATTTTTCTCAACTATTTGAAAAAAAGCTGATGACCGGTATTGAGCTGAGTTGAACGAATGTTCGACGTGAGGAGGGGCAAAGGTCGCGAAGTCGAGCAGCCGTGAAATGAATTCTCGCGTGCGAGAACGCGACGCGGTGTCGTGTATTTATCGCATGCGAGAAAAATACAAAGTAAACCCTATTTTGGGGTTGACCAAAGGGTTTACCATATGCAAACTTGAATCACGGTCCACTATCGGACAAGTCGGAGATCATGATGAAGATCACAACTGTAGCGAATCAAAAGGGCGGCGTAGGGAAGACCACCCTAGAGATTCACCTGGCAGCATGCGCGGCAGAGGATGGTAAGCGTGTCCTGGTCGTAGACCTTGATGAAGGCGACCTATCGCAGTTTTTTCCCCAAACAGAGGATGGCGATAATACGCCTTATCTAATGTCCAGCCAGTTGTTCAATGGCGAGCATGAAGGGCGTCAGCCACGCCAGGTCGGTCCCAACATCTGGTTGATCGAAGCTGACGTAGCACTGCTCGACGTGGACGATATGGATCTAGACGTAATCCACGCTCTACGGCCTGCACTGGAACGATTTTCTGACGATTTTGATCTCTGCATGATCGACACCCCACCGAACTTGCAACGTCGCATGGTTGCGGCCCTGACGGCCTCCCATGCCGTGGTGGCCCCGTTCAATATCAGCGCCTTTACCCTTGCTCGACTCCCAAAATTGATGAACACCATCGAAACTGTGCAAGACAGGTACAACCCTGATCTGCGCTTTTTGGGCTATTTGCCGAACTTGGTGAACAGCCGTTCGCCCGAGGAAATAGACGCCCTCCCCGGACTTCGCGAGAGCTACGGTGATGCCATGTTCGCGGAGCAGATCATCTACCGGCCTTGTATCAACAAATCGCTGGCCGCTGGTAATCCGGTCTGGTGGAAGGCCCGCAGCGGCAGTCAGCGTGAAGCGGGCCGGGAAATGAAACGGGCTTGTAAGGCCGTTCTCGATAAAGTTTGGGCTGAATGAGGGCCATGTCATGACAACGAAGAAACCCAACGCATTCGGGGGTGCAGTCAAAAAGCTTTCTGACTTTCAGAAGCAAAAAACGGCAGTTCTGGAAGGTGAACGCATCATCAAGGTCAACCCCGACGAGGTTGAGTGCAAGCCGCAAATCCGAGGCAAGGACAACCCAGGCTTCACACAAGAATCTCTGATTGAACTGGGCGACGACATTGAACAGAACGGACAGGCAGAGGCTGCCGTCCTACGGCCCCACCCAAACCCTGGAAGCGGGTTCAAATACCTAATGGTCGCGGGTGAGCGACGGTTGCGGTCTTGCGCACTCAAAGGCCTTTTGCTTGAAGCAGTAGTGCGCGACCTCACAGACGCCCAGGCCAAACGGATTCAACGTTCTGAGAATGTCCAACGCGAAGGACTTCTGCAAATCGAAATAGCCCTGTCCCTGAAAGCCGACAAGGAAGAATTAGGCACCCTGCAGGCAGTTGCTGCCGAATGGAAAAAGAGCATCAGTTGGGTGGCTGAACGCTTGTCCTATCTGGATGCCATCGAAGCCGGGGGAGCTACCAGCACAGCAGTACAGAACGGAATAACCGCTGACGTATCAGTGGTAAACGACCTAGCGCGCCTTGAACGTCTCGACCCCGCTGCAGCCGCCAATGTGGTACAGCGTGCCGAAGCTGATCCTGACCTGAACGTTCGCAACGAAGTACGCACGGAACTCAAAACAACCAAGGCGCTCAGGATAGGCGGGGGCAAAGCCAAACCCAAGACACCAGGCAAAGCGACAGAACTCGATTTGTTGAAAGAACAGGTTGCCCTCCTGACTGAGCAGGTAAATACCTTGAAGTCTGAAAAGGTGTATCTCTCTGAGGAACTGGAGAAAGCACGGCAACAAATCGCCGACCAGTGGA
Organism: Pseudomonas sp. B414; assembly: GCF_055408445.1. NCBI lineage: Bacteria > Pseudomonadati > Pseudomonadota > Gammaproteobacteria > Pseudomonadales > Pseudomonadaceae > Pseudomonas > Pseudomonas sp. B414. Next base: position 9,172 of record NZ_JBUZTQ010000058.1, on the reverse strand, counting down.
AGCCTGCAGAATGACTACCCGCCTCACTGACCAGGATCTACGAATACCACCCGAAGACTTCGAGCGTATCCGCAGTAACTCAAAGATGCATAGCCGCAGCCTTGACGTGGCTTTTGAAATCCTCGTTGAGGGCAAAAAGCTTGTAGCAGTGGCCAATGCTCACGGACTGACGAAACAGCGCGCTTTAGCCATAAGGGACAAAATCTACTCAGCCTATCTACTCCAGGCTCCCGAAGGCTGGAGCTATGCGCAGATCTGCGCCCCCGAGGAAATGATCAATCGTTTCGTCAAAGAGGCCGACACGGAGCGATTGAGGTATTGGCAGAGTAAATCCACAACAAAGAAGGACAAGGACGCATGATTCGGTAAAGCGACTATCGAGCAATCTCAAAACTGCTGAAACCGCTATCGGGGATGGCAGCACAGAAGCTTGAGCATTGACTGTGGGACTGTTTCTTTAGGGCATACATGAATTGAGACAGTCAGAGGCAAACCGGGCAGGGCTTTACTTAGATTAGTGATACGTTCAATTTGATACACTCTTAAATGAACACTCAAAATGATACGAAGGAGTAGAGCCCGTCATGTTCATCCGTTCTTACCTGCGAGCATCGACCATCGAGCAGGACGCTAACCGAGCCAATGACGCGTTGGAACAATTTGCAGCTGACCATGGCCAGGTTGTTGCCAGTACATACACAGAAAATGCCAGCGGCACCGAAGCGAACAGGCCAGAACTTCTTCGCTTGCTCAAGGATGCGCGCAAAGGCGACGTGCTCCTGGTTGAAAGCATCGACCGGCTGTCACGGATGGAAGATTCTGATTGGCGGATGCTCAAAACGACCATCGACTCAAAAGGACTTCGCATCGTCGCGCTGGATCTGCCCACCAGTCACCTGGCGTTAAGAGTCACCCAAGGCGACGAGTTCACCAGTCGCATGCTTGGAGCAATCAATAACATGATGATCGAAATGATGGCGGCTATTGCTCGTAAGGACTATCAACAACGCCGCGAACGGCAAGCCCAGGGAATCGCCAAAGCCAAAAGCTCCGGGGCGTATAAGGGCCGCCCCATTGATTCCGATCTGCACAAGCGTGTACGTGAACTGCTTGCTGCAAATTTGGGGATTAGAGCAACTGCCCGTCACGCTGGTTGTTCAACCACGACCGTTCTCAAAATCCGTGACCAGGTTCAACAGCTCAGTTAATTGAGCCGGTCGGAAGTGACTGACTAGCGGAGGCGAAGCCGTAGTCTGTCAGGCGCTTACGAGTGGCCGCCGCCGGCAGGCGACTTTGACTTATCAACCCCAAGGTTAACAGCGTGGCAGAGGACGACAGTTAGAGATCATAAGAGGCAGGACTTCTGACCCCTTGATTTACGGGGCCTCCAGAGCAGTAGATAGCTCAGCCTATGAGCGAACCTTCGGTCATCATCTGTGAACCAACCTCGCTCATAGACCGTGATCTAACCTAGCTCACGTTATGAGCTACCCCTCGCTCATCGGTGTTCGATAGCAAACATCCTTGAGCTACCCGTAGCTCACAACATGAGCTACCCCTAGCTCATTTTTTGCGCGATATCCGACAAGTCTGTCAGATAGCGAACAAATTTGATCTACCAATAGAGCACAGCGTGAGCTACCCTTCGCTCATTCTTGCTCGCTATCTGACAAGTTTGAGAGATAGCAAACATCACTTTTGGACGATCTGACAGGAGGGTCGATGTCTGAGGAAATCCGCAATCTACACCAACCCGCGCCACGCGGGACTTGGGTTCAGACAGAGCGTGCTGGACACGAAGCATGGGCGCAACTGATTGCGCACGCTCCACGTGCGGCCCAGCTGCTGCACATACTCGTGGCCAACATGGATAAGAGCGGTGCCCTGATTGCCAGCCAAGCTACTTTGGCCAAGCTGATGGAAACTTCTACAGCAACGACAAAGCGAGCGTTGTCGGTACTGATCGAGCAGGCTTGGATTCAGACAATCCGGCTGGGGAGTGATCGAGGCGGAGCGCTGGCCTACGTGGTGAACAGCAGGATCGCTTGGGCGGATAGCCGCGAAAATATCCGCTTCGCACGGTTCAATGCGCGTGTGCTTGTGTCGTCCGAAGATCAAAGTGACCTGGGCAGCGGCAAACTGTTGAAAGCACCGGTCATGGCACCAGGTGATTTGCAGTTGCCAGCTGGTGATGGTCTGGCCCCGCCAGTTCAAGAAACGTTCGAAAGCATGCTGCCAGACTTGCCGTCGATCTCCGACAATTCAGAAGCCTGAAACGACGAAACCCGCAGCACGGCTGTTGGCGCTGATTGAAAACTGACCCACCCTGCCGATTGAAAATTGACCCAGGACGGATTGCTGATTTCTGTCCCAGCAATTGTGGATAAGCTTAGCAGCAGTGGGCCGATTCAAGACGCATCAACCCCCACCGCATGTAGGCATGCAGCAGGGTATTTATGGTGCGGATCAAAATGGCTCATCGTCCTCGACATCATCTCCGTCCTTGCGCTTTCGTTCCCGTGACTTGATCTTTGTCTGGGCGGCCAAGGTGCTGTGTTGTAGGCGGTAGGACTCGTTGCCCGTTTCGACGATGTGGCAGTGATGTGTCAGCCGATCCAACAACGCGGTGGTCATCTTGGCGTCGCCAAACACACTCGACCATTCCGAGAAGCTGAGGTTGGTGGTGATGACCACGCTGGTGTGTTCGTACAGTTTGGACAGCAGGTGAAATAACAGGGCACCGCCGCTTTGGCTAAAGGGCAAATATCCCAGCTCATCCAGTATCACCAGGTCTGTGCGAAGCAGTCCCTGGGCGATTCGCCCTGCCTTGCCATCGTACTTCTCACGCTCCAGCAGATTCACCAGATCCACCGTGGAAAAGAAGCGCACGCGTTTGTTGTGGGCCGTGATTCCGGATACAGCCAAGGCACTGGCCAGGTGTGTTTTCCCGGTTCCAGGGCCGCCAATGAACACGACATTCTGCGCCGTTTCAGTGAACGCTAAGCTGGATAGATCGCTGACCAGCCGGGCATCAGCGCTGGAAGCGCTGAAGTCAAAGCCAGCTAAGTCACGGTGCATGGGGAGTTTTGCCATGTTCATCTGATGATTCACCGAGCGCACCGCGCGATCCGCATGTTCCTGCTGAAGCAGATGTTCCAGCAGCCATTTCGATGAAGCCGTCGACGCTGTTCCTTGAGAGACCAGTTCTTCCCAAGCACTGGCCATGCCGTGCAGGCGAAGTTCTTTGAGTTCAGTCATTAGGTCACGCATTGCGATTCTCCTCATCGGTCGCACGGAGCCGGTCGTAGCGTGCTGTATTGGCAACAGGCGCGACCTTGAGTTGCAGGCTGGTTTCTACACTGGGAGGTAGTGCGGTGGAGGTCAGGCGGGCAAGGACATTGAGGATGTGATCGGCGCTCAGACTTCCCGATTCAAGTACCAGCTCCACCGCCACCAGCACAGGTTCGAGCCCCGCAATTGGCACAGCAGCCAGTACCTGCATCATGATTCGATCACCGTTGGTGTGACGCCTCAGTCCTCGTTTGAGAAGCCGTAACGGTTTTGGCAGATCAGCAAATGGCGCACCGTTGCGCAATGCACCAGGCTTGCGTTCGATGAGTGGGATGTAGTGCTGCCAGTCAAAACTGACCTGATCTCGATCAAAGAGGCGCTCGTGACTGGCGATCACCGTTTCGTCAGCAATGACCACGATCCGCGAAGGGTACAAACGGCTACTGACCCACTGGCCGACGCGCTCACATGGCACTGAATAGCGATTTCGCGCCACGCTGATCAGGCAGGTGCTGGAGACCCGCACGGTACGCTCGACGTAGCCATCAAATGCCGTCGGCATTGGCATCATTTCGACCTGCTCCAGCTCTAAGACCTCGGCCACCGTCAGCCCGTTGTACTGCGGATGCACCAGTTCGCTCCAGAGCGACCGACAACGTTGGCCGAGCCAGACATTCAGTTCCTCGAAGGTGTGAAACATACAGTTTTGAGCATCGAGCCAGATTCGCCTCCGGCTGTCCTGAACGTTCTTTTCGACGATGCCTTTTTCCCAGCCAGAGGCCACGTTGCAGAAGTCCGGATCGAACAGATAGTGCGCGCACATCACGGAAAACCGGGCGTTGACCGTGCGCCCTTTGCCTTTGTTGACCTTGTCGACAGCCGTTTTCATGTTGTCGTAGATGCCGCGACGCGGCACACCACCCAACGCTCCAAACGAACGGGTGTGGGCATCAAACAGCATCTCGTGGCCTTGGCTGGGGTACGCAACTAACCAGAATGCGCGGCTGGCACACAGCTTCATGTGGGAGACCTGGATACGTCGAAAAAGACCACCGATCAGCAGACCTTCTTCGCTCCAGTCAAATTGAAAGGCCTCACCGAGCGCAAACGTCAGCGGTACAAAAGCGCGTAAAGACTTGCCTTGCTCGCCTCGCCAAGAGCGCACAAACGCCGTGAGCTGGCTGTAACCGCCGTCATAACCCTCGGCTTTGATCTGCTCAAAAAGTGCTTTGGCGCTCCTGCGGTTGTGTTTTGGCCGGAACGAATCGGCCTTGAGCGCCTGCTCCAGGGTCTCGTGAAAAGGGCTGAGCTTATTGAAGGTTGCGCACCGTTGGTACGCTGGCTGAATGGCTTCGGGCGCTCTGACCCATTTTCGGATGGTGTTTCTCGACAGCCCGGTACGCTTGGCTATCTGATGCAGCGAGAGCTTGTCGCGGAAGTACATCCGCCGGATTTTTCCCAACATTTCCATGCTGATCACCCTGTGTTCTCCTGCTCGAAAAGTGAGCAGAAGCAGTTGAACACCTGGGTCAGTTTTCAGTCGGCAGAAGAGCCTCTACTGGGTCAGTTTTCGGTCAGCGGCAACACTATTGCCCCCCTCCTGGTCACTCCGAATGCAAATAACTGGTCAAGAATGCAGCCGGCTGGTCAATAACGGCGCCAATGGGTGGTCAAGTTGCGCAATGGTTTTATCGAGTCGGATGCCTGGGAAGAGGGCTCTGAACGGTGCTAGTCGGGCTTACGTTGGTTTTTGGTTCCATTGCTCCCCAAACCCCAATCTTCCGGCCTTGTTGAGCGCTGGCACCACTCTCATGTCTTCGATGAGGGTAATCCGCTGGCCGAAAGAAATACCCGCTGGGCCGTGTTTCTGACAGCAGCGATGATGCTTGTCGAGATAGTCGGCGGCTGGTTGTACAATTCGATGGCGCTCTTGGCCGATGGCTGGCACATGAGCTCACACGCTTTGGCTCTCGGCCTATCGGTGCTGGCTTATTCAGCAGCCCGGCGCTTCGCCCACGATGCGCGATTCGCCTTTGGCACATGGAAGATCGAGGTGCTGGGCGGCTACACCAGTGCAATCTTCCTCATTGGTGTTGCCGGGTTAATGCTCTACCAGTCGGTTGAGCGGCTGATCTCACCGACACCGATCCACTACGATCAAACCATCGCGATTGCTGGGGTCGGTCTGCTGGTCAACCTTGCCTGTGCGTGGCTACTTAAGGATGGCCATGCCCACCACCACGAACACGGCCATCACCATGAGCATGGCGGTCATGACCATCATCACGACCTAAATCTGCGTTCCGCCTATTTGCACGTAGTGGCCGACGCCGCGACGTCGGTGCTCGCCATCCTGGCGCTGATAGGGGGTAAATTCTGGGGCGCGAGTTGGCTCGACCCGGTGATGGGGATCGTCGGCGCCGGGCTGGTCGCGATCTGGGCCTCTGGATTGCTGCGTGACACCGGGCGCGTACTGCTCGATGCCGAGATGGATGTCCCGGTGATCGCGGAAATCCGGGAGGTCATCGAGGCCAGCCCCATCCGGGCTACCATCACCGACCTACACGTCTGGCGTGTGGGCAAGGGGAAGTACGCCTGCATCCTTTCGCTCGCCGTCATGGATGCCGCCGAGCCGGATTACATCCGGCAACAGCTGAGTATTCATGAAGAGCTGGTGCATATCACAGTCGAGGTGAACCAGCGTAGATGGCAAGTAAGCGCGTGACGCGCTGACAGGCAGCACGCTCAGTTCTTCGGGGGCTGGGCGCGGGTGACCGCGTCTGGCTACCCAACAAACGAACGCTAAGCCGACTTGGCTTAGTGCATTTCCTGTTCCGCTGCTCTCTTCATGGCTTTGGGGAGCAGTGGAACCAAAACCCAACCTAGGCCGTTGCGAGCGTCCAGTTGAAGTAGGGGTAATGCCGAGATAAAGGGAAATTCACTCATTTTGCTCGGTAATTACTGGTCAAAATTGAAAACTCCAGAGGCAACGCCAACTGTAGGGTCGGATTAGCCGAGATCTTGGCCAGCCTTCAGGAAAACTTATAAGTTACACGATCCCTTATAAATCAATTACTTGCATTGTAAATGCCCTATTTTTTGCCTTATCTCGGCATGACCCCTTATTCGCACTGGCAGGGGGGACTTCAACCGAAGTCACCAGTGTCAGATAATGGTTGCAGCTGAGAACCATGGCTTAGCGTACCAACATCTCAGTGCTCTGTGATTTCCCTTTATTTCGCATGACCCGTTAGTCACGCCTTATGGCATAATGCCATTATTGCTTATGGAGACTCATCTTGCGCTCGAACCTGCCTGTCACAACCGTTGAACAAATATTTCCAGTCCAGCAGCGATTGATCTCTGCTACGGATACGAATGGGAATATTTCCTATGTGAATGACGAGTTTATGAGAATAAGTGGCTATTCTCGTGAAGAGTTGTTGGGCAGTCCGCACAATTTGGTTCGTCATCCCGACATGCCTCCAGCTGTTTTCGGGCTGATGTGGGGCTATCTGAAGGCTGGCAAAAGCTGGATGGGTATCATCAAGAATCGCTGCAAGAATGGTGACTTCTATTGGGTCAGTGCGTATGTGACACCTATTCTCGAAGATGGCCGCTTAACAGGCTACGAGTCCGTTAGAGTCAAGCCGACTCGGGAGCAAATTGATCGCGCACAAAAGCTGTATGACCGGTTGCGTGCAGGTAAAAATTCCATTCCCCAAAATCGTCATTATGCGGCATTCATGAGGAGGATGGTCTTACCTGCAACTGCGGCTGCGTTGGCAATAGGTGCGGCTAGCGTGCTGCCAAGCCTGGCAGCACAAGCGGTAACTGCCGTGCTCTTTCTCGTTACAGGATGGTGGTCCTATACGCGGCTGGAACATCAGTTGAGTCATATCATGAAATGCGCCCCTGACGCTTTTTCAGATCCGATTAGCGCCATCACTTACAGCGATATGTATGGCCCTTCAGCGCAGTTGGAAATGATATTGATTAGTGAGGATGCACGCCTTAAAACCGCACTGACTCGGCTAAGCGATCTGGCCAGCCAAGTGGCTGAAGCCGCTGCGCATTCCTCCTTACTCTCGAACCAAACTGAAAATGCCTTGCTGGAGCAGCGAGCGGAAACGGACATGACGGCAGCCGCCATGACGGAGATGGCGGCCTCAATCAACGAAGTGGCAGGGCATGTTCAAAAAACCGCCATGGAAGCGCAAGCAGCAAATGAACTGGCTGAACAAGGTGATAAAGTCGCCGGTACTTCCCGTGAGGCCATTCAGTTGCTGGCCAGTACCGTCACAAATATCAGCACTGCTGTGGATTACCTTGCCAATGAAACCCAGCAAATTATGGCTGCTGCGGGGGTGATTCAAGCCATTGCTGATCAAACCAACCTACTCGCTCTCAACGCTGCAATTGAAGCGGCTAGGGCTGGTGAGCAGGGTCGAGGTTTTGCGGTAGTAGCTGATGAAGTCCGGGCCTTGGCTGCTAAAACCCGCGTATCGACTCAACAAATTCAAAACGTCATTGAAACCCTTAAAAAAGGCGCAGATGAGGCTGTGAGCATTGCCAAACTCGGTATTCGCGAGGCCGACCACGGTGTACAGCAAGTTATAGAGGCGCAGTGTGCTCTCCAAGGCATTCGCGATGCTGTTGAACGGATCAGTGGTATGAGCCAGCAAATGGCAGCCGCTTCAGAAGAGCAGGCTAGTGTCGCTGAAGATATTGCTCGGCAGATTAATAACGTAGCGGGAACGGTTGAGAGAACAGCGAAGAATGCTAACTCCGCCGTGATTCGTGGCCGGGAACTTGAAAGTACATCCCGTGGTTTAAACTCGTTGGTTGAACGGTTCAACAGGTAGTGACCTTATAATTATTTTGGTGAACTAGGTTTATATATGAGTGCAAGATACCGTGCAGCGGTGGATGCGGCAGCTATTTTCTCGGAAACCGATAAATCCGGAATAATCACCTATGTCAATGAACAGTTCTGTGATATTTCTGGCTATAGCGCACAGGAGTTGATTGGGCAAAACCACCGCATACTAAACTCAGGGCAGCATCCCCCTGAGTTCTTTATTGATATGTGGAAAAAAGTTTCACGTGGGCAGGTATGGAAAGGTGAAATTTGCAACCGTAAAAAGGATGGCAGCCTGTATTGGGTAGAGAGCACCATTGTACCCATGTACGATGATGCCAGCCAGCGGGTGCAGAAATACGTTTCCATTCGTTTCGATGTGACCGAAAAGCGGAAGTTTCTGGAAACCTTGCAATGGCAGGCTGAGCACGACGAGCTGACGGGTCTTCCAAATCGTTTTTTGCTGTCCAAAGCGCTTGATCAGGCTATTGTCAAAGCAAAGAGCCAGCCCAGCACGGTTGCCGTGGGCGTGCTTGATCTCGATGGGTTTAAGCAGATTAACGACCGCTATGGCCACGAGATAGGTGATCGTCTGTTAGTGGCGGTGGCTGATCGCCTGAAACATAGTATGCGTATCGAAGATACCGTAGCCCGTTTGGGAGGCGATGAGTTCGTGCTGATTTTGGGTGGGCGGGATCCCAAGGTGTTGGAAAGCGCCCTGCGGAGGCTTTTAGCTGCCCTTTCCGCCGTCTACATCATCGATGGCATAGGCATTAATATTTCCGCCAGTATCGGTGTGACGCTCTATCCAAACGATAATGAGAATGCCGATACACTGCTACGTCATGCCGATCAGGCTATGTATAAGGCCAAACAAAGTGGCCGTAACCGTTTCCATTTGTTTGATGTATCAAAAGATAAGATGGGCGGCCGCGAAAACTGAGTGCAACACCTGACCTTTCCGGTACGGTGCTGCCCCTATGTCCTATTCCGAACTCAGCGTTGAAGAGCGCGCGATCA
>NZ_JBUZTQ010000057.1:0-14012 GCF_055408445.1 Pseudomonas sp. B414 | reverse complement strand
TGCCCAGGTTCAGCAGGACCTGGATTTTCTGGTCAACGTAACTGTAGATCTCGGTGTACGGCGGGATCGCCACGTCGGCTTCGGCAAAGCTGATCTTCAGAACAATAAAGAATGGCAGCATGAAGAACAGAAACAGCCACAGGAACGGAATTCCGATGACCATCTGACGGCCACCGGGGGTTATTCGTTGCAGTCGGCGCTTGAGTTTTCGCATGTTCATGAGCGCAGTACCACGCCGCTGTCGTCTTCCCACCACACGTAGACTTCGTCGTCCCAGGTCGGACGGGCACCACGGCGTTCGGCGTTGGCCATAAACGACTGGACGATCTTGCCCCCAGGCAGTTCTACATAAAACACCGAGTGCCCACCGAGGTAGGCAATGTCATGCACCTTGCCCTGCGACCAGTTGTAAGCGGACTCGGGCTTGAGGGTACTGACCAGCATTTTTTCCGGGCGGATGGCGTAAGTCACCGACTTGTCCTGCAGCGATGTTGTCACGCCGTGGCCAACGTAGATTTTGCGCTCCAACTCCGGGCTGTGGATGATCGCGTAGCCTTCCTCGTCATCTATGACCGTGCCGTCGAAGGCGTTCACATTGCCGATAAACTCGCAGACCATGCGGCTGACGGGAGCTTCATAGATATCCACAGGGCTGCCGATTTGCGCGATCCACCCCAGGTGCATAATGGCGATACGCTCAGCCATGGTCATGGCCTCTTCCTGGTCATGGGTCACCATCACGCAGGTCACGCCAACGCGCTCGATGATTTCTACCAGTTCGAGTTGCATCTGCGAACGCAGTTTTTTGTCCAGCGCACCCATCGGCTCATCGAGCAGCAGCAGTTTCGGGCGCTTGGCCAGTGAGCGAGCCAGGGCCACACGCTGACGCTGGCCACCAGACAACTGATGGGGCCTGCGCTTGGCGTATTGGGTCATATGCACCAGGCGCAGCATTTCCTCTACGCGGGCGTCGATATCACTGGCGGACAGACGATCCTGCTTCAAGCCAAAGGCGATGTTCTGCGCCACGGTCATATGCGGGAACAAGGCATAGGACTGGAACATCATATTGATCGGCCGCTCGTACGGCGGCATATCGGTAATGTCGACCCCATCGAGAAAAATACGACCCTCTGTTGGGCGCTCAAAGCCCGCCAGCATGCGCAGAAGGGTTGACTTGCCGGAGCCGGAACCTCCGAGCAGGGCGAAGATTTCGCCTTGGTGGATATCCAGGGATACATCGTCAACAGCGATGGTTTCGTCGAACTTCTTGGTGACCCGGTCGACTTTTACCAACACCTTTTTCGGTGCCTGATTACCTTCAAGGGCCTTGCGATAGGTACTGGAGGCGTTTGCCATATGAAACTCCCAACAGCTTCGGTCGCCAGGCCAACACGGCCCGACTCAATAGTTGATCGCAAACCTGCAGCACAGGTTTTTTCGGCGCCGGTAAAGCGGCTGCCTGGTAGTACTTGTTGTTATTGCGGCTTGTCGTTGTCGTGACGCAAAGGCCCGCCCGCCTGCTGTACGCAGGCAGCCAAGTGGACTTGAACGAGCTTTTCCGGAGCTTAGTCTTGTTGATTTTAATTAACAACCGCAATGTAAAAAATCTAAAACACTTTTCATCTATAGCCCGCACCCCGCTCGCGCGGAACGACTTTACACAACTCTAAAACGCGCCAAAATGCCTTGAAAATAACGATTTCAGGTCAGCCGTTCGCTATTGACTTCACCCTGCCTTTCGGATTGACTGGGTTCGTGAAAGGGCAGTGAACATAATAATTAACATAATAGGTGCATCATGGCGGTTCCCCTGCGCGCAGTTCAGCTCAATGAAGCAAATGCATTCCTCAAGAAATACCCTGAGGTTTTGTACGTTGACCTTCTTATTGCGGATATGAACGGCGTGGTGCGCGGCAAGCGCATCGAACGCACCAGCCTGCACAAGGTTTACGAGAAGGGCATCAACCTGCCCGCCTCCCTGTTTGCCCTGGATATCAATGGCTCGACGGTGGAAAGCACCGGCCTGGGCCTGGATATCGGTGACTCGGACCGCATCTGCTACCCCATCCCCAATACCCTGTGCATCGAGCCCTGGCAGAAACGCCCGACGGCGCAATTGCTGATGACCATGCACGAACTGGAAGGCCAGCCGTTCTTCGCCGACCCGCGGGAAGTGCTGCGCCAGGTGGTGGCCAAGTTCGATGACATGGGCCTGACCATTTGCGCGGCCTTTGAGCTGGAGTTCTACCTGATCGACCAGGACAACGTGAACGGCCGCCCGCAAGCGCCGCGCTCGCCGGTGTCGGGCAAACGGCCGATGTCGACCCAGGTGTACCTGATCGATGACCTCGACGAATACGTCGACTGCCTGCAGGACATTCTCGAAGGCGCGAAAGAGCAAGGCATCCCGGCGGATGCGATCGTCAAGGAAAGTGCCCCGGCGCAGTTCGAGGTCAACCTGCATCACGTTGCCGACCCGATCAAGGCCTGCGACTACGCCGTGCTGCTCAAGCGCCTGGTGAAAAACATCGCCTACGACCATGAGATGGACACCACCTTTATGGCCAAGCCGTACCCTGGCCAGGCGGGCAACGGGCTGCATGTGCACGTCTCGATTCTGGACAAGGAAGGCAAAAATATTTTTGCCAGCGAGGACCCCGAGCAGAACGACGCATTGCGTCACGCAATCGGCGGTGTGCTCGAAACCCTGCCGGCGCAGATGGCGTTCCTCTGCCCCAACGTCAACTCGTATCGCCGTTTCGGCGCCCAGTTCTATGTGCCGAACTCGCCGAGCTGGGGCATCGACAACCGCACCGTGGCAGTACGTGTACCCACCGGCTCTGCCGACTCGGTGCGCATCGAACACCGCGTTGCCGGTGCTGACGCCAACCCGTACCTGCTGATGGCTTCGGTCCTGGCCGGTATCCATCACGGCCTGACCAACAAAATCGAGCCGGGGCCACCGGTGGAAGGCAACAGCTACGAGCAAAACGAGCAAAGCCTGCCGAACAACCTGCGCGACGCACTGCGCGAGCTGGATGACAGCGAAGTCATGGCCAAATACATCGACCCGCTGTACATCGATGTCTTCGTTGCCTGCAAGGAAAGCGAACTCGCCGAGTTTGAAAACTCGATCTCGGACCTTGAGTACAACTGGTACTTGCACACCGTTTGATTGAGCCAATCTCCTGTCGGCGGCCACCTCACCGGGGCCGCCAATCCAGCGGGGGCAACAGGGCCCGGCACCGTTTATCGAAGCTGCTGAGCTACGCCAATAAACGTGATTTAATAGCCGCCTTTCACGATTCCGGGACAGAGGCACGGTGCGATTTGCGGCATCCGTCGCCCGCCATCTCCCCCGTCACCTTAAGTAGTTCTCACATAAGGCTGTCATGGACACGGGCTCACGACTCAAATTAGTACGCGAAAGCTACAAAATGTCCCAGCGCGAGCTGGCACGGCGTAGCGGCGTCACCAATGCCACCATTTCCCTGATCGAACAGAATCGCGTCAGTCCTTCAGTCAGCTCCCTCAAAAAGCTGCTGGAGAGCATTCCCATGTCGCTGGCTGATTTTTTCACCTTCGACCAGCCACCGCGCGAACACCAATATGTGTTCCGTGCCAATGAACAGCCTGACCTGGGCCGTGACGGCTTGCGCCTGCTGCTGATTGGTGCCTCGGTGCCGGGCCGGCAGATGCGCTTGTTGCGCGAGCAATACGCACCGGGTGCCAGCTCCGGGGAAGAGCCGATCGTGCATGCTGTAGGTGAAGAGTGCGGGCTGGTGGCCCGAGGTACGATCGAACTGACCGTGGATGGCCAGATCAGCATCTTGAATGCCGGGGACGGCTATTACTTCCCCACTACCCTGCCCCATCGCTTTCGCAATATCGGCGCGGATGAAGCCGAGATCATCAGCGCCAATACACCGGCCAACTTCTGACGGGGAAGCGCCGGCTGCTCACTTAAGCGAACAATGCTTTTGTGGGAGCTGGCTTGCCTGCGATGCAAGCGCTGCGGTCGGGCAGGCGAACCGCAGTGATGCCATCGCGAGCAAGCCCGCTCCCACATAATGATCCCGGCAAGGTCCGAATTTTGTGAGCACCGCAAAACCTGTGGGAGCAGGCTTGCCTGCGATACAAGCGCTGCGGTCTGGCAGGCGAACTGCAGTGATGCCATCGCGAGCAAGCCCGCTCCCACATAATGATCCCGGCAAGGTCCGAATTTTGTGAGCACCGCAAAACCTGTGGGAGCTGGCTTGCCTGCGATGCAAGCGCTGCGGTCTGGCAGGCAAACCGAGTCGATGCCATCGCGAGCAAGCCCGCTCCCACAATGCCCCCTCAATTCCCCCACAAGGGCACTGCAGTAGTCGGTCTTTTACACCCGCGACCTGCGCCCGAAAAACGGATGGCTCGGGTCGTTGTAGCCCGGTGTGCTCGAATGCCCGGTCACCACCAGGTCGTTGATAAACGCTTCATCCTGCGCGGTGAAGTTGTAGTTCAACGCCGGTACGTAGTCCTCCCATTGCTGTTCGGTACGCGGCCCCGCAATCGCTGAGGTAATCAGTTTGTTGTTCAGCACCCAGGCCAAAGCAAACTGGCCTGCGGTAATCCCTTGCCCTTCGGCATAGTCACGAATGCGCTGGGCCAGGTTGAGGGACTCAGGGCGCCATTCGGTCTGTTGCAGGCGCGGGTCGTTACGACCAGCACGGGTGTCCTGGCCCGGGGCCTGATCCGGGTCGTATTTGCCTGTCAGTACGCCACGCGCCAATGGGCTGTAGGAGATCACGCCAATACCGTAATACTCCGCCGCTGGCAGGTGCTCCACTTCGATCTGGCGGTTGGCCAGGTTGTATAGCGGCTGGCTGACGCTGGGGCGCTGGATGCCCAGCAGGTCGGCGCTGCGGCTGAATTCGGCAAGCTTCCAGCCACGATGGTTGGACAGCCCGTAACCACGAATCTTGCCCGCCCGAATCAGGTCATCGAGGGCGCGCAGGGTTTCGTCCACCGGGGTGTCGTGGTCTTCGCGGTGCAGGTAGAACAGGTCGATATAGTCGGTGTTCAGGCGCTTGAGGCTGGCCTCGGCCGAAGCAATGACATTCTGGCGCGAGGCGCCGCTGTTGTTCGGGCCTGCGCCACCCGGGTCGGGGTTGACGAATTTGGTGGCCAGCACCCAGCGCTGGCGGTGCTCGCCAATCAGGCGGCCAACCACTTCTTCCGAAGCACCACCGTTGTAGCCATTGGCGGTGTCGATGGAGTTGATGCCCTGCTCAAAGGCACGGTCGGTGATACGTCGGGCGACGTCGTCCGGGGTCTGCCCGCCGAACATCATGGTGCCCAGGGTGATGGGCGAAACCTTCACGCCGTTGCGGCCCAGGTTGCGGTATTGAATGTCGCTCATGCTGACTCCCTGCGTGGTGATCGTTAAATCAAGTGGCGCAAACAGTAGTCAGCCGTGTTCTGACGGTCAACGCCCAACGAAGCATAACCATAGAGCCGTTTTATCAGGATTTCGCTTATTCAAATCCGGTCTTTAAACGTCTTAATTAATTATTTATGGATCTAAAAAACCGACGGTAATCTCATGACTTTTCGGACCGCATGAAAAGGAATCATCATGAGCCGTCGCCCCCATGGCCCTGACTATTCACCTGCATTGCCCTCGCTTGCAGGCTCACGCCCATGAATATCCCTACCGGTTTTCTCGACAGCAGCGGCAGCATCCCTTTCAGCCTGCCCGAGCGCGATCATCAGGGCGACGACCCCATTGCCAAACGTATCAGCCACAACCTGCAGCGCCTGCGCGACAAGCGTGAGGTGTCGCTGGAGGCGCTGGCGCAGGCCAGTGGCGTACGCCGCGCCATGCTCGTGCAGATAGAAGCCGGTCGCAGTTTTCCCTCTGTGAAAGTGCTGTGCAAGGTAGCCAGCGCTCTGCAGGTATCGATCGCTGAATTCCTTGCCCCCAGCGACTCCCACGGTGCCATTGTGCGTCGCGCCTTGCCCCCGGAACACGCCGAAGCACAGGTGGCATTTAACGAGCTGCGCCTGAACCCGCGAGCCGAAGAGCATGTACCCGGCCACGAGCCCGCCGTGCAGATAAACCTGCTGGTGGCCAAGGGCAGCCTGGGGCTGAGCATCAATGACGAACACTTTGTCCTGCGTGCCGGTGACTCGATCCTGTTTCGTGCCGGGCAACCGCACCAGTACCGCAATCTGCTGGACAGCGAGGCCGTCGCCTATAGGGTGACCAGCCCCGCGCAAGTTCAGGAATAGCTCGCAGAACGTGCAGCAAAAAATCGGTGGGAGCGGGCTTGCTCGCGATGCATGAAGCGCGGTCTGCCTGGCAAACCGCGGTGATGCCTTCGCGAGCAAGCCCGCTCCCACAGGTTTTACAGCGCCCTCAAAATTCGAACTTGTGGGAGGGAGAATCAGGCCGTTTTAAGGGCGTAGCGCGACTCCGGCCGGGTCAGGCCGTAGTGCTCGCGCAAGGTGCTGCCCGCGTATTCACTGCGGAACAAACCGCGCTTGCGCAAAATCGGCAGCACTTCGTCGAGGAACACTTCAAAGCCATCGGGGAATGCCGGAGGCATCACGTTAAAACCATCCGCCGCTCCGCTGCGAAACCACTGTTCGATCAAGTCGGCAATCTGCACCGGCGTGCCCACCGGTACCCAATGCCCGCGCGCACCAGCCAAGCGGTTGATCAGTTGGCGCAGGGTGGCGTTTTCGCGGTCGACAATATCGATAATCAGTTTGAAGCGGCTGGACTGGCTTTCAGTACCATTAAAGTCGATCAGATGGCGCGGAAACGGCGCATCCAGATCATACCCGGTCAAATCCACACCCAGCATGCGCCGCAATTGCCCCAGGGAAACATGCGGCAGCACCAGCTCATTAAGCTCATCAAATTTGCGCTGGGCCTCAGCTTCGCTGCTGGCGATATACGGGCTGATGCCCGGGAGGATTTTCAACTGACGCGGGTCGCGCCCCACCGCCCTGGCCCGGGCACGGATGTCGTTGGCAAATTCGCTGGCGCTATGCAGCGTCTGGTGTGCAGTAAAAATGGCTTCAGCATGCTTTGCAGCAAAGTCACGGCCATCTTCCGAAGACCCAGCCTGCACCTGCACCGGTCGACCCTGGGGCGAACGCGGCGAGTTCAACGGCCCCTTGACCTTGTAGTAAGCGCCCACATGGTTGATCGAATGCACCTTGCCACTGTCGGCAAATACCCCGGCGCTCTTGTCCAGCACCAGCGCATCGTCTTCCCAACTGTCCCACAGGTCGCCAACCACCTTCACGAACTCTTCGGCCTGGGCGTAGCGGTCATGGGCCGAGGGATGTGCATCGAGGCCAAAATTGGCAGCTGCGGCGGCCATTGAGGTGGTGACGATATTCCAGCCCGCACGGCCCTTGCTCAAATGGTCCAGGGCGCTGAACGAGCGCGCCAGATTGTAGGGTTCGCTGTAGGTGGTGCTGGCCGTGGCAATCAGCCCGATACGCTGGGTGACGGCGGCAATCGCTGCCAGCCAGGTCACCGGTTCAAAGCGGATACGCAAGCCTTCACGGCCGCTTTCGGCCAGTGACGGCGAGTCGGCAAAGAAGATTGCATCGAGCTTTTCCCGCTCGGCACGTAGTGCAAGCTGCTGGTAGTAGCCGATGTCCATCGACGACTCCGGCACCGATTGCGGGTGGCGCCAGGCGGCTTCGTGATGGCCGTTGGGGTAGATAAACAGGTTGAGGCTGAGCTGACGTTCGGACATTTTCTGCTCTCTGAATTCAGATAACGAAGGTTCAATGCAATTCGGCGAAGTCGCTCAGCACATCGTCGCGCAGGGCGATAAAGCGGCTGTCACTGCGGTTGCGCGGGCGCGGCAAATCGATATCGAGGATGCGCCGGATACGCCCGGGGTTGGGCTGCATCACCACCACCCGATCGCCCAGGAATACCGCCTCGTCCACATCGTGGGTGACCAGAATCATGGTGATTTTTTCCTTGGCCCAGATGTTTTGCAGCTCGCCTTGCAGCCGTGCACGGGTCAGGGCATCGAGGGCCCCCAGAGGCTCGTCGAGCAACAGCACGCTGGGGCGATTGACCAGCCCGCGGGCGATGGCCACGCGCTGGGCCATGCCGCCGGAGATCTGGTGCGGGTAGGCATCGATAAAGTCCTGCAGGCCCACCAACTCGATGTGTTCGCGCACGGTGTCGCGCTTTTCCTTTGTGCTCAGGGGCGAGTTTTTCAGCGCCACGGCGACGTTCTGCTCAACGTTGAGCCAAGGGAACAGGCGGTGGTCCTGAAACACGATGCCGCGCTCCAGCCCCGTGCCGGCGATGGGTTTGCCATCGAGCAGGATGCGCCCGTCGTACTCCTCGTCCAGGCCAAGGATCAGCCGCAACAGGGTGGACTTGCCGCAACCGCTGGCACCGACGATGCTGATAAATTCGCCTGGGGCGATATCCAGCTGGATATTGTCGAGCACCTGCAATTGGCTGGTGCTGCCGGGGCGCGAAGCAAAGCGCTTGCTGATGTTTTCCAGGGTCAGGCTGTTATTGAGCATGCTGCAATCCTTCTGAAAGTGCCGATCAACGCGGTTCGATGCCATACAGGCGTTGCATGCGTCGCTCAAAAATCCGGGCCAGGGCATTCAGGCTCCAGCCCACCAGGCCGATCACCAGCATGCCGAACAGCACCAGGTCCATCATGAAATGCTCGCTGCCATCGATCAGCGTGTTGCCTATACCCTCCCCCGATACCAGCAGGTACTCGGCGCCGATGGTCGCCAGCCACGAGTACACCAGCGCCAGGTACAGGCCGGTGAAGATCGACGGCAGGGCCGCCGGCAACATGACCCCGACGATGGTTTGCCAGCGGCTGAAGCGATAAACACGCGCCACTTCCAGCAGGTTGGGCGGCACATTGCGCAGGCCGTCACAGGTGTTGACCACCACCGGCACCAGTGCCGCCAGCGACAGAAACACCACCTTGGCCACATCGCCCAAACCGAACCACACCGAGATCAGCGGGATCCAGGCGAACAACGAAATCTGTTTGAAGGTGTTGAAGCTGGGGCCGACCAAACGCTCGAAGTAATGCGAAAGGCCCAGCAGGCAACCGAGCACCAGGCCCAGGCTGGTGCCGATAAAGAAGCCGCTCAAGTTGCGCGTCAGGCTGGCGCTGATGGCCCGCCAGAATTTGCCCGAAACGATCTGGTCCCAGGCCGTGGCCGCGACCTTTTCCGGCGACACCAGCAGCCCGGACTGACTCCAGCCCAGATGCGCAGCCAGCCACCACAGGGCAATGGCGCCAATCGGTAAAACCCAGCCGCGATAGCGACGGCTGTTGCCATGACTGATTGCCAGTGCGCTGCTCATGACTGGCGCCCCGCTACCAGCACGCGGCCACGATTGAGGCGGCGCTCGGCGTAATCAAAACCGCGATCGATCAACAGGCCAATCGCCCCGACCACGACCACGGCGGCCATCACCAGATCCAGCTGGAACAGCTGGCGACCGTACACAATCAGGTACCCCAGCCCTTCGCTCGACGCCACCAGCTCGACCACTACCAGTGACAGCCAGGCTTTGGTAAAGCCCAGACGCAGGCCGGTAAACAGGGTCGGGATAGCGGCCGGCAAGACGATAAACACCACGCTCTGCCAACGGCTGAAACCATAGGCCCGCCCGGCTTCCAGCAAGCCCTGGGGCGCCTGTTTGAACGCCTGCAGAGTGCACAGCGTGATCGGCACCAATGCAGCCTTGGCAATCAACACATACTTGAGCGGCTCGCCGATGCCGAACAGCAGCAAGGCAAACGGCAGCCAGGCCAGTACCGGGATTTGCACAATGGCGTTGAAGGTGGGCAGCAGATAATCCTCGACGGTTTTCGACAATCCCATGGCCAGCCCCAGCGCCACACCGATAGCGGCCCCGAGGGCAAACCCGAGCACCACCCGCTGCAGGCTGGCGGCGGCATTTATCCACAGGTCGCCGGAGGCAAAGAGATCCGAGAGGGTTTCGTAAACATAGGCGGGTGGTGGCAATACCTGCTCTGACAGCCAGCCCTGTTCAACCCCCAGATACCACAGACCCAGCAAGGCCAGCGGCAACAGCCAGGGCAAGGCCCTTTCACCCAGTATCGAAGACCAGGCCCGGGTACGAGGCACCTCGACCTTGCGCACCGGGCGCGTTGGCGCAGGCGGCAAACGCTTTACGTTGTCCTTGGGTAGCGCCGGAGCGTACTGCTGGAGTGCGACTGTCTGTGCTCTGGGCATATGCCTGGCTCCCTTGCTTGCTACAAAAAAACGGAAAATCTGTGGGAGCGAGCCTGCTCGCGATTGGATCGACACGGACTAACAGTAAGTCCGCGTCGTCTGCATCGCGAGCAAGCCCGCTCCCACAGGGATATGCAGTTACTTGCCCCCTTCCACAGGGGGAGTGCGATTACTTGCCCGCTACCGCATTGCCAACAGGCTGCTTGCCATCCGCGCCATAGGCCGTCCAGAAGTTCTCCAGCCCTTTGGCCTTGAGGGCGTTTTGCAGGTAGCCGGGTTCAAACCAGCCATCAATACTGACCGGTCGGCGGATCAGTTTTTCCTCCTTGGCCTGCTCCGCCACCGCCTGGTAGCGGCTCAGCAAAAAGGTGTCGATCAGCGGCGAAGACCTGTCCCGCAGGCTGACTCCGGTAAAGTCGGCGCGCAGTGAGTCCACCGGGTCATTGCTCTTGGCCCACTCGGTGAACACCTCATCGCGATGGCCGTCTTCGGAAGTCCACTTCGCCGCATCCACCAGGGTATCGACGACTTTTTGCACATTGGCCGGGTGTTCTTTTTCGTAGGCACCGCGCACCACCAATGCGGTCTGACGGGTGTAGCGCACATCCTGATCCGGGTTGTCGTAAACGATGTCGATCAGGCCCTTGTCACGCAGTTTGAACAACTCGCGACCACCAAATGCCGCATCCACGCCATTGGAAACCAGTGCCGCCTGGGTGCTGCCGGCATCAAGGTTGATCACCTTGATATCGCGCTCGCTCATGCCGTGCGCGGCCAGCAGATTGATCGACACCAGATGGCCGTTGGTGCCGCGAAACACCGCGACCTTCTTGCCTTTAAGGTCTTCGATGGTCTTTATGTCAGAGCCCTTGGGCACCGCCAGGTACAGATTGGCCCGCACGCCCAGGGCCGCCAGCAGTTTGGTGTCCAGCCCGTTGGAACGCCCGACCACCGCTGGCAGATCGCCCTGGTAGGCGAAGTCCAGCTGCTGGTTGGACAAGGCTTCGTTGACCGCAGGGCCAGCGCCCTTGAAGAAAAACCACTGCACCTCGGTGCCAGTACCGGCGAACGCTTTCTCCAACAGTTGCTGGTTGCGCACGATGCCCAGCGGCGAGCCACTGAACGTGACCGGATCACCGCCCCCGGCGCTCGCCACACCGACGCGCAACACATCGGCCTCGGCCAGCGGCACAGTCATGACCGCTGCCAGCACGGCGGCAATGCGGGTCTTGCGTAACAGGGCATTTACTTTGAATGTGGCCATGGACAGGTCTTCCTTGAAGCAATAAGACGCGGCCCGTCAGGCGGCGAGGTGTTTTTTGTCGGCTTCGGTTTTCGGCGAGCGGGTTTCCGGGGTTGGCTTGAGCGCCTGGCTCAAGCGGCCGTCCACACCCACCGGCACATCACCATCGATGGTGGTGCGGCGCACGATGCGCGGGGCATCGCCGTAGTCGTTGATCGCAATATGCTGGGTGGCGCGGTTATCCCAGATCACCACATCGCCTTCCTGCCAGCGCCAGCGCACGGTGTTGTCGACATGGGTAATACGGTCATGAAACAGGCGAATCAGCTGTTTCGAATCGCTGCTGCTGACACCTTGAATTTCTTTGACAAAGTGGCCCAGCAACAAACTTCTTTCGCCCGATTCCGGGTGAACGCGAACCAGCGGATGCTCAGTTTCATAAACTTCGGCAGTGAACTGTTCGCGATAACGCTTGAGGCCGGATTCATCGGTATCGCGAGGCGTCGCATAGTCATAAACATTGGTATGCAGGGCGCGCAAGTTGTCCGCAAGTTGCTTTAACGGCTCGGGTAAATCGTTATAAGCCGAGGCGGTATTGGCCCACACCGTGTCGCCGCCATAGGGTGGAATAACCACACCGCGCAAGATGGAAATCTTCGGGTAATTAGCCACAAAGGTCACATCCGTGTGCCAGGAGTTGGCCCGGGTTTCCTTGGCATCGAGGTGCAGGATGGCGGCGCTTTGCTCGGCCGAACGCACGGTGGGATGGGGCACCTGATTACCGAAGCGGCGGGAAAAGGCTTCGTGTTCGGCGTCATCCAGATGCTGGCCACGGAAGAACACAACTTTATATTTCAACAATGCCTGATTAATAAACTCGAAATCCTGAGCACTGATATCACCGCCCAGTTTTACGCCATCAAGTTGTGCGCCAATTCGACCCGCCACGGGTTTTACTTGAATAGTCATCGCCCCACTCCTGCCTCACGAGTTGTTGTGGACAGATCATAAAGGCATAAAAACCCAGGCAGCCAATCACTTTTTAATCTAACGATAGATGGGCAACTTAATAGATCTCAACCGATTCCAAGCTAGATAAATAGTTATAAGTTTTTTAGTTGTAAGGTAATAACCAATTTAAAAAAATGGGTGACACCCATACGCGAAATTTCACGGCGACGTAGGTGAAATATCGTACGAAACAACTGATTTCCTGCAACTACGCTGTTTCGGGTGGTGCCATGAAATACGAGTGCGTTCGTCTGAAATGACAAGCCGCCCCCTGTTATCTCTACCTGCTCGAGTTTACAGTTTGCCTAAGCGTATACGCTGTATACATCTGAGAATAAGGAGCCAACCATGGCATCACCCGTGTTGTCATTCCGTGTTGAAGAGGCACTGGTCGAACAGCTCGACCAGTTGTCACAAGCCACTGATCGCGACCGCCAGTACCATCTAAAACGTGCGCTGGCCCGCTACGTTGAAGCCGAGTCCTGGCATCTCAAGGCCATCGCCGAAGGCATCGCCGACGCCGACGCTGGCAAATTGACCGATCTTGAAACCATCAAGGCCAAATGGGTGAACCGTGCCAAACATCGCGCTGACGGACAAAGCGAGCAGTGACCTTGACTCTATTCACGAGTATTACCAGTCGCATGTGGGGCCAGAAGCGGCAGATGCCGTACTGGCCCAAATCATTGAAGTCCTGGAACAGCTGAAAATTTTCAGCGGCCTCGGGCGTCCCTCACAAACGCCCGATGTGAGGGAGCTGATCCTGACCGACTTGCCTTTTATAGCGCCCTACCGACTGGCCGAGGGTGAGGTGCAGGTGCTGCGGATTCTGCATCAGAGCACTGAGAGGCCAGAAGGTTGGTGAGAGCCGCTTAAACACTCTGGCATATGCCTTGCACCTTCAGCGTATGCTTTTCGCCAAGGTGCAGCCCCCATGAACGAACCATCCGCCGGGCCGCTGGCCTGGGTCAACGGCAGCGATGCCCCGGAAAAGACCGAAATAAACCTCGGTTTTATGGCCCTCAGCGATTGCGCTTCAGTGGTGGTGGCCGCAACCCAGGGGTTTGCCCAGCCTTTCGGCCTGACCCTGAACCTCAAGCGCCAGTCATCCTGGGCCAGCCTGCGCGACAACCTGGTCAACGGCCAGCTCGACGCCGCCCACAGCCTGTACGGGCTGATCTACGCCGTGCATCTGGGCATCGGCGGCGTGGCGGCCACCGACATGAGCGTACTTATGGGGCTCAATCAGAACGGCCAGAGCCTCAACCTCTCCCACGGCTTGCAGGCCATGGGCGTGACCCGTACTGAAGCACTGCAACAGCATGTGCACCAAAGTCGCTCAAAACTGACCTTCGCCCAGACGTTTCCCACCGGCACCCACGCCATGTGGCTGGGCGGCCGCGAAAACTGAGTGCAACACCTGACCTTTCCGGTACGGTGCTGCCCCTATGTCCTATTCCGAACTCAGCGTTGAAGAGCGCGCGATCAT
>NZ_JBUZTQ010000056.1:0-14288 GCF_055408445.1 Pseudomonas sp. B414 | reverse complement strand
ACCAGGTGCAGGTGGTTGTCTCAAAAAAATGGGCGATTTTGATAGACCTGCTCTCAATTGGCGACCAGCAAAGCAAAGTCGCCTGGCGGCACCAGGCCCCGGAACACCCGGCGCCATGAAGCCGGCACCGGGCATTCCGCGACCTAACCTGTTCAGCGCAGCGGCATAATCACTCTAAAACCAGACAATGGGGTGCTGGTACGCCAAAAGTGTGGGGAATGGCCACCACCAGTGGCCCACATTTCACCCAGGAGCGTGCTGTGTGTGGGGGGCAATTGAACATAGGGTGCGATGACCGGAATGAGTAGGCGTGACCTCTCATTCTATCGGTACTGCTTGCTATGTATCTCATTTGAGATACATTGTGTGTTATTCACCCAGGAGGTCGTTATGGCTACCCAAACATCCATGCTGCATGTCCGTATCGATGATGACATCAAGGCTCAGGCCAACGCTGCGTTAGGCCACATGGGCATGAGTATGTCCGAAGCCGTGCGGATCTTTTTGCACCGCATTGCGGTTGATCAGGCTTTCCCGCTCGAACTAAAAGTTCCCAATGCGAAGACCCGCTTGGCTATGGCCGAAGCGGAAGAGATCGTGCGGACTAACAGTGCGCGCTTTGAATCAATTGACGAGCTGTTCGATGACCTCAAGAAAAACAGCGGCGAGTAAACGTGCGGCGTTACCTCGCGTGTCTGACTACGCGAAGACCTTCCTAAAAGATTGGGAGCGACTTTCCCGCTCCGGTCGTTTTGATCTTAACCGGCTCAAGGAAGTCATGATGCTGCTGGTCTCCAATGACGGAGCTTTAGCGCCTGAATGGTTAGACCATCCGTTAAAAGGCAACTGGGTTGGCTTTCGGGAGTGCCATGTTGGTGGAGATTTCCTGCTGATTTACCGCCTAGCTGCTGAAAGCAAACAAGAGCAAATCGTCTTCGTTCGAGCAGGAACCCACGCTGACCTTTTCGAGGAGTAGTAAAGGCACTGGGGGCTTCACATAAGCCCCGTTAGCTATTGAGGTAAAGCACGGTATAGCGTGGCGCGATGAACACCCAGAAGACGTGCAACCTCGGCCACTGACTGACCCTCATCGATCAACCGTCGCGCATGGGCTATCTGCTCAGGAGTCAGAACAGGCTTTGGCCCAAATCGAACGCCTTTGGCTTTCGCGGCAGCTCGGCCAGCACTGGTACGCTCGCCAATGAGGGAGCGCTCGAAGTCAGCAATCCCGGCGAAGATCGTTAAAACCATGCGCCCAGCTGGTGAGGTGGTGTCGGCCCATGGCTCAGCAAGTGAACGCAGACCTGCCCCTATGGTTTTGAGTCGCTCCGCAATGTGAAGCAGGTCGGTCGTTGACCTGGCCAAGCGATCTAATCGCGTCACAGTCAGCACATCTCCTGGTCGCAAATGATCGAGCAACCGACTCAGTTCGGGACGGTCTTGCTTAGCCCCGCTGACCTTCTCTTCGAAAATACGCTGACACCCGTTTTGTCCTAGCGCAATCCGTTGCTGCTCCAGATCCTGACCTTGCGTCGAAACCCGAGCGTATCCGATCTGCTGACCTTCGTTTTCCATGAAGCACCTGTCGCATAACTTGTCGCAGGTAAATTACCATTCGCGACAGATTTACGCGACAACTCCGAACCAACGAATTCGGCAGATCAGGGCTTGTCGCATAACTTAGGATTAGTGCGGCAATGGAAGCGGCAGCAACAGCCTTCTTCCTACGTCCCGAAGTTGTTATGCCCGACGCCAGTCGGTTGTAGTGCTTCAGGACTTAATGGTGTGCACCGTTATTTTGGAGGCTCCACGGTCTGATAGCTGTATTTCTTGCATCCGTTTGGTTGAACCAAATGACCTTGAGGAGTCCGACACGGATATCCGCGAGGACTACAAGAACTTGCTGCATACACTGACCACTTGATGAACACCATGGTGGCCATGGCCCAGTCCAAAGAGCTGACCAACCATAGCCTGCCGGGAGTCGGTTATGTGTTTGGCGGTCGCGACCACACCACTGTCTTTCGCGCATGAGACAAGATTACTCAGTCTCAAAAAATATGGTGAGCCTTATTAATTTGCACGATAAAAAATATTGACAAATTAAGATAATTATGGGTTGTGGTATAATCAAGCCTTTATAAACGAGGAAATACACGATGGCGATTACAGAGCAATTTAGTTTCGATTTTTCCGCCCCACTCATTGACGACCATTCGATTACTCAACCTTCTCCAGGTCGAGTTTTGGCTGTGCTCGAAACGCCCACCCTGTCCGCAGAGCAACCCCAGTATGGAGTTTTTCTGCCAAAGCGAATGCGGGATGAGATCAGCCGAAATAATGGTGGTCGAATTTCACAAGGACGTTCGCTATGACGGGCCATTCAGAATTCAACTCCATGCTGTCCACGCTCCTGACGATGCATGAGCAGGGAAAGCGTCCAGATAGCGCTTTTATCGAAGCAAATGCTGATGTTTTCGAGCAGCTTTGGGCCAAGGGGTTTGGTTGCTTTCGTATTACTCGAATGGTCGCGGGCAATATCATGTCCAGACCAATGTATTCGGGAGTGCTGACCCCTAGTGGCATCGCGGCGGCCAAGGCGCTTCAGCGGTAAGAGTCCACCAAGCTCAGGCTCAGGGTTGCTGATTTTAAATTGCCCTGGTGCCGCTGATAGACAACCAAGCCCGCTTAGACCGGGCTTTTTTATTTGTGACGATTGAACATAAGCGGCGATTATTCGAACTGAGCAGACCCAATTGAGAATTTTTCGCATTTACTATTAACCCGCTTTTGGCGATTTTGGGAAACCCCCGGAAAAAGGCCCCTGGCGCCGGCCCTATGCTGGCCTCTCAACCGATAGGAAAGGGTTCTCCGGAGAACCATTAGTGGCGGTGGCCGAGCTGAAAAGCATGCAAACCCACCCCAAAACCCTGCGGATTCCGGCTTTAAGCTGGCCGCTTACTTTTTTGAGGGAAAGCACCATGTTCAATTTTTGGAAAAAACGCCGGGAAGCCGAGCAGCAGCGCAAATTCGAGGCAGTGATGGACGCACACGAAGCGGTTTTGGCGCTGTATGAGCCGGCCAGGCCGGCGACTCTGCAAGACGAGCTGGCCGCCGTGAAGGCGAGTTTTGAGCGTGGGTTGAGTGATGATCAAGGGTGATTTTGCGTGAACCAGGATGATCAAAAATGATCAATGAACCTTGTATACCCTTGTAGATCCTTGCATAATCAACTTGCGACTTAGTCGTGTACCACAGGGTGGTTACAGGGATCCGAGAGGATCGCACCCCGTTACTGGGCAACCAGTTCGCCGAGCGCGACGCAAGAACGACCTGCCCCGTCGAACGCATGCAATCGACGGCTGAGAATCCCACCTAGAGTGGGATTCGCCGTTTCTGGGCCCTTCATTTTTTCTTCTGGAAGCGGTTCCGGACTTCTTTCGGAAACTGCCCATCCCGCTTTGCCCGCGTGTCTGCTGCCACTTTGAAGATGCTGAAGCCCTTCTTTTTGATCGGTACCCCAGGTGACCCTTCCCCCAGCCGTGCAAAGAAAGCGCTGGTGACATGGATCCGCAACTTCCGGTTTTCCCGAAAGATGGCCATGCAGATCTTGAACGGCTCGATTTCACCGCTGGCGTTGTTCATCACGTTCAGGGTAAAGAAGGTCTCGCCTTGCACCAGGTAGACCGTCGCGCCGGCGAGTTTTTCCAGCATGCCCCGCAGCTGCTTGGACGCTTCGTAGCGCTCCAGGCAGATGAACCGGCTTTCGCGGCCATCGGCGTACTTCAGTGGTAGGTTCTGCTCGGTGTCGTCCTTGGTGAAGCAGTGCAGGCCATAGGTGACGACAAAGCAAAACGGATCCTTGCCTTCCTCTTTTTGGAAAATTACTTCATGACTGTCCAGGTGCCCGAGGTCATACGACACCCCTGCGTGCTCGAACGGCTCCCAATGCTGCAAAGCGTCAACGTGAAATGTTTTAGGCAAGCCAATCCCTCGGACGCTGTGAGACGCTGTTATTAGAATAAGTGTCGATTTTACCTGAAAAAACCACTGCCATTTGGAGCTGTGACGCTTTGACCAGGAGGACGCATGGAGCTGGATCTGGATGAGGACATTGGCGCGCTTTGGCACGCCGCGAGCCAGGTGCTGAACGCCGAGGCTTTACAGCAGGCAGTCGACGACCTGGCCGGGGAGCCGATGGCCCGCAGCGTCTGCTGGTTTCCCTTGCACCACACGCCGGCGCGGCTGTTGCCGCTGCTACAGCCGTATGTGCTCGAGCGGAACCGGCCCACGGGGTGGCGGTGGGAAGCCATGCCGGCGAGTGTCTGTTTACCTGATGGATTGGTCGAGCGCCTGAGTCAGCGCCTGGCAGCGGCACTCTGGCGGCTGGTCGGCGAGCGCTTGCGGCCTGACGTGTTGGCCACGTTGCTGCAGCAGTGGCTGGACGGCGAACCGGCCTACGGCCTCGGCGAGCTGGTCGTGCTCGATCCCGTCACCCACGGGCGGGCCTATGAGGCGATCCTGGGCGTTTTGCGGCAACGGCGCATGACTGAGATCGACTGGCACTCGACGACGAGCCTGGCCATGCGTAACGAGCGGTATGAGTACCTCACCCTGCGCCTGCAGCAGTATCTGGTCGTGACCTAAAAAGGCCGTTTCCTCAGCTTGGCCAACATGGCGGCGCGCTCCAGGTCGCGCTGCCGGATGGTCAGCGCCTGCAATTCCCGCAGCAGCACCAGGATGTCTGCCGATGGTGGATCGAGCGTCAGGCAGCCTGACGTCTTGTCGAAGCGCACGCAGCCTTCGGCGCTCTGATAGGTCAGGGCGTCGGGCAGGTCGCGGAAGCCGTCAGCGGGGCTATGCCGCAGCATGGAAAGGGGTTCGAGCAGGACGATTGAATTCATGGCTGCAGGGTAGCAAAGTTGCCTGCCGGCAGCGGGCCCCTGCCCGTCCGGCGCCTGGCGGCACCGCACGTTCAGCGGCCTTATGAAACTTGCGCAAGCTACACAGCTTGTGTTAGTTGCGCAACTTGCGCAACACATCAATAACTTCGTCGTCCGAGTACGTGGCCAGCAGCCCCACGGCGGCTTTGACTACATCACTGCGCGAGGCCTTGAAGTCCCGTGGCAGAAGGCTGAGGCGGTCGATTTCTGCGTCGACCAGCTCATCGAGGCTTAGGTTCACGCGTTTGTAGCGCACTGCCCTGGGCTTCGTCGTGTCGCCGTTGTGGGTCACTTTCGCGGCGCCGATAAACGCGTCAGCGTCTTGGCCGGTAGGGGCAGGGGAGGGCGATTTTCTCAGACCTTTGAGGGTGGACATTTATATGCTCCATAGCTCTGTGGCGAGCTGATTGATTTCTTCTGACGCTTTCGGATCTGTGCCCAGCTCCATGACAGTCATCCCGGATTCATCTGCGTCGTCATATGCGTTCCGGTTGCAAACCAGTGCATTCAGCGGCTGCAGACCGAAAGATTCACAGGCTTCCTTGGCGTCGAGAATCCGAGCGACTTGGCTTGGCAACGTGGGTGCCTGACTGATCACGGCGCGGACGATTACTTGCGGATTGACCGGTAGCGTGAGGCTCACCAGGTGCTCGAGGTTAGCCAGTGTTTTCAGGTCGCGGCGCTTAGGTCGCAGCGGGAACAGAATATGCGTCGCCACAGTCATTGCCGACCGTAGGGTCACGGAGTCTGCCCCCCCGACATCCACGACAATCGCGGCATAACGATTGGCGCGATCCAGAAGGAGTTTGCGCAAGTCGCCCATCCCGTGCTCCACCGGAAGCTCGATCAGCGCTGCATTAGCCTGGCGCTCCTGAGCCCAGAGATGACTGGTCTTTTGAGGATCGGCATCCACCAGCAGGACGTCGTTCCCCTCACGCTTCAACCAGACGGCCAGGTTTTGCGCAATGCAGCTCTTGCCGGCCCCGCCTTTCTCACCACCTACGACCAGAATCATAAATCACCTCTCGCTTGTGTATGTTGTGCAGCTTACACAACTTGCGCAACTTGCGCAAGCATCAGCTCAGAAATAAGTTTGTTTGTTTGTTCATAAGTTTGTTTGTTCGTCCGCATGATGCTACAATAAGTCCATAGCAACGAAACGCATACCGGAGAACCACCATGCGCCCAGCCGAATTCACCGCTGAACAGATCATCGCCGCAGGCCAGGAACTGAAGGAAAAGGGTCGCACCGTCACGGGATTTGCCTTGGCGCAGTTGGTCGGCGGTGGTAAGCCCGCACGCCTCAAACAGGTTTGGGATGAGTACGCGAGCACCCAAGGCGTCGTCGCCGCCGAGCCGGTGGCCGATCTGCCGGTCGAAGTCGCCGAAGAGCTCAAGGCCGTGATCCAGTCGCTGGGTGAGCGCATGAGCAGCCTTGCGCATGACCTGAATGACAAAGCCGTGAAAACCGCCGAGCGCCGGGTGGCTGACGTGGTGCGTGAAGCGGGTGCACAACGAGAGCAGGCGGAGCGCGAAATTGAAGACGCGACAGCCACCCTGGAAGACCTGAACGACAAGCTTGAGCAGGCCCAGGCCGAATCGCAGGGGCTCAAAGAGTCGCTGGTCGCTGAGCAAGGTCGCCGGCAGGCGCTGGAGGTCGAGGTGGCTGGCCTCAAAGCAAATCTGGCCGGGGCTGAGGCGACGGCTCGTGAAACTGCTGAGCAACTGAAGGGGGCGCAGGCCGAAGCCAAACAGCTGGCGGCAAAAGAGCAAGCGGCACGGGAAAGCCAGGCCAAGACTCAAGGCAAGCTGGAGTCGGTCGAAGGTCAGCTGATCGACGCCCAGGCTCGCGAGCAGCAACTCAAAAAGGAACTGAAGGCGCTGGACGGCGAACTGACCACTGCGCGCAATGAAACCCATGCAGCCACCGTGAAACTCACCTCTGCCGAAGAGCGACTGCAAGCCGCTGAACGCGAGCGCGACACAGCACGCGGCGACATCGTCACGATCCGCGATGAGGCCAAGGCTGCGCATACAGAGCTGGGCACCGCCCATGTTGAAATCCAGCGACTGAACAGCGAGATCCAGCGCCTTCAGGTGGAGCTGATCGCGGCGAACAAATCGGCAACAGGGCCGGCACAGAGCTGATAGGGTTTTGCTTGCGCAACTTGTGTAGGTTGCGCAAGTTGCGCAGCGTGTGTCAGCTACCCAAGCTAAGCAGGGTGCTGCTTTGTAGGGTAGGGGAGGGTGCCTGGGGGTTCGCCTCTTCCCGACGCAGGCGGGGGCTAGCTTTATTTATTTGCCCCGTCGCTGTGGAGGTTGCGACCAAAATACTGGTCGCTATCGCTCCATCTGGTTGGTCGCTATCGCTCAGCCGCCGTGCCGGCGAACAGATCAAAATCCTTCACCTGGACGACCTCGAGTTTTTGCTTACAGCACGGCGATGGCTTTAACGACCGCCAGGGCGGTCAGCGCATCACCTGCAGCGCTGTGCTCGATGCCCTGGTGGGCAACTTCGGCTTCGATCCTGGCCGCATAAAGGGAAATGGTGCCGTGGCGGTTCTGCGCACCATAGGCTTTGGCGGCCAGATCCATCGCGCACAGCTCGACGACGCTCCAAGCCCAATAGTCGTCGCCGAAGGCTTTCGCCGTCTGTTGCAGCAAGCGGCTGTCGAAATCATGGTGGAAGGCGACCACCTGTCGACCGTTCAGCAGTTGACGCAGACCAGGGGCAATATCTGGCCAGGTCAACGCGTCGACCAGTTCATCTGCAGAAATGCGGTGTACAGCCTGAGCTTCTGGATGGATCGCGACGGTTGGCCTCAACCTGGTTTCGAGCAACACCTTGCCGCTGCTATCAATCACGGCGAGCTCGATGACCTCATCACCTGAATCAATCCCCGTCGTTTCCGTGTCGATGAACAGGGCATCAGCAGCAAGCCAGGTTTGAGCCAACACCGCCGCCTTGCCTCGCTTGCTGTTCAGCTTTGCTTTGGCCCCGAGCAACTTGCCGGCCTCAATCTGCTTTTCAGTGACCGGCCTTTTCTCGCGCATCGGTACACAGTCGGCAATGCGATAAACACCAAACTCACCGCCATAACCATTCTTGAAGTATTTGACGGGTTGCGCGGCGGGTGATGGTTTCATTCGGTATTCAGCTTTAAGAGTCGACTTCGAAAAACACCTATCCGCTTCTATGGCTTCTTTTCTGAGTTGTTCTAAGTTGATCATAAATCGCTATCTTTTTTATGGTGTTGTAGTAAGTATGGCATATCGTTCTTTTGTTTCAATCAAATATGGTTGACGTATGTGATGCGGTTTCATGATCATGGGTAAGCAGTGTGAAAAAGCAGTAAGAGCAAAACCAAGGCAATCAACCAAATGCCTTTTTTAAGCGGTAGAGCTTAGGAGCCAGGGCTAACTCACTGACGTGAGTTACCTGCGATTTCGCTCCGCTCATCTCCGGCTGGCCTCTTTCGCTGTGCTCAATCGGGCTCGCTGTGCTCACTAAAAACAACAACAAAAACCAGAGCATGAAACATGACCGAAGCCAAACCAAAAACCAAAAGACGGCATGGGCCGATGCCCAAACCTGACGATCAACAGCGAAGAAATCGTGTGTCGATTTTTTTGACTGATGGTGAATTTGCCCAACTCAAAGAAAAAGCCGGCGATTATGACTTGCCCGTCTTTGTGCGTACCCGTGCAATCAACGGCAAGCTCGCACCGCGCACGCAGGTATTGCCGAAACTGAACATCGAGGTTTGGAAGAAGTTGTCCAGGGTGGCCAACAACCTGAACCAATTGGCGAAAGCGCTGAATGGTGGGGTTGATGTCGAGATCAGCGAGGTGCAGAAAGAGCTGGCCGTATTCCGCCTCGCCCTGGTGAGTGGGGGCCTCAAGCCTGAAGCTCGCGAGAAGGAGCCCGACGTATGAAGGGTATGCAGGCAATCTCGCGTGGTAGCGGTTTCGGCGGTATGACTAAATACGGCCTGATCAACGCCAACGGCGATCTGGAGGGGCGGATCATCGGCGGCAATATGAACGGAACTACCGCGCAGGAACTTTCAAAAGAGTTTGGCTTGTCGCGTAAGTTGCGACCCGATATTAAAAAGCCAGTCTGGCATAACAGCCTGCGATCACCAGAAGATGAAAAACTCACAGACGAACAGTTCAATGCTTTTGCTGACGACTATATGCGGCGCATGGGTTTTACCGACGCGCATCAGCGCGTTTACATGATGCACGACGACGAAAAAGGCCGGCACATTCATATCATTGCGAGCCGAATCGGACTTGATGGAACGATCTACTACGGAAAAAACGAAAATCTAAAGTCCAGCAGGCTCATCAATCGACTGGAGAAAGTTCACGGCATCGTACAAACCAAGGGCCCTAATGTTAAAGGCGAGTTAGTGATACCTGATGTTAAAAGGCCAACTTTTGGTGAAGCCGGAAAGTTTAAGCGCACCGGAGAAACTCCAGAACGCGTTGCGTTAACCAAACTCATCGATACCGCGATGGCTGACAAACCCACTGCCTCGGCTTTTGCTGAGCGTTTGGCATTAGCTGGGATTGAAGTTAGAGCAAACTTCAATAAAGACGGGCTCAACGGTTTTAGTTTCAGTCTAAATGGTGTGCCGTTTAAAGGCAGCCAGTTGGGAAAACAATATACGGGCCAAGGCCTGGCAGAAAGAGGTTTGACCTATGTCCCTGATCGAGACCATGCGCAACTCAAAGCCCTCACAGCAGCATCAAGAGGCAATCAGCAGCGTGATCCTGCTGCAACAGACCTTGGAAAAGCTCAACCCGACCGCCGAAATCCAGCAGGCCATTCTCGAGATCAAAAAGCTCCTGGCGATCAGCGGCGAATTGATCGCGAAGGAAGTCGTGAGCTCGACCGAGGCCCTGCTGGAGATTCTGCGGTTGGCCCAGGACGTGGCGAGCAACTTGGGCACGCTGATAGGGCGGAGCGAAGAACAAATGCAGAAGTCGATCACCGCGCTGAAAGAAGCCACGAGAGCGCTGACGTTGATCCAGGAGCCAAAACCGGTGCCGAAAGATCCAATGATGCAGGCGCTGCCGTGGCTCCTGCTCGCATCGATAGCGCTCAACCTAGTGATATTGGGGGTGCTGTTTCTACGGGCGTAGAAGCCTCTTCAGCCGGTGTGATCCTGACGGGCGACAAAGGCAGCGATGAGCTGATTCAAGCGGCGCACAGCGGACGTATGAAGGCTGAGCGCGAAGTGATGGCGAGGCAGAAAAAGCAGCATGCCGAGGATATGTCAGCTGCGAAAAAACGCCAGGCTGAGCTCGACAAGCCCGCGAGCAATCGCCTGTCCTGGCTGTCTGACAGATCCACGGATCCGACCTGGCGAGCGACGGAAATTCAGGCGTTCGCGAAGGCGACGGGGGCCAGCAAATTCGAAATCACCTGCAGCAGCCCGAACCCTGGTGAGAAGCCGGTGAAAAAGGTCTTCACAGCAGAGCAACTGCAGAACCCGGCCACCATCAAATCGATGGCGCATATGTCCGCCAAGCGCTTCGACGTCAGCATCCGACCTGACCCCGCGTCAGGGGTGATTCTGCTAAAAGGCCTGGACGCGGATGGCATCAAAAAGCTCGAAGCGATTGGCCTGCAGCCCGCCGCTGTCGTTGATATTGGTGGCAAAAAAGAAGCGTGGATTGCCACCGGTTCCAAACTGTCGCAAGACGAGCGCACAGCGCTTACACAGCGCCTTGAAACGCTTACGGGTGTCGAGCAAAAGCATGGTGGTGCAGGTGGCCTAGTGGGCTTCTCCAGCAGCCAGCGGGCCGTGAGCCTGAGCGCCTGCCCTGGCCAAGTGGCCCCCGCAGTCGGCGAGCTCCTGGGCGAGGTCAAAGCCCAGCTTTTTGAGGCCAAAGCCGCGCAGCAGCTGGCCAAGCTTGTCGACAAAAATGCGGTGCTCGACAGAGAGCGCGACATCGACACTATCGGCACCATCAAATCGTTGCGGTCATCTTGGATGCGCGACAAAGTCGCCGCCGTGCGGGACGAAGCGTTGCTCTGGGGCAAAAAACCCGCCCAGGCGGATATTGAGCGCGGTGTGATTGAGGCCATGGCCAAGCAAAAAGTGCCCGTGTCGCAAGCGTACCGGGCTGTTTTTAACGAGTCTGGGGTGTGTGCTGGCAATGACCTGGCGGCGGCGAAAGTGGTGACCGAGTGCTATGCCAAGGTTGCCCTGGAGCGCGAGGGGCGATCCTTGGCCGGGGTGGATCTGCACGCCGAGGCGCGGGAGCGCTTCCCGGAGGTGCTGAAACAGGCGGAAAGTGGGACGTTGTCGGAACTGAAGGGCGAGGCTACTGAACAGGCCCAGGAGCGGCAACAGGATCAAAAGCGCCTAGAAGATGAAGCGCAGAAGCGTCTGGAACAGGCCCAGGAAGAGGCGAAAAAGCGCAACGCCCTGGAGCAACAGGACGTAATCAAACCCAAGTAATGAAAACCCCTTGCGTCACTGCTGACACAGCAATACACTGTCAGCAGTGACGATTTAGGGGCTGTTATGAAAGATGCACGTGACAATAAAACCCGAGACCTTTTGGCTCCTCCTGCGACTCCTGGGTCAACCAGGCAAGCGGCGTATGCAGCGCGCATGCGAGCCGCTGGTTATTCCCAGCGCACTTTTTGGCTGACCTCGGAAGAGTCAGCGGCTATCGACACCCTGCTAAAAACAATGAGAGCGGCTGATAAGTCGCCGGAGCACAACAATGCCGATTGATATTTTGCGCGCCTTCGATGAGCAGCAACCCGATCCTGATTTTGTCTGGCCTGGCTTTCTGGCGGGCACGGTGGGTGCTCTGGTCGCACCCGGCGCAACCGGCAAAAGCTTCTGGGCCCTTCAAGCCGCCATGGCCGTGGCATGCCACGTCCCAGGCGGTGATTTGCTTGGTCTCAACCCGACGCAAAATGGCCGGGTTTTTTACATCGCTGGTGAAGATCCTGAGCTAGCACTCATGCAGCGTCTGTACAGCATGAGCAGTCATCTCGACCCTGAGTCGCGACAGTCAATTGCGGAAAACCTGGTGATTGATCCGATTATGGGCAAGCAGCTGAACCTGGTCAGTGACGATCAGCGCAAAGCGTTGATGGAAAAGTGCCGGGGGGCTCGACTTCTAGTTATCGACACGCTGAGTCGCGTTCACCAGCTGGACGAAAATAGCAACGGTGACATGGCGCGTCTGATCGCTGCTTTTGAAGACATTGCTAAAGTCACCGGGGCGGCGGTGCTGTTTTTGCACCACGCAAACAAAATGTCGATCCGCGAGGGGCAGGGCGATCACCAGCACGCGGCGCGTGGCGCCTCATCGCTGATCGACAATGCGCGCTGGTGTGCCTACATGTCGAAGATGACGGCGGACGAGTCCAAGCGCTACTCAGAACGCTCTGGCGGTGCACCTATCCTAGGTCGACGCGAGCAGTTTGTGCGCTACGGCGTCAGCAAACAAAACTATGGTCAGACTCAGCTGGAACAGTGGTTCACCAGAGCTGACGGCGGAGTGCTGATACCTACAACACTGCATGCCGTCGAAAAGTCATCGGCAGGTAATAAAGAGGGCCGTGACCGTGTCTGATATGACTCTCAAGTTTGCTATGCATGACACGATTCATTGCCTCACCCCTGGGCTTTTTCGCAGCATCAAGCGGGGCGACCGCAAAAAGAACAAGCTTGACGTCACTTATGAGTTTGGTGATGGCGAGCGTGTCGAGTTCAGCGGCCCAGAGCCGCTGGGTGACGACGATTTACGCGTGTTGCAAGGTCTGATTGCGATGGCTGGCCCAGGTGGGAAAATCCTGCCGGAATTTCCCGAAACCCGACAAGGATTGACCGTCCGCCAGTTGATGGAATTGAAATGGGGTGCGATCACCAAAGATGGCATGGTGATTAAAGGCAGCTACCGCAACCTGGCCAAAGAGATCGGTTATGTCGATCTTGAAAACACAAAATCGATTCAAGATTCAGTCGAAAGAATGTGGAAAGTCTCTGTCATCGTGCAAAAAGACGGCAAGCGCCTAGGCTTTCGCCTGCTTTCTGAGTACGGGAGTGATGACAAGGAAGGAACGCTGTATGTTGCGCTCAATCCGCAGTTAACGGCTGCAATTGTCGGTGATGTGCGCCATACACGCATCGACATGAAAGAAGTTCGGGCAATCAAGCTCGGCGGGACGCGCTTAGTGCACCAACGACTCTGTGGGTGGGTCGATCAGGGAAAAAGCAAAAAAGTCACGCTAGACACCATCTGCAGCTACATCTGGCCGGATGATGCTGAGGCTGACACAGAGACGAGACGCAAGCATAGAACGCGGGCCAAGCCGATTATCACGGAGCTGGTAAGCATCGGCTGGGGTGTCGTCGAGTATGCCAAGGGCAAGTACGAAATCACCCGTCCGAAGTCCGGTAGCGGCAGCAAATAACCATTCCTCAAAGGCCGGTTACCCGGCCTTTTCAGCGCATTAGGTACCTGTTTGACTGTCCCGCTTTCTGCGGTATACAAGCCTCACATAACCGATTCCAACCCTGTTTTATTGACAAAATGTCAAAGAAACACAGACTTTACCGGCAAAACCACCCCCCTGTTTGACTGTCCCACCCCCCTGTTTGACTGTCCCACCCCCCTGTTTGACTGTCCCAAACCCCCTGTTTGACTGTCCCAAACCCCCTGTTTGACTGTCCCATGGCAAAACGCTGAAACCCTTGTGGCACGGGGCTTACAGAGCTTTATGCGATTCTCATCTAAGATTTATCTAAAATAAATCTAAGAAGCACGGCAAAGACGGCGCCTGCGGCTTGTCTTTTTGCCGCTGACCTACGGTCGTTTGGCCTCTACGCGGATCCAGAGCCAGATCAAGATCAAAAGCACAGTGGCCTGTAAGGTATGGATCAAAAGCGTAGCCCGCTTCGCGGAAGGGGCGATCCCCTGGCAATTACAGCTCTACCACCAGTTGCTTGAGCCCGATCTTGACACAAAACCGCTCAACAGCCGTTAGGCTCGGCCAAACCCTCACAGCTTCGCGCCTGGAACGCACAGGACGCCACGACAGCCCGATACGGCCCTGCAAAGACCATCCACCATCCACGCGCACAGCGCGGCACTCACGCAGCGCCTGATCGCCTATCAGGGCTTCCAGCGTCTCCTGCTGTATCGATTTTTTCACCAGGTGACACCTCGATTCTCAAAAAATGGCCAGAATTTGAGAGACCCTTTTGCACCAGGTGCAGGTGGTTGTCTCAAAAAAATGGGCGATTTTGATAGACCTGCTCTCAATTGGCGACCAGCAAAGCAAAGTCGCCTGGCGGCACCAGGCCC
>NZ_JBUZTQ010000055.1:0-16632 GCF_055408445.1 Pseudomonas sp. B414 | reverse complement strand
TATGCTTTTTCATGGACTCGCCCTCGCTGTCGTTGGCTATTTAGAGTGCCACCGTGGCGCATTGACGCCTCGGCGTGGGCGAGTCCATTCAATTACAGGTAATAAGCGTTATTTATTTGGCTGTGGCGTCAGGCGCAGGTAGGGCTTCACGGCGCGGTAGCCTTTGGGGAAGCGTTGTTTGATTTCGTCTTCGTCCTTGAGCGACGGCACGATCACCACCTCGTCACCGTCCTGCCAGTTGGCCGGGGTGGCAACCTTATGGCTGTCGGTCAGTTGCAGCGAATCGATCACCCGCAGAATTTCATTGAAGTTGCGCCCGGTGCTGGCCGGGTAGGTGATGGTCAGGCGGATTTTTTTGTTTGGATCGATCACGAACAGCGAGCGTACGGTCAGGGTGTCGCTGGCATTGGGGTGGATCAAGTCGTAGAGGTCGGACACCTTGCGGTCGGCATCAGCCAGGATCGGGAAGTTGACCACGGTGTTCTGGGTTTCGTTGATGTCTTCGATCCATTTGTGGTGCGAATCCACCGGGTCTACGGACAGGGCGATGGCTTTGACGCCGCGCTTGGCGAAGTCGTCCTTGAGCTTGGCAGTAAAGCCCAGCTCGGTGGTGCACACCGGAGTGAAGTCCGCCGGGTGCGAGAACAACACGCCCCAGCTGTCGCCCAGCCATTCATGGAAATGAATCTTGCCAGCGCTGGAATCCTGTTCGAAATCGGGGGCGATAT
The DNA here is from genome assembly GCF_055408445.1 of Pseudomonas sp. B414. Classification (NCBI taxonomy): domain Bacteria; kingdom Pseudomonadati; phylum Pseudomonadota; class Gammaproteobacteria; order Pseudomonadales; family Pseudomonadaceae; genus Pseudomonas; species Pseudomonas sp. B414. The sequence goes on along the minus strand of NZ_JBUZTQ010000055.1, from coordinate 15,904 downwards.
CGCCGAGTCTGAGGCTCATGGTGCAGCTCCTTTTTATAGGGAATGGCAGGGCGTGATGGGTTTACTCTGCCTGCACCATAAGATAATTAAAAAGAATTAATATTGATTTGGTTAGATCGTAAGAGAATATTAAAAACTGTTTCATTGGACGCAACAATGCCCCGGGTCCACTCTGGATACAAGTTTAGGCAAGGGGAGCGGCAGGGAGCTGCGACATTTAAATGTGTTGCGAATTGATCGTTTCGGTCTTCGGTAAACACCCTGCCCGGCATTGCGCCGGGCAGGACTTTTCTTACCTTTGTACTACACCAAGCTTATAGCAACGGGATCGAGTAGCTGACGATCAGACGGTTTTCGTCCTGGTCGCGAGTCGATGCAATATCGTTGCGCCACATGGCGTTTTTCCACATAAAACCGAGGTTTTTCAGCGCGCCTTCCTGAATCACGTAGGCCACGGTGATATCGCGTTCCCACTCGGAAGCGCCATTGCTGGTTTGACCGCTCTTGCCATAGGTGTCGATATTGTCGCCACGCAGGTAAACCGCGCCCGCCGTCAGGCCAGGTACGCCCACTTTGGCGAAGTCATACGAGTAACGCGCCTGCCAGGTACGCTCGCCAGCACGGGCGAACTTCGAGATTTGTGAGTCGGTAGGGATATAAGCCGACGCGCCGTCGCCCTGGTTCAGGAACGGGAAGTCGCTGCTGCCGTTGCTGACCTGATAGCCGCCACCAAAGGTGTGGCCTTCAACGGTGTACAGGAACAGGCCGCTGATCAGGTTATTGTCGACTTTGCCTTTACCGTTTTTCAACGAGCTATTAGCGTAAGAACCGTTGGTGTAATACGACGTGTCGTAACCGTTTTTACCGTCATCGCTGCTGTTGAAGTAGCGCAAGTCAGACTTCAACACGCCCGGGCCGATGGACCAGTTGTGCACCAGGCCCAGGAAGTGTTGCTTGTAGAACTCTTCCAGGTTGCCGTAGTAGTACTGCAGCAACAGGTCTTTATTGACCTTGTAGTCGACACCGCCGTACAGGAACTTGTTGCTGAACTCGCCGCTGCGTGCATTGTTTGCACCAGCAATCGACAGTTCTTCATTGTTGCTTGAGTTACGGCCCTTGGCGTGTTCGATCTGACCGCCGATGAAGGTCAGGTCCTTGAACTCGTTGGAGGTGATCTGGCCACCCTGGAAGGTCTGCGGCAGCATGCGACCGTCGTTGCTCACGATTACCGGCAGTTTTGGCTGCAGGGTACCAATGCGCAATTCGGTTTGTGAGATCTTGGCCTTGGCGGTCAGACCCAGGCTTGAAAAGTCGCTAACAGCACGGCCATCACTGTCAGTCGGGAAGACGCTGCCGCCGTAGTTGGAGCTGTCCGGGTTGCCATGACGGCCTTTGCCCGAATCCAGGCGGACGCCCAGCAGGCCAATGGCATCAACACCGAAACCTACGGTGCCCTGAGTAAAGCCAGAAGTGAAGTCCAGCTGGAAGCCTTGGCCCCACTCTTCTTGATAGCTAGCGTTCTTAGCCGTACCCGAATCACGGTTATCGTTGTTGATATAGAAGTTACGCAGTTTCAGCGTGGCTTTGCTGTCTTCGATAAAACCTGCAGCGCTTGCTTGTTGTGCCAACAACCCTACGGCCACAGCGATGGCCAAGGTGGACTTGTTCATGTGTTGCTCCTTTGCGTTTCTAATTTTTGTAGTTCTTTAGCCCCGGATCTGATGCCCGGGTGCTACAGATGCGCGATTAGCGCCAGACGGTGACCGGCAAGTCAATCGTAACCAATCATGTCTACGACCTTTGTCTAGTCATCGGTCGTTTGTGCGCAGCCTAATGGCTATTTTATAAACCTAAAAAGAATTGTTTCTGATCTTTTCAGATCAAATAGGTATATAGCAGGATATCTCCTACACGCACGCAAAGGAATGCTATCGGTCTTTTGTCTAATTTCTAAACACAATTTCATGAATCTTTTAATCGCGTTTAGTTCTTAAACCATTGACCCGATCACCTGCAGATCAAAACGCCCTATCAGGTGCGTGGCGGGTGCGTATCCAGATGTTGCGGAACCACATAAGCTAATGCTTAAAAGTTATTTATTTACTGATTCTTAGATCATTTAACCTCGCGTTCTGCCGATATCCGGTGCCTGTCGAGGAGCTTCCTGATGAAACTGCACTCTCCACTTCGCCTTTTGGCTGCTTTGTCTCTGGCGGGTGCCAGCTTCTTTGCGCAGGCCGCCAGCACCGATGTGACCGTGGCTTACCAGACCACCGTAGACCCGGCCAAAGTCGCTCAGGCTGACGGCGCTTACGAAAAAGCTACAGGCGCCAAGATCAACTGGCGCAAATTCGATAATGGCGCCGACATCATTGCCGCCATTGCCTCGGGCGATGTGCAAATCGGCTACCTCGGCTCCAGCCCGCTGACCGCAGCAGTAACCCGCAAAGTACCGGTTGAAACCTTTCTGATTGCTACCCAGCTTGGCGGTTCGGAAGCCCTGGTGGCCCGCGATGGTTCCGGCATCAACGGCCCGCAGGATCTGGTCGGCAAAAAAGTCGCCGTGCCTTTTGTGTCCACCGGTCACTACAGCCTGCTGGCTGCGTTGAAGCACTGGAATATTGATCCGTCGAAAGTACAGATTCTCAACCTTGCCCCACCGGCCATTGTGGCGGCCTGGAAGCGTGGCGACATTGACGCCACCTACGTATGGGACCCGGCTCTGGGCGCAGCCAAGGAGAACGGCAAAGTACTGATCACCTCCGGCGAGCTGGGCAAGCTCGGTGCGCCGACCTTCGATGCCTGGATCGTGCGCAAGGACTTCGCCGCCAAGCACCCTGAAGTGGTCAAGCAATTCGCCAAGGTGACCCTGGATGCATACGCGGACTACCACAAAGACCCAAAAGCCTGGCTGGCTAATCAGAGCAATATCGACAAGATCGTGAAACTTTCTGGTGCCAAAGCGGCTGATATTCCGCTGCTGTTGCAAGGCAACGTGTACCCGCTGGCCGCTGATCAAGTGGTGTTGCTGGGCGCGCCGACTACCAAGGCCCTGGCCGACACGGCTGCTTTCCTGAAAGAGCAGAAAAAGGTCGACGACGTACTGCCGGACTACGCGCCTTCGGTCAACGCCACCTTTGTTACTCAATAATCAACGCCGCTGAGGAGTCGACCGTCATGGCCTTGTTATCACTGGAGCGCATCAGCGCACAGTACCCAGGCGCAGTTGAGCCGGTGCTGTCGGATATTTCCGTCAACCTCGGCCCGCAACAACTGCTGGTCGCCCTCGGCCCTTCGGGCAGCGGTAAAACCTCATTACTCAATCTGATCGCAGGTTTTGTCGAGCCAAGCGCGGGTCGTATCACCCTGGACGGTGTACCGGTGCACGGCCCCAGTGCCGAGCGCGGCGTAGTGTTCCAGGACGATGTATTGCTGCCCTGGCAAGACGTGCTCGCCAACGTCGCCTTTGGCCTTGAGCTGGCCGGTGTGTCGCGCAACCAGCGCGAAGCCCGCGCCCGTGAAATGCTGGCGCTGGTGGACCTGTCCGGTTTTGAGCAGCGCCGGGTGTGGGAGCTGTCGGGCGGGCAGAAACAGCGCGTCGGCCTGGCTCGCGCCCTGGCTGCCGACCCACGGGTATTGCTGATGGACGAACCCTTCGGCGCCCTCGATGCCTTTACCCGCGAGCAGATGCAGGAACTGTTGCTGCAAGTGTGCCGGCGTACCGACAAGCCGGTCTTTCTGATTACCCACGACATTGAAGAAGCGGTGTTTCTGGCCACCGACCTGATTTTGCTGGCGCCCAACCCGGGGCGCATTGTTGAACGCCTGACCCTGGATTTCGGCCAGCGCTACAACGCCGGTGAATCGGCCCGCTCGATCAAGTCCGACCCTCGTTTTATCGAAACCCGTGAACACGTGCTTGAACGCGTATTTTCACAACGCGGTGCCGCCCAGCGGCAGGAGCGCGCATGAGCAGTTATGAAGCAGTCGCAGCCGCTCCGGTTGCTGCACCCCACCTACCACGCCCGGTCAAGCGCAGCCTGAGCACGCGCTGGATCAGTGTGCTGACGCTGGTAACCCTGATCGCACTTTGGTGGGCTGTGACGGCCGCAGGCCTGATCGAACCGCTGTTTTTGCCGCCGCCCTCTGCCGTGCTGGAAAAAGGCTGGTTGCTGGCGACCAAAGGCTATATGGATGCCACCTTGTGGCAGCACCTGGGCGCGAGCTTGAGCCGTATCGGCCTGGGCCTGGGCTTTGCCATTCTGACCGCCGTGCCGGTGGGTATCGCCATTGGCCATAACCGTATTGCCCGGGGGATTTTCGACCCGCTGATCGAGTTTTACCGGCCGATCCCGCCGTTGGCTTATTTGCCGTTGATCGTGATCTGGTGCGGCATCGGCGAATTGTCGAAAGTGCTGCTGATTTATTTGGCGATTTTCGCCCCGATCGCGATTGCCACCGCTACTGGCGTGCGCACCGTTGACCCGGCCAAGGTGCGCGCCGCGCAGTCGTTGGGCGCCACACGCTGGCAGTTGATCCGTCATGTGATCTTGCCCAGCGCCTTGCCGGATATCCTGACCGGTGTGCGCATCGGTCTGGGCGTGGGTTGGTCGACGCTGGTGGCCGCCGAGCTGATCGCCGCCACCAGCGGTTTGGGTTTTATGGTGCAGTCCGCCGCGCAATTTCTGGTCACCGATGTGGTGGTGCTGGGGATTCTGGTGATTGCGATTATCGCCTTTGCCATGGAAATGGGCCTGCGCGCCCTGCAACGCAAGCTGGTGCCGTGGCACGGCCAGGCGCACTGATAAACAGAACTCGACGCTGATTAATCGGCGCGCTGATAAAGAGATAGATCATGAGCCTGACCATTACCCCGATTAGCTCTGCCCTTGGCGCCCTAATTGACGGCGTTGACCTGACCCAACCCCTGAGCGTTGAGCATCGCGATGCCATCGAGCAGGCGTTGCTGGCCCACCATGTGGTGTTCTTCAAGAACCAGTCGATTACACCGCAGCAGCAGGCGCGTTTTGCTGCCAATTTTGGTGATCTGCATATTCACCCGATCTACCCCAACGTGCCCGGGCAGCCAGAAGTGCTGGTGCTGGATACGGCCGTTACCGATGTGCGCGACAACGCGGTATGGCACACCGACGTGACCTTTTTGCCAACCCCGGCGATGGGCGCGGTATTGAGTGCCAAGCAGTTGCCGGCTTTTGGTGGCGATACCTTGTGGGCAGCCGGAGTGGCGGCTTTTGAAGGCTTGTCCAGGCCGTTGCAGGTGCTGCTCGATGGTTTGACTGCAACCCACGACTTTACCAAGTCGTTCCCGCTGGAGCGCTTTGGTTCGACCCCTGAAGATCTGGCGCGCTGGGAGCAGACCCGTAAAAACAACCCGCCGTTGTCGCATCCGGTGGTGCGTACCCACCCGGTGAGCGGGCGCAAGTCGCTGTTCGTCAATGAAGGCTTTACCACGAAGATTAATGAGCTTTCAGAGGCCGAAAGCGAGGCGATTCTGAAGTTGTTGTTTGCCCATGCGACCCGCCCGGAGTACACCATTCGCTGGCGTTGGCAGGAGAACGACGTGGCGTTTTGGGATAACCGCGTGACCCAGCATTACGCCGTGGACGATTACAGGCCCAACCGTCGTGTGATGCACCGTGCGACGATATTGGGTGATGCGCCGTTTTGATTTGATGCAGTGAAGGCAATGCAAAATCTGTGGGAGCGGGCTTGCTCGCGATGCAGGCGACGTGGGCTGTCAGGTAAACCGCAGTGATGCCATCGCGGGCAAGCCTCGCTCCCACAGGTTTTGTTGTGCCCACAAAGCCGGTCAGGGGTTTAGTGGGCTCTGGCGTTTTGGCAAAAACGGCGGCAAGTACAGCCCCAAATACGCATCCACCACCCGCATGCCTTCTTCGGCCATGCGCGGGGTGATGCTGTCATGCAGCTGGATGGAGCGTGCATATACGCGATCACCCAGTTCCATCGCCAGAGCAAACACGTCCACCTCCTGCGGCAAAACCGGCAGCTCAAAGTGGCGCATAAACAACCCATGCAGCAGTTGCCCTAGCTCCAGATCGTGCTGGCGGTCGGCCCGGGTCACTTCGGCAAGGCCATGCTGGGCCAGGATCAATTGCCGGGCGGCGGCGTCTTCGTTGTAAATCGTCAGCATGCGCTGTTCCACGATGCGCGACAGATCCACCCAACCCCTCAAGGCTTCATGCTCGATCGGCGCCTGCAGGCAGGCACGGAACGCTGCATGCACATCACCGGTCAAGGCTTCGAGCAACGCCGGTACACCGGCAAAAAAGTGATACACCGACGACGGCGGGATTTCAGCGCGTTCGGCCACGCTGTAAATCGACAGGCTGGACACCCCTTCGGCTGCCAGCAATGTGCGGGCAGCATTGAGTATCAAATCGATCCGCTCCTGGCTGCGAGCGCGAGGCTTTCGAGGTGTGGCGAGGCGCGTCATGGCTGTCTCCTGCAGGGCAGTCGGCATTGTACGAGTCGGGTCGGTGGTTCGCCATGCCAAAAAAAACGCCGCCGGCTTCAAGCCGGCGGCGTTTCTCTGTACCCAGCAATCGCTTACACGGTATGCAGGTACCAGTTGTATTCGAGGTCGGAGATGGAGTGTTCAAACTCTTCCAGCTCGCTCTCTTTACAGGCGACAAAAATATCGATGTATTTCGGGTCGATATATTTGGCCATGACTTCACTGTCATCCAGCTCGCGCAGTGCATCGCGCAGGTTGTTTGGCAGGCTTTGCTCGTTCTGTTCGTAGCTGTTGCCTTCGACAGGGGCACCCGGCTCGATCTTGTTGGTCAGACCGTGGTGAACACCGGCCAGTACAGAGGCCATCAGCAAGTACGGGTTGGCATCGGCACCGGCAACCCGGTGTTCGATACGGACCGAGTCGGCCGAGCCGGTCGGTACGCGGATCGCCACGGTACGGTTGTCCAGGCCCCAGCACGGCGAGTTCGGCACGTAGAACTGAGCGCCGAAACGACGGTAGGAGTTAACGTTGGGGCAAAGGAACGCCATTTGAGCCGGTAGGGTCTCCAGCACACCGCCGATCGCGTGACGCAATGCGGCGTTCTGCTCGGGATCCTCGCTGGCAAAAATATTTTTGCCTTCTTTGTCCAGAATCGAAATGTGAACGTGTAGTCCGTTGCCCGCCTGGCCCGGGTAAGGCTTGGCCATGAAGGTGGTGTCCATTTCATGGTCGTAGGCGATGTTTTTAATCAGACGCTTGAGCAGTACCGCGTAGTCGCAGGCCTTGATCGGGTCGGCAACGTGGTGCAGGTTCACTTCGAACTGCGCCGGGGCACTTTCTTTGACGATGGCGTCCGCCGGGATGCCTTGTTCTTTGGCACCTTCCAGAATGTCCTGGAGGCAGTCGACGTATTCATCGAGGTCGTCGATCAGGTAAACCTGAGTCGAATGCGGACGCTTGCCGGAGATCGGCGAGCGTGGCGGTTGTGGGCGACCGTTAACGTTCTCCTGGTCAATCAGGTAGAACTCCAGCTCGAAAGCGGCACAGATGGTCAGGCCCAGGTCGTCAAATTTGGTAACAACTTGACGCAGTACTTCGCGAGGGTCGGCGAAGAAAGGTTCACCTTCAATTTCGTGCATGGTCATCAGCAGTTGCGCGGTGGGGCGCTTTTGCCAAGGTTCGTTGCACAGGGTGTCGGGGATGGGATAACAGATTCTGTCTGCGTCACCGATATCCAGACCCAGACCGGTGCTTTCCACCGTGGAGCCATTGATATCCAGTGCAAACAGAGAGGCAGGCAGGTTGATGCCTTTCTCGTAAACCTTGTGCAGGCTGGTGCGTTCGATGCGCTTGCCGCGCACCACACCATTCATATCCGCAATGAGAAGGTCTACGTACAGAACCTCAGGATGATCCTTAAGGAACGCGTTCGCTTCGTTAAGCTGAACGGCACGCGGGGGTACCGACATGATGCAACACCTTTGTTGTTAAAAATATCAATCATTGAGCGCTACGGGTTTCAGTCAACCCGAACGGCATACCGAAGTCAAGCAGGCTCTTTTTTGCCCTGAAAAAGCGCAGAAAGGCCATTTTTGACGCTTTTTAGGGCGCCTTTTACCTTTTTGAAGTCTTGCCGCCCGCAGGCTTGAGCGGGCCGTGTTGTATTTTTTACGGGGGTGTTGTGTAAAAAAATGAACAAGGCTAAGCTCGATTCAAACCCATAACAGCAATAATACCGGGGTGTTACATGTCACGCCTGCCGTTAATCGGCGTCACCGCCTGCACCAAGCAGATCGGTTTGCATCCTTATCACATCACTGGCGATAAGTACGTGCGAGCAGTTGCAGTGGCCGCCAAAGGCTTGCCTCTGATCATTCCGTCATTGGCGGAACTGATTGATCCGACCGATATACTTGACGGTCTGGACGGCCTGCTCTTTACCGGGTCACCTTCCAATATAGAACCCCATTTGTATCAAGGCCCTGACAGCGCGCCTGGCACGCTGCATGATCCTGAGCGTGATCGCACCACCCTCCCCCTGATTCGTGCGGCATTGGCCGCTGGCGTTCCGGTGCTCGGCATTTGTCGGGGCTTCCAAGAATTGAATGTAGCCCTCGGCGGCTCACTTCACCAGAAATTGCACGAAGTACCGGGCTTTATCGAGCACCGCGAAGACCCCAGCGCCCCGGTTGACGTGCAATATGCGCCGAGCCACGCCATGCACGTCCAGCCGGGCGGTGTACTGGCCAGTTTGGGCCTGCCGGTGGAGTTCGAGGTCAACTCGATCCACACCCAGGGTATCGACCAGTTGGCCCCCGGTTTACGGGCAGAAGCCATCGCACCGGACGGCCTGGTCGAAGCCGTGTCGGTCAAGGACGGCAAGGCTTTTGCTTTGGCAGTTCAGTGGCACCCCGAATGGCAGGTAAGCTCTAACCCGATTTACCTCGCCATCTTCCAGGCATTTGGAGATGCCTGCAGACGGCGCGCAACACAACGCGACGCAGACGCGTCAGTAAACGCCTGACTTATTCAAGTCAGGACACTCAGCCCAGAGGCATTTATGAGTAACAACCTCGACCAGCTCACCGATTGGTTGAAAGACCACAAGATCACAGAAGTCGAATGCATGATCGCCGACCTTACCGGGATTACTCGCGGGAAGATTTCGCCGACCAACAAGTTCATTGCCGAAAAAGGCATGCGCCTGCCCGAGAGCGTATTGCTGCAAACCGTGACGGGCGACTATGTCGAAGACGACATCTATTACGAGCTTCTCGATCCGGCAGATATCGATATGGTCTGCCGCCCCGACCAGAACGCAGTATTTGTGGTGCCGTGGGCCATTGAGCCAACCGCTCAGGTGATCCACGACACCTACGACAAGCAGGGCAACCCGATTGAGTTGTCGCCGCGCAACGTGCTTAAAAAGGTCCTCAAACTCTATGCCGACCACGGCTGGCAGCCGATCGTGGCGCCGGAAATGGAGTTTTACCTGACCAAGCGCAGCGACGACCCGGACTATCCGTTGCAGCCACCGATTGGCCGCTCCGGTCGCCCGGAAACCGGTCGTCAGTCCTTCTCCATTGAAGCGGCCAACGAATTCGATCCGCTGTTCGAAGACGTCTACGACTGGTGCGAACTGCAAGAGCTGGACCTGGACACGCTGATCCACGAAGACGGCACGGCGCAGATGGAAATCAACTTCCGTCACGGCGACGCACTGTCGCTGGCCGACCAGATTCTGGTGTTCAAGCGCACCATGCGCGAAGCCGCGCTCAAGCACGACGTAGCCGCTACCTTCATGGCCAAACCCATGACCGGCGAGCCTGGCAGCGCCATGCACCTGCACCAGAGCATCATTGATATCAACACCGGCAAAAACGTCTTCTCCAATGAAGACGGGACCATGAGCCAGCTGTTCCTCAACCATATCGGTGGTTTGCAGAAGTTCATTCCAGAGCTGTTGCCGCTATTTGCCCCGAACGTGAACTCCTTCCGCCGTTTCTTGCCTGATACCTCGGCACCGGTAAACGTGGAGTGGGGCGAGGAGAACCGCACCGTAGGGCTGCGTGTGCCGGATGCCGGCCCGCAAAACCGCCGTGTCGAAAACCGTTTGCCGGGCGCTGATGCCAACCCGTACCTGGCGATTGCCGCCAGCCTGCTGTGTGGCTTTATCGGCATGGTTGAAGGCATCAACCCGAGCGCGCCGGTGGTGGGCCGTGGCTATGAGCGTCGCAACCTGCGCTTGCCGCTGACCATCGAAGACGCGTTGGAGCGGATGGAAAACAGCAAGACCGTCGAGAAGTACCTGGGCACCAAGTTCATCACCGGTTACGTGGCAGTCAAACGTGCCGAGCATGAAAACTTCAAGCGCGTCATCAGTTCGTGGGAGCGGGAATTCCTGCTGTTCGCCGTCTGACACGCTGGAGGGGGGCGCCAGGGAGGCGCCCCCCTCCTTTACTGACTAAAGGAGAGCTGTATGACTAACAAAAACCCGCAAACCCTCGAATGGCAACAACTGAGTAACGATCACCACCTGGCCCCGTTCAGCGACTTCAAACAGTTGAAAGAAGTCGGCCCACGCATCATTACTCACGCCAAGGGCGTGTACCTGTGGGACAGCGAAGGTCACAAGATTCTCGACGGCATGGCCGGCCTGTGGTGTGTAGCCATTGGCTATGGCCGTGACGAGCTGGCCGACGCCGCCAGCAAGCAAATGCGCGAGCTGCCTTACTACAACCTGTTCTTCATGACGGCGCACCCGCCGGTACTTGAACTGTCCAAAGCCATCGCCGAGATCGCGCCTGAAGGCATGAACCATGTGTTCTTCACCGGCTCAGGCTCTGAAGGCAACGACACCATGCTGCGTATGGTCCGCCATTACTGGGCGATCAAGGGCCAGCCCAACAAGAAAACCATCATCAGCCGCAAGAACGGCTACCACGGTTCCACCGTGGCCGGCGCCAGCCTGGGCGGCATGACCTACATGCACGAACAGGGCGACTTGCCGATCCCGGGCATCACCCACATCCCGCAGCCGTACTGGTTCGGTGAAGGTGGCGACATGTCCCCGGAAGAGTTCGGTATCTGGGCGGCCAACCAGCTGGAAGAAAAAATCCTTGAACTGGGCGTCGATAATGTCGGTGCCTTTATCGCCGAGCCGATCCAGGGCGCGGGCGGTGTGATCGTGCCGCCAGCCACCTACTGGCCGCGTATCAAGGAGATCCTGGCCAAGTACGACATCCTGTTTGTGGCCGATGAAGTGATCTGCGGTTTTGGTCGCACCGGTGAGTGGTTCGGCAGCGATTTCTATGACCTCAAGCCGGACATGATGACCATCGCCAAGGGCCTGACCTCGGGTTACATCCCTATGGGTGGCCTGATTGTGCGTGATGAAGTAGTTGCCGTGCTCAACGAAGGTGGCGATTTCAACCACGGCTTTACCTACTCGGGGCACCCGGTAGCCGCCGCCGTGGCACTGGAAAACATCCGCATCCTGCGCGACGAAAAAATTATCGAGAAGGTCCACGCCGAAACGGCACCGTATTTGCAAAAGCGTCTACGTGAACTGAACGATCACCCGCTGGTGGGCGAAGTGCGCGGTGTGGGCCTGTTGGGTGCCATTGAACTGGTACAGGACAAAGCCACACGCAAACGTTACGAAGGTCGTGGTGTTGGCATGATCTGCCGGCAGTTCTGCTTCGATAACGGTCTGATCATGCGCGCCGTCGGCGACACCATGATCATTTCGCCGCCGCTGGTGATCAGCAAGGACGAGATCGACGAGCTGGTGACCAAGGCGCGCAAGTGCCTGGACCTGACCTTGGAAACTTTGCAGGGTTAACTGCTAGGCTTTGAGCGCAGGGCAACTGCGGTATTTAACCGGGTAAATGCGCTCAGAGCCTTAAGAATCAAGGCTCTTCCCTTGAAAGCCTGCCCCGGATCTTGCCAGACTAGCCCCCGGCTTTAGTCACCTTGAGATCAGGTCGCTGAATCGGTGGTTTAAAAGAACAATTGGAGCATTACAGATGAAGGCATCAGGTTTTAAAAAAGCTGGCAAGACCCTTCTCGCCCTCTCCTTGATGGGTGTGATGGCTGGGGCAGCTCAAGCGGCAGACAAAGTGCTGCACATCTACAACTGGTCCGATTACATCGCGCCCGACACCGTTAAAAAATTCGAAGACCAGACCGGTATCAAGGTGGTCTACGACGTGTTCGACAGCAACGAGACCCTTGAGGCCAAGCTGCTGGCGGGCAAGTCCGGCTACGACATCGTCGTGCCTTCCAACAATTTCCTGGCCAAGCAGATCAAGGCCGGGGTTTACCAGGAGCTGGACCAGTCCAAGCTGCCTAACTGGAAAAACCTCGACCCTGCGTTGCTCAAGGCCGTTGGCGATGCCAGCGACAAAGACAACAAACATGCGTTCCCGTACATGTGGGGCACCATCGGTATCGGCTACAACCCGGAGAAGGTCAAGGCCGCTCTGGGCGTCGACACCATCGACTCCTGGGACGTGCTGTTCAAGCCGGAGAATGCTGCCAAGCTCAAGAGCTGCGGCATAAGCTTCCTCGACTCACCGACCGAAATGATCCCGGCCGCCCTGCATTACCTGGGCTACCCGACCGATACCCAGGACAAGAAGCAACTGGCTGAAGCCGAAGCGCTGTTCCTGAAAATCCGTCCTTCGGTGGGCTACTTCCACTCGTCCAAGTACATCTCTGACCTGGCCAACGGCAATATCTGCGTTGCCGTGGGTTACTCGGGTGACCTTGAGCAGTCGATCTCCCGTGCCAAAGAAGCCGGTGACAAGGTCAAGCTCAAGTACGTGATCCCGAAAGAAGGTGCTGGCAGCTTCTATGACATGGTCGCCATTCCCAAGGATGCCGAGAACGTTGACGCCGCTTACGCCTGGATGAACTTTCTGATGCAGCCTGAGGTGATGGCCGAAATCACCAACAGCGTGCGCTTCCCGAACGGTAACAAGGCTGCAACGCCGCTGGTGAATAAAGACATCTCCGGCGACCCAAGCATTTACCCGTCCGATGAAGTGAAGGCCAAGCTGTACGCTATCAGCGATCTGCCGCCTGCAACCCTGCGGTTGTTGACGCGCAGCTGGACCAAGATCAAGTCCGGCAAGTAACCAAACTCTGTAGTCGCTGCCTAAGGTTGCGAAGGGTTGCGTAGCAACCCGTTGTCCTGAAGGCGCTTAAATGCCTCTCGCAGCCTGCGGCAGCGACTACGGAATCTGGTAAATGTGCAATTAATCGCGGAAAACTTTGCTGTGCCGGTTTATCGAGGGTAAGTTGCGCGCCGGTTTTGTCTTTGGCGGCTCGACTGCCGTGTGACGCGGGCAACTCAGGCCCAACTATTTAGAGGACCATCACGTGTCTATATCTTTGTTTCGCAAGACCTTGCTGGTCACAGCCGGTTTGACGCTTGCCGTCAGCGTACAAGCGGCACCTACGGTGCATATTTACAACTGGTCGGACTACATTGCGCCGAACACGCTGGCTGATTTCGAAGCCGCAACCGGCATCAAGCCGATTTATGATGTTTTCGATTCCAACGAAACCCTGGAAGGCAAGCTGCTGGCTGGCCGTACCGGTTATGACGTGGTCGTTCCGTCTAACCACTTCCTGGGCAAGCAGATCAAGGCGGGTGCGTTCCAGAAGCTCGATCTGGCGCAATTGCCGAACTATTCCAACCTTGACCCGGCTCTGCTCAAGCGCCTTCAGGCCAATGACCCGGGCAATCAATATGCCGTGCCGTACCTGTGGGGCACCAATGGCATTGGTTACAACGTCGACAAGGTAAAAGAAGTACTGGGCGTCGACAGCATCGACTCCTGGGACGTGGTGTTCAAACCCGAGAACATGAAGAAGCTGACCAAGTGCGGTGTGGCCTTCCTGGATTCGGCAGATGAAATGCTGCCTACCGTACTCAACTACCTGGGCCTGGATGCCAACAGCACCAACCCCAAGGACTACAAGAAAGCTGAAGAAACCCTGATGTCGGTGCGTCCATACGTCACCTACTTCCACTCTTCCAAATACATTTCCGACCTGGCCAACGGCAACATCTGTGTTGCGATCGGCTTTTCCGGTGATGTGTTCCAGGCCAAGGCCCGAGCCGATGATGCAAAAAAAGGCGTGAATATCGCCTATATCGTGCCCAAGGAAGGCGGCGCCCTGTGGTTTGACATGCTGGCCATCCCCAAGGATTCCAGCAACGTCAAGGAGGCCCACACGTTCATCAACTACCTGCTCAAGCCTGAGGTGATCGCTCAGGTCAGTGACTATGTCGGTTATGCCAACCCCAATCCGGCGGCCGACAAGGTGATGGATGAGTCCATTCGTACCGACGAAGCGGTCTACCCGACCCAGGCGGTGCTGGACAAGACATACGTCTCAACCGAGTTGCCCCCGAAGATACAGCGTCTGATGACGCGTACGTGGACCAAGGTCAAGACGGGCAAGTAATCTCGCAAGACCACCTATCCAAGGCCCGGCCATCTAGGCCGGGCTGCTAAATTTGTTGGGAGTTTCGTAATGGCTGTTGCCTCCGGCGCCTATAAGAAAGCCCTCGAGGGCGATCAGACACCTAAACAGGTGCTGGTCAAAATCGACCGGGTCACGAAAAAATTCGACGAGACGATTGCCGTGGACGACGTGTCCCTGGAAATCAACAAGGGCGAAATCTTCGCCCTGCTCGGCGGATCGGGATCGGGCAAATCTACCTTGCTGCGCATGCTCGCCGGTTTCGAGCGCCCAACAGAAGGTCGTATTTTCCTCGACGGGGTCGACATTACTGATATGCCGCCGTACGAGCGGCCGATCAACATGATGTTCCAGTCCTATGCCTTGTTTCCGCATATGACCGTGGCGCAGAACATCGCCTTCGGCCTCAAGCAGGACAAGATGTCCAACGCCGAGATCGACGCTCGCGTGGGCGAAATGCTCAAGCTGGTGCATATGAGCCAGTACGCCAAGCGCAAGCCACACCAGCTGTCCGGTGGCCAGCGTCAACGTGTGGCCCTGGCCCGTTCGCTGGCCAAGCGCCCGAAACTGCTGCTGCTCGATGAGCCGATGGGTGCGCTGGACAAAAAACTGCGTTCGCAGATGCAGCTTGAACTGGTAGAGATCATCGAGCGCGTGGGTGTGACCTGCGTAATGGTGACTCACGACCAGGAAGAGGCCATGACCATGGCCCAGCGTATCGCGATCATGCACCTGGGCTGGATTGCCCAGATCGGCAGCCCGATCGATATTTACGAAACCCCGGTCAGCCGCCTGGTCTGTGAGTTCATCGGCAACGTCAACCTGTTCGACGGTGAAGTGGTCGACGATGCCGAAGGCTACGCGCGCATCAAGTGCCCGGAGCTGGAGAACGATATTTACGTCGGTCACGGCGTGAGTACTTCGGTGGAAGATAAACACACCACCTACGCCATTCGCCCGGAAAAAATGCTCGTCACCACCGAAAAGCCGACCTGCGAATACAACTGGTCGCGGGGCAAGGTGCATGACATCGCCTACCTGGGCGGGCACTCGGTGTTCTACGTCGAGTTGCCGAGCGGCAAGCTGGTGCAGTCGTTTGTGGCCAACGCCGAACGCCGTGGTGCACGTCCGACCTGGGACGACGAAGTCTACGTATGGTGGGAAGACGACAGCGGCGTGGTATTGCGCTCATGAACATGCGAAAGCTTAAACGCCGACTGCAACGAATAACCCCCGGTGGCCGCCATGCGGTTATCGGGATTCCATTCCTGTGGCTGTTTTTGTTTTTCATGCTGCCGTTCTTCATCGTCTTGAAGATCAGCTTTGCCGAAGCCGACGTGGCGATCCCGCCGTACACCGAGATCTACAGTTACGTTGACCAGAAAATCCAGGTCCTGCTGAACCTGGGCA
>NZ_JBUZTQ010000054.1:0-16710 GCF_055408445.1 Pseudomonas sp. B414 | reverse complement strand
ATGATCGCGCGCTCTTCAACGCTGAGTTCGGAATAGGACATAGGGGCAGCACCGTACCGGAAAGGTCAGGTGTTGCACTCAGTTTTCGCGGCCGCCCTGGTTCAAAATCTAAAGACAGCACCTCCAAAACATGTTGATTCGATCACTCATTTTTTTTACTTGCCGATACTTCCTGGGTAGGTTCTCAGGGCGATCAGCCCATGGTCGCCGACGATTCGTCTAGCATGAGCTCGGTCAAGTTGGGCTCTATGGGCGCAATAAACCACGCCGCAGTTGTGGTCAGTCACAACCAGTTGTGGCGTTGACATCGCGTGGGACTGACAGCCCAGATCAGCAGCAAAGCGGTCACGAAGGCGTGCTTGTTTGGTTTTTCAATCGGTCAGCTTTGGCAGTCAGATTCTGCGCGAGGGTCGAGTTGGGTATTGGAATTTGCAGCATAGTCCGGATCGTTCAATCAAAAGCTAAACGCCATCAGCTAAAATTTTATTCGGTTCCAGGCCAGCAAGAATCGCTCAGCGAAAATGAAGACTTGTGAATCGCTCAGCTCGGACATCAAATATTCATTGGCCGGAAATACGTGTCATCGATCTGGTCAGCAGGTTTGAGAGTCTGACTGTGCTCCCAGTATCGTGTCCACGGTTTCAGCCTAATCGGGTCGTGCGCTACGTTCTAATAGGTTAAACAAGTACATTCCGGCCAACATGGCCAATACGAATATGATGATTTGGCCGTGCCCTGTAAGCAGAATTGTTAACGCTGGCCCAGGGCAGATCCCCGCAAGCCCCCAACCTATACCGAACAACAGGCTGCCGCCAATCAAGCGGGAATCCAACTCCCTTTTCATTGGAAACTGCATCGGGGCACCCAACAAGGATTGTTTGTTTTTGCGCGCCCAATTCAAGGGAATAATCGCCACCGCGATGGCCCCACCCATCACCAGTGCGAGTGATGGATCCCAGGCCCCGGCCAAATCAAGAAAAGCTAATACTTTGGCGGGATTCGCCATGCCTGCCAGGAGAAGACCAAGGCCGAAGATCAGTCCTGCAAAAAAGGCGGTCAACTTGATCATTTTCATGCTCCCACCACATGACGGATGACGTACACCGTTGCAAAGCCAGCAAACATAAAGCACATCGTTGCCGTGATGGATCGTGCTGAGAGTCGAGAGATCCCGCAAACGCCATGGCCGCTTGTACAACCAGATCCGTAACGAGTACCCACTCCGACAAGCAAGCCCGCAATGATCAGCGTCGGCCACCCTGCCTTAATCTCGATCTCTGGCATTACGGTAAACGCTCCCCACAACAACGGAGAAATTAGTAGACCAAGAAGAAATAACGCCTTCTCACTCCAACCCTCACTATCGAATCGCAGCACGCTTCCAAGCAGTCCACTGATGCCGGCGATGCGTCCATTCGCGAGAACAAACAAGCTAGCAGCCAGCCCTATCAAGGCGCCTCCAGCTAATGAAGTCCAAGGCGTGAAGTTGATCCAATCAATGCTCATTTTGCATCTCCTGCATATAAGTGGTGGTAAAAGACATGGATTTCAAAGGTGTCACCTGAGACTCTGAGCTCCCCCTAAAGGCGATCAAAGACCCTGTCAAGACCCGTATAGGATTTCAGCCCCTGAATCCGCCCCGGCTCTCCTAGAGATATCGAAGCCTCAAAAGGACACAAGATGAGGCAAGGTTCGATCAGTCCGCTTTTGGCTGGTTGCCGCATTTCAGGAGGGCCACCTCTAGGCGAATAGTGATTGCTGAACACCTCAGAAAGCCGGGGCGATTAATATTGATCCTCTAGGTATCGCAAAAATTACCGTACGCAGTTACTCAAAGTGGTTACAACGCATAACGTAAGTCAGCCACGAAGCTTGATCCTAGTCACCGGATGTGATGTGGTGCCGATACAGAAAGACTATTCCCATTCGCCAACTATGGCGCTCGCGACTTTTATTTTTCCAGCATCACGAGGTTTCATGCAGATTGAGTTACAGGAGATTAGCGACCACCTCTATCGTTTCGCTCCTTTTGATGCCCTGCCAAAGGAGTCGGTAGACGCCATCGCTCGGCGAATTGAAGTGAGTTATTTCAAAGCCGGCAGTGACATTCTTGAAGCCGGTGCGACCATTCAGGATCTGCATTATGTTCGTAGTGGTGCGGTGGAGATTTACCGGCGTAATGGTGAGCTCTATGACCGTCTCGTCGAAGGTGACCTATTCGGTCAGGCAGGTCTGTTACGTAGCAACAAGGTACGCTTTCCCGCCCGAGCGTTGGAAGATAGCCTGATCTATTACATCCCTGCCGACGTTTTCGCTGACCTTTGTGCGCAACATGATGCTTTCGCTGACTTCGTTGAAGCAGAGGGAAACTCGAGACTCAAAACTGCTGTTGAAGCTCAGGGGCGTGCTAGTGAGCTTATTCAGCTCAAATGTCGCGCCCTTATCTCACGTCCCTTGGTGTGGGTCACGTCAGATATCTCTGTCGGCGGCGCTGCAAAAATCATGACTGAGCAAAGTGTATCCTGCGTTCTAGTCATGTCTCCAGCAGGTTTAAAGACAGCTGAAATAGAAGGGATCGTCACAGATAGAGACCTTCGCACGCGATTTGTTGCAGTGGGCCTAAACGCTGACGAAACTCGTGCCAGCGACATTATGACAGTCGATCCGGTTGTAATTGGCTCCGATGATTCAGTGTTTGAAGCCATGCTTGTGATGTTGCGCCGCAATATTCATCACTTGCCGGTTGTGCACGATGGTAATCCAATTGGCCTTATAAACCTGTCGGATATCATCAGGTACGAATCGCATAGCAGTTTGTACTTGGTTAACAGAATCTCTAACCAGACCTCAGTTGAAGGTCTGAGATCACTTTTACGTGACCTGCGAGGAACCTATATCCGCATGGTGCGTGACGGGGCTACTGCGCACATGATCGGAAGCGCGATTTCAGGTATTGGCCGTGCCTTTACCCAGCGTTTGCTTGAGCTGGCCGAGAAAAAGTTAGGCCCGCCTCCAGTGCCTTACTGCTTTATGGTTTTGGGATCAATGGCGCGTGATGAGCAGTTGTTAGTGACTGACCAGGACAACGCGTTAGTACTCGACGACAGCTTCGATCCGATCCAACACGACTCTTACTTCCGAGCCCTGGCAACGTTTGTTAGCGATGGACTGGCCGCGTGCGGTTACAGCTACTGCAAGGGCGGGGTCATGGCGACCAACGAGCAGTGGCGACAGCCTTTGAAGGTATGGCGAAGTTACTTCGATCAGTGGATCGAAAAACCTAATCCAACTACGTTGCTTAATAGCTGTATTTTTTTCGATCTGGATGGGGTTTTTGGCAAGCTTGAGTTGGTACAAGAGCTTAAAGACCTGTGCGCTCGAAAAGCCAGTACACACCCTGTATTTCTAAGCGCAATGGCTCGTATTGCCCTTAATCGAACGCCGCCATTAGGATTCTTCCGTACTTTTGTCGTTGAGACTGACGGACAGCAAAAAAGGATCATCAACCTTAAAGGGCGTGGCACGGCACCGCTGACCGACCTTATCCGGATTCATGCGCTAGCATGTGGCAGTACCGCTCAGAACTCATTTGATCGCATGGATGCTATAGCCCGCAGTAAAGTCATTCCTCCAGAAGCATTAAAGCAACTTCGGTACGCACTAGAGTTCCTGTCGATGGTGCGTATTCGACACCAGGCGGACGCACTTGAACAGGGGGCATCACTCAATAACTACATTGAGCCCGAGCGCTTTTCTAGCAGTGAACGACATAACCTCAAAGAAGCGTTTCAGGTGTTGAGCAATGGCCAAAATTTCTTGCGATTCCGATATCCTTCAAAGGGCCGCTTTTAGCGATGAAAAACCTAAAAAAGCAGCCTAAAAATAGAGTGCTGGACTGGTCTGCCGAGCTCGAGAAATTGGCGAAGATTTCGGTTAATCCTCTATTACGAAAGTTCTATCAAGCTGGCGCGGTTTCAGCGCTGGCACCCATTGAGAGCGTTCAACTGCTGGCCATGGACGTAGAGACTACCGGCCTTGACTCACAGTCCCACAGCATCGTGAGTATTGGTGTTATGCCGTTCACGCTTAATCGTATTTGTTGCGGGAATTCACTCTACTGGGTGATAAAACCATCGTCCGAACTGAATGAAAAGTCAGTGACCTTTCATCACATAACCCATGCCGAAATTTTAGATGCCCCTGTGTTTGCGCAGGTGCTTGATCCTTTGCTTGAAGCCATGGCGGGCAGAGTGATTGTCGTCCATTACCGGAATATTGAGCGCGCCTTCTTGGATCAGGCAGTGCGTAGGTATTTAGGTGAAGGCCTTAAGTTTCCAGTCATCGATACGATGCAGTTAGAGGCACACTTCCATAGGCAAAAAATTAGCTGGTTCGGCCGACTAATTGGACGCAAGCAACAGTCCATACGGCTGGCAGACAGTCGCTCTAGGTTGAACCTGCCGGCTTATCACGCACATCATGCATTAACCGATGCTCTCGCGACTGCCGAGTTGTTGCAGGCGCAGATAGCAACTCACTACTCGCCACTCACACCTGTCGGTGAGTTATGGAATTGAACCAAGTTAATAGCTTCAAGGTGCAAGCAGATAGATATGTTACACCTTGAAGCTTGAGGTCAATCTTACCTATAGCCTAGCTCATACTGACTAGCGAGGCTCAGACATTAGTCCTTTCACTAGAGAGATACACCCTATCATTAGAACTATTGCGAAAGGCAACCCCGTGGAGACTGCCATTGCCTGCAGTGCCACCAGACCGCCCCCCAATAGCAGAGCAATCGCAATCACGCCTTCGATTACCGCCCAGAACACCCGTTGAGGAACAGGCGCGTCAACCTTGCCTCCAGCTGTGATGGTATCGATCACCAATGAGCCGGAGTCAGAGGAAGTAATAAAAAACACTATGACCAGAATAATACCTAGGAATGAGCTGATCTCCTTGAGGGGGAGCTCTCCCAGCATGGCGAACAACTTCAGCTCTAAGACCGCGTCCTTGACTCCCATAAGGCTTTGAGTGGTCACTTGGTCAATTGCCGTACCGCCAAACGTAGTCATCCATAATACAGAAACTACTGAAGGCACAAGTAGAACAGAGATCAGAAACTCTCTGACAGTTCGCCCACGACTGACGCGAGCGATAAACATGCCTACAAATGGTGACCAACTGATCCACCAAGCCCAGTAGAAGGCAGTCCAGCCTTGAGTGAACTCGATATCAGTACGTCCAAATGGGTTTGAGAGCGCAGGCAAATATTCAACATAAGTCACCAGATTTTTAAAGAATCCGGTAAAAATAGCCAGGGTCGGCCCCACAATAATGACGAACACCAACAAGAGCAATGCAAGTCCCATATTGATCTGGGAAAGCATTTTGACGCCCTTATCCAAGCCGGCAAGGACTGACCAAAGAGCGATTATGGTGATACCGACGATCAGTACAACCTTGCTCAGATTCGTCGATTGAATTCCGAAGAGATATTCAATCCCTGCAGCAGCCTGTTCTGCGCCAATCCCTAAAGAAGTTGCTAAACCAAATAGCGTGGCAAATACCGCTAGGATATCGATGATATGTCCCGGCCACCCCCAGACACGCTCACCCAATAGTGGATAAAAAATTGAGCGTATTGAAAGCGGCAAGCCTTTGTTGTAAGAAAACAACGCTAAAGACAACGCCACAATCGCGTATATAGCCCAAGGATGGAGTCCCCAGTGAAAGATCGTCGCCGCCATCGCCAAGTCAGCAGATGCCTTCATATCGCCTTCGGCACCGCCTAGCGGCGCCCAATCCGTGCGCAGGCCGCTCGCATCTACTGTCACACCACCCATAGAAGCAGCGTAATGCGACATGGGTTCCGCGACCCCATAAAACATTAGTCCAATGCCCATCCCCGCAGCAAAAAGCATTGAAAACCAACCGACGTAACTATGGTCTGGTTTGGCATCTCTACCGCCCAAGCGAACCTTGCCCAGCGGAGAGAAAATAAGTGCAATGCATAGCAACACAAAAACGTTCGCAATGCTCATGAAGAGCCAGGCTAGATGGCTGGTTAGCCAGTTTCGAATGGAGCTAAAGAGAGGTTCTACTTCATTCTGCAATGCCAGTGTTAAAATCACGAATAGTAAAATGGTGGCTGCTGAAATGATGAAAACTTTACCGTGGATATCGAGTGAGAACGAAAACTCCCCCTTGATATTATCTTGACCGATGACATAGTCAGTATCGATAAGATTAGCCGCTCCACTAGGAGCAGGAATACCTTCACTGGGTAGAGAAGGTGTGTTTTGACTATCATCCGTAGGCTTTCCAACCATAAGAATCCCCTTGTGAGTTTCACGTCATTAAACGTGTAATTGTCATTATCCCCGCTGTTCCTATGGTAAAACGAGATTTTAGCCCAGCTATCCTAGCAAGCTTTGGGCACAAAATTCCTAAAACCTCAGATCCTTCTATTCTTATCTGAGACTTCTTTAGCGTAGCCTTGGCAGGCTTACAAAGCGATCAATCCCTGATCGCCGTCGTCAGTGACTCCGATAACTCGTTGAGTATGCGCGGGGTTGAGTTGGGTTCTACCAGCACCATAAACCACGCCACCGGAGCTGGTAGTGGCTGGAACTGAGTCACAACCAGTTGCTGCGGTGGCGTCTAGTTGAGCTGACAGCCACAGATCAGCATTAGCAATCGATCACGCAGGGTAAGCGTCTGCCAAAGTCACCTTGTACGACTCAGGACGGTATAAGCAGTCCTTCAGAACGCCGTTCGCGACGCCTCCTTCATACCTACATTGCGATCTACTTCTTCAGCAATCGAAGCCCATTGAGCACTACAAGCAAACTCACTCCAACATCTGCAAACACAGCCATCCACATGGTGGCCAGACCCATCAGGGTGAACACGATGAAAATGGCCTTGATGCCTAAGGCGAAGAAAATGTTTTGCTTCAAAATCGCAGCAGTCTGGCGCGATAGTCGAATGAAGGCCGGAATCTTGCGCAGATCATCATCCATTAACGCAACGTCAGCCGTTTCAATAGCTGTTCCCGTACCCGCTGCGGCCATGGCGAATCCAACCTGAGATTTGGCCAACGCAGGCGCATCGTTTATCCCATCACCGACCATCCCCACCACGTGCTTCCGACTCTGCAACTCACCAATAGCAGAGAGCTTGTCAGCGGGCAGCAAGTTTCCCAGCGCCTCATCTATCCCAACTCGTTTGGCGATCGCATCAGCGGTGTGTGAGTTGTCGCCCGTCAGCATCATGGTTTTGATGCCCAGCGCGTGTAGCTCCTTGATCGCAGTCTGGCTTGAGTCCTTTACCGTGTCGGCCACTGCAAACAACGCAAAAACCTGACTGGCGCTGGTCAAGGCCACCACTGTTTTTCCTTGGCGCTCCAGGCTAGTCAGTGACTCGGCCAACTGCGAAGTACCGAGCCCCAACTCCTGGATCAGTCGGTGATTGCACAGGTAGAAGAGCTGGCCTTCAATCATCCCCTTTACCCCGCGACCGGGAAGGGCCTCAAAACTCTCCACTTGCAGGAACGTAGATACGTCCAAGCCATCGTACTTGGCAATTGCCTGTGATACCGGGTGATCCGAGCGAGCACCGAGGCTGGCGGCAACAATCTGAGGATGTATCTCTGAGGCTTCAGCCACCAGTATGTAATCTGTCTGAGCAGGTTTCCCATGAGTAATGGTGCCGGTTTTATCGAGCGCGACGAAACTCAGCCGCGCGCCTATCTCCAGATAGACGCCGCCCTTGACCAAAATACCTTTGCGGGCTGCTGCAGCCAGCCCGCTGACGATGGACACTGGCGTGGAAATAACCAGTGCACAGGGACAAGCAACTACAAGTAGAACCAAGGCCCGATAGATCCAGTCAGTCCACAAACCGCCCATAAACAATGGCGGGAATACCGCAATTGCGACGGCGAAAAAGAACACCCCTGGCGTATAAATCTTGGCGAACTTATCAACGAACCGCTGGGTAGGAGCTCGCGAACTTTGAGCTTCTTCAACCGCGTGAATGATACGGGCAAGCGTCGTATTGTTGGCCTCAGCTGTCACTCGATACTCGAAGGAGCCGGATTCATTAATGGAGCCGGCATAGACGGGATCATCGATATCTTTATCGATGGGCAGGCTCTCGCCCGTGATGGGGGCTTGGTTAACGGTCGAACTACCGGAAAAGAGATTCCCGTCCAGTCCAATGCGTTCACCGGGGCGTACACGAACCAAGCCCCCAATCTGGACAGTCTTCACATCGACCTCCAGCCAACTGCCGTCGGACTGACGCACGGTCGCTCGCTCCGGGGTCAAGTCCATCAGCCCCTTGATGGCATTGCGTGCACGATCCAGCGATTTCGCTTCGACCATTTCTGCAACGGTAAAGAGAAACATGACCATAGCAGCTTCCGGCCACTGTCCGATCAGCACCGCACCGGTAACCGCGATGCTCATCAGCGCGTTGATATTCAGGTTCAGGTGTTTGATCGAGATCAAACCCTTTTTGTAGGTCGTAGGCCCGCACAATGCGATGGCGAACAAGGCTATGACCGCTACCACCCATTCAGGCGCGGAGTTAGTGAAGTGCAGAACTTCCGAACCCACGGCAGCGACACCGGACAGCGCTAATGGCCACCAAGTGCTTTTGTGTAATTCCGGCTGGGGAGGAACTACTGGCGTATCTGCGCTGGTTGAATTGCCATTAGCAGTCAAAGGCTCGGCGTGCATGCCCAGCGATAGCACTGCTGCCTCTATACCCAAGGTGTCTGGTAGCCCGTGCCAGACTGCCATCGTGCGGTTCATCATGTTGAACTCGAGCTTTTGAATGCCGCTCATCTTCGCGAGCTTACCCTCAATCATGGTCTGCTCGGAAGGACAGCACATCTGCCCAATCCTAAAACTGCTGAAACTAGTCCTTTCGCCTGTATTAGTGGGAGAGACGTTATCGATGCCAGCTTTGGAGGTATCCGCAGCAGATGGTGGACAGCAGGCATGGGTAATGAGGTCGTTATCAACCGCAGCAGCAGGCTTGCTCGGTTCGGCAAGACTGTACAAGACAGATGGCGGTGCTAGGACGGTGCAGCTCGATTTATTGGTTTCGGAGCCGGGGGAGCAGCACCCCACACCCTCTACTGTAGAAGGCGCAGAACTGACGTCCAGAGTTTTCGCGGAGCAGCAATTGCTGTTGGACTGGGCTGTATTTGTATTGCACGTCGTCGCGGCAGATGCACTGCAACTGATCGGTACTGCTTGTTCAAATACCTCAACGGCTGCGTCACTTTTCGATGCTTGCTCATCACCACAACAGCTTTTCATAAGAGCACTCTCCACAATTAATGGTGAAGAGTAAACACCCTATAGCTACTATAAGGTAAAGCGAATTGTCGGGCTCGGTGAGCCTTTTTTCATTCTGCCCGCGTCGTGATTAACGCGTATGGTTAATTTCACTGCAATTCAGATTATAGAACGGTTGCGCGCCGAAGCTGGTTAAGGGTTTACCCCATGACTTCACCAACGAATAGCATCGCGATTGTTGATACCAGAGCAAGCAACCAGCCACAGAGCAAAAGAACCCAAGATCCGGATTGATACTGCTTTAATGAGGCCTCCACAGGATTCAGCTCGCTTTCTATTGAACGCGCGCAGATTTGCTTATCGCCAAAGGCGCGTAATATGAAGATTCTAGAAACTTTAAGGTCAATCGAAATGATTTCGACTAGATATACAGTCGGTGCCTTGGCGAAGGCGACCGATACCAAAGCGGTAACAATCCGCTATTACGAACAGGTCGGCCTCCTGCTCCCCGCAGGGCGTTCAGTATCGGGCTATCGCTTTTACACAGATGAGGAGCGCGACCGTCTACTCTTCATACGCCGAAGCCGGGCACTTGGCTTCAGCCTTGACGATATTCGAGAGTTACTGAGTTTTGCTAATAAACGCGACGCTTCCTGCGCCAGGGTGGACGCAAAAGTCGAAGGGCAGTTAGACCAAGTCCGAATGCGCATCCAAGACCTGCTAGGTTTGGAGGCTGAGTTGGAGCGTTTGATTGCTTGTTGCAAGGGCGGCGTGATCGAGCAGTGCCGCATTATCGAGTCGATGTCCAATCGTTGTTAGGGGGGATCTACCCACTGAAGCGGAAGCAGTTGGCCAGTCTCACTCGCTGAGTCGAGATAGAAGTCAGCACGTCCTTCAGATAAGCATACGGATCATGCCTGTTAAAACGTGCCGTCTGGATCAAACTCATGACCGCAGTCGCTCGTTGCTCACTACGGAAAGTAGCCGGCAAACAGCCAGCTCGAATGTCCAACGCCCAACGTCGGAACTGATTTTCGGCTGCAATATTATCGATAAGCAAAGCGCCATCTTCGAGGCGCGCGTACGAAAGTCTGAAGCTGCTCGGTATCCAGTTCCAGCTCGCTATCTTGTGAGTTCCTGGCCAATTAAATTTGCCTTGATTCAACCTCCGTGCCACTGACCAAATACCAATCCCGTCGTGAACCAGCACTCTCATTCGGTTGGCCCAGCGATTGGTACATAGATAAGCACAGTGCGGATTCGCCACGCCGAATACTTATATCAATCTAGCCAAAGCGGTCTAAGTGCCGGCTTGCATATCCATGGGCTCTGCAGCGAGCCAAATGGAGTCGATTCGGATTATTAGGTAAGTTCACGGATAAAACGGTCATACCTGACATGCTACGCTACAGGCATTCTTGGACGATCTAGGTTTTAAAGGGCTTGAGATAGCCGAACTGACGGTTGTTCACGCGAAACGGATACTCAACTTTAGACCGTACCTGCGCTTTCGCGTATTCAGTCTCGCGCCGTATACGCCCAATCAAACTCTTTTTGACGTGCTTTTTATAGCTACTCGGGCGCGCCACAATTGATAAGTTCATCTTGCGATCCTGATGCTCAAGACGCTTGTCAACTCCAGTGTAACCGGCATCGCCGAAGACATAGTTGTGGTCGCTATACAGCTACTGATCGACCTGAGTCACGTCCGCAGCATTGGCCGTCGAGCTCGCGAGGTTATGCACTAAATTCAACTCGGCATCGACGCCAATGTGCGCTCTCATCACAAAAAAATATTGGTTTCCTTTCTTCGTCTGATTCATTTCGGGATCACGCTTTCCGTCCTTGTTCTTGGTCGAACTCGGTGCATGAATAATCATCGTATCAACCACCATGTCTTACAAGCCACGATCAGCCAGATAACCATTGATTACCTGAAGAATCCCGCCTGCAAACTCATGTTTTTCCAGCAGGCCCCGAAAGTTAAAATCGTCGTTTAATCGGGAAACCGATCCAGGCCCTTCTAGGACATCACCTGTTCCATCTCGATCAGAAAGAGCTCGCGGCGGTCTGCTTACGCTGCCGACATGCTCGGCATCGGCGAAGGACATTTGTTTCGTCGGCGCTCAAACGTTCGGTTCGTGTCAGGCGAGTATCTCACCAAATCGGGAAGTCTTTTTCAGAGTTTGGCTTAGAGCGAAAGTATTGAAAAATACGATAAGCTGAAAAATCATACTGTGTCGGTCGATACAAAACTTGTGCTATTGTCACTGAAACGACACAGAGCATTTTCAGTCAATGGCCCGTCCTCGTACATTTAATGAAGCAACGGTTCTGAGCTCCGTCGTCGAGGCATTCTGGGCGCAGGGGTACGAGGGCACTACAACTCGAGACCTCGTCAGGTGCACTGGTCTCAATCAACCAAGCCTTTACAATGCCTTTGGCGACAAACGCACTCTTTATCGTCGTTCCCTAGAGCACTATTTAGAATGTAGTGTGCGCGAACGGATTCGGCGCCTTGAGGGACTCCCTCAGGCAGGGATAGCCATAACCAAGTTTTTTGTTGAACTCGTAGATCGAATACTGAACGACCCCCTTCATCGTGGGTGCCTACTGGTAAATTCAGTCCTCGAGGTGAGAGCAGAGGACGCAGACTTGCGTCAGGCAGTGGTAAATGAACTCGAGACAATACGTATTTTTTTTGAAGGCCGACTGGCTGCATTCAGCACGCAGCGGGACATTCCTGAAGGGATCGATTCACAGGTCGGCGCCAACCACCTCCTCAGCGTATTGCTTGGAGTGCGAGTTTTGGCGAGGATCAACCCAGACCCTAGGTGTATTACAGACGCTATTGGTATTGCACTTAACAGTCTTGGGCTCCCTCCCCTAGCATTTTGCGACATTAACTGACCGTCAGTACATGGACTCCAAATGATCAAGCTCTACTATCACCCATCACCCAACCCCGCGAAAGTTGCGCTTTTCTTGGAGGAAGCGGGTCTTGCATACGAACTCATTCCTGTGGACACACGCAAAGGAGATCAGCACGATCCTGCGTTTCTCAACATCAACCCAAACGCCAAGACTCCGGCTTTGGTTGACGGCGAAACCGTAGTCTTTGACAGCAACGCCATACTTCTTTATCTAGCCGAAAAAAGCGGAAAGTACCTGCCCGCTGACAACCTGAATGCTCGTGGCGAAATGTATTCCTGGCTCATGTTCGTTGCAACGGGTATTGGCCCGTACTCTGGTCAAGCAGTGCATTTCAAACACTTCGCTCCCGCCCCCAAAGATTACGCCGTTGCCCGTTACAACTTTGAAGCCTGGCGTCACTGGACAATCATCAACGACCGTCTGGCAAAAATGCCTTACATGTTAGGTAATGAGTACACGTTGGTTGATATGGCAGTCTGGGGCTGGGCGCGTGCAGTACCTTTCATCCTAGGTAACGAAGCTTGGGAGAACCTACCAAACGTGAAGCGCCTTCTTGATGAAATCAACGAGCGACCGGCAGCCCAGCGGGCTGAAGCACTGAAGAACAAACACTGCTACAAAAGCGAAATGGATGCTGAAGCTCGTAAAGCAATGTTTCCTCAAATTACTCAGTAGAGGTGCGAGTTCATGATCGACCTGCATTACTGGACTACCCTTAACGGGCACAAAATTTCTATGTTCCTTGAAGAGTCGGGCCTGCCTTATCGCATCGTGCCGGTGAACATTGGAAAAGGTGAGCAGTTCACGGCTTCATTTTTTAAGCATTGCTCCCAATAATCGTATTCCAGCCATTGTCGATCATGAACCACTGGGTGGAGGTCAGCCATTATCTATCTTCGAGTCGGGCGCCACTTTATTATACTTAGCAGATAAGATTCATCAGTTCATACCTAATGATCTACGTGACCGCAACGAAACCTTGCAGTGGCTTTTCTGGCAGATGGGCGGACTGGGGCAGATGGCAGGGCAGAATCATCACTTCGTCCAATACGCTCCTGAATCAAGCCCTTATGCACAATAACGATAAATTAAAGGAACGGCTCGTTTGTATAGCGTGTTAAATAAGCGGCTAGCTGATGGCCGTGACTACATCGCGGGCGATTACAGCATTGCCGACATGGCATGCTACCCATGGATTTTTCCTTACGTCAGACAGAATCAAAACATCTCCGACTTTCGACATTGGCTAGCTGCTTTGAAAGAGTTAATAATCGAACCGCAACGAAGCGTGCTTACGCGCTTGCAGATCAAATTAATACCGCACCGGTAGTAGACGATGAGAGCCGAAAGCTGTTGTTCAACCAAGATGCGAGCACGACCCAATTAGCAATCCACACTAAATGGGATACATACATTTTATTGCATGGCAAGCTCAATCCGACGTAAGCACCAAGCAAAGTACCAATCGATGGAGCACTCTAATAATTTTGTGCTACGACCTTACTCTAAAATACTGTTATCAGGGCCTGGCTTTACATCTAATCCAGCTAAAGACTATGCCTCCCCAACCATGCATCCATCTTCCAGAAATCAAGCTGTAGTTAGGTCACTTAACAAATCTACTGAGTAGGAGGAGTTACTGCTGCTAACAAAGGCTGCTTATAGCATCTTATCACGATGCTTGTTTTTAGGCTCAGGAGCTCCTCAAAAACCAGGAGCCACTCATCATCTAAAACTATTTAGACAAGCAACATAAATGACTTCTCTAGAATTCTTACATCTTATTTTTAGGGGTAGATTACGCCTCTAAGCAGCTTCCACTCGATTCCTTCCGTTTTTCTTTGCTTTATAAAGCATTTCATCTGCAACCTTCAATACTCCCACAACGTCTCCAGCATCACGACTCCAGCATGCGACACCTAGAGAGATAGTTATATGATCTACTAAATCAAACTTCATCTCTTCAACTTCACCTCTAAGGCGATTAGCAAAGTCTTCAGCAGACTTCGAACTCAAGCCTGGCAACAATATCAAGAACTCCTCACCTCCAACTCTACATATAACATCATCATCACGCGAAAGAGCTTTCATTATTTTCGCCAGATGCGATAAAACTTTATCTCCTGCATCGTGCCCGTATGTATCATTAACAGACTTGAAATGGTCTATATCCAAAGACACTATGGCGAAATTTTCACTTTCTGCCTGCATGATATCTAATGCCATGTCTAGTCCGCGCCTATTATGAAGACCGGTCAAAGGGTCACTTTTGACATCTAAAAGTAATTTATTAATTTTAAAATGTACACGCTTGAAGCTAGAAAGAAGCGCCCGCTTTATCTCATTGGATTCAAAATACCAAGAGCGAATTTTCTGGATGCGCTCAGCAGCAGCAGGTCGATCCATGTGCTGAGCACTGTCGGCTAGCTCCTGTAAGGGTAAAGTGATCTTCTTCGTGACCCACCAAATCAACAATAGAATTAAAAAGGTTAAAGGTAGCGTATTAAGTAAAACCTTTATCATTAATCCGTTAAGTGGTGCCAACGTAGCTTGCGTTGGTCTTTGCGTTACAACTCCCCATTCGGCACTAGGTATTACGGCGTAACCAGCCAGCATATCGACATTTTTACTATTATAAAGGCGCATACTACCCACTTTACCATGGGTAACTGCATCAATAGCTGAGTTCTTAATGATTTTCGTGCCTACCCGTTCAGGATTTGGATGATACAAGAGCTGCCTGTCTTGATCTACAACATACAGGTAAGAGCCGTCGCGATAGTAGTGCTCACCAAGCAGATTATTGAGAATATTTTTTTGCTTTAAATAGATCGTGCCACCAACATAACCTAGATACTCTCCTTTCTCGTCGAGAATAGGATTCGAGATGAACACCAACAGATTCCCAGCTGCTGAAATATAAGGAGAACTGATCAGAGGCCTCCTTTTAATTAGAGCTTCTCTAGCTCCTAAGGACTCAATTGTTTTGCCAGAAATATTAATCGCATCAGGAGACGTTGCTAAAACCTTTCCATTTTTATCAACCACAACGACGGAGTTAAAACTATTCGTCTGCAAACGCAGTCGATCCACTTCAGCCTCTAACGCAGACTGTTTTTTTAAAATTCCGGCGAGATTCTTAGCACTATAAGCCAATTGTTGCTGCGAGGTTTTTAAAAAATACTCAACACTGTCAGCTAATTTTTGAGAGTAGACACGATTACTCTCAAGGGTATTATCAACTAATAATTGACGCTGAACTCCATAGCTTGCATAAAATGTATTTAATTGGAGCATCAGCGCACTGAGAAGAGCGAGCGACAAGATTAAGCGCCGTAAATTCACACGAAAGAAAATAGATAGGCCAGATTTGAAAGTCATTGAATAAGATCTACGCCGAGAGAAGTATTTTATACTAGATCATTTTTTTATTTCTGTATTTTTGTTTCACTCTACACACCCTAACTCTACACGACAAGCCTAGAATTGTGTAACCTGAAAGGTGGATTATAAATCCAAATTCAAATTCAAATTCAATCTAAAAAATACCTATTGACAGATCACCACAAGGCAAACCAAGGAACGCTAAAAATCAGATAATAGGTAGGGATAAATTGTAAATACGACTCTATTCGACTGGTAAGCTGAGGTGTCCACTAAGTGGACACCTCTCCCTAGAGTAAACGGTTAAGGAAAATTGTGCGTCCTGAGACACATCCAGACCTGTCTTTCGTACAAAACCCAGAATAACAATCAAGCACAGATTTTAAAGCGATGCACGCCCAGCACTTGAAATATTACAGAAAAACTGATCCTTACAAACAACCAATATGGCTAGCACCACAATTAACAACACCAGCAAGATTCATCTATAATATATTATCTAGATTCTCTTTTTTATCTAACGATAGATAATCCTCATCGCGAAATGCAACCAACAGCAAACTCCCTGCAAAGATGATAAGTGATGGGTAGAACAATGCATTGGATCCCTCAAAAATCCAACCCCATGGATCTATGACTGATTTCATCACGGCCAGAAGGGATGCGCCGTTGAATAGCACCTGTATGGGGTATACCCAACGGCGAGCAAAACCCACAACGATCAGTAATCCAACAAGTATTTGAACGACTCCACCTAATTGCAGGATGCTCTCGGTTCCTAAGCCTAAGTAATACTTGTTAGCCACAGCCACGCTGTGCTCTACATTAAAAACCTTATCGGCTCCCCAGATTACCAACAACCAGCCGAGTGAGACCCTCAGTAGCAACAGTGTCCAGCATTTCATTACAGAACCTCGATATTTGTATATAGAGTTGATTGTTTTTTAATCTAAATGACGACTGTCATATCTTCTTTATCTTGGGCGGCCGCGAAAACTGAGTGCAACACCTGACCTTTCCGGTACGGTGCTGCCCCTATGTCCTATTCCGAACTCAGCGTTGAAGAGCGCGCGATCAT
>NZ_JBUZTQ010000053.1:0-16882 GCF_055408445.1 Pseudomonas sp. B414 | reverse complement strand
ATCGCAGTGATGTTATCGCGAGCAGGCTCGCTC
The DNA here is from genome assembly GCF_055408445.1 of Pseudomonas sp. B414. Taxonomy (NCBI): domain Bacteria; kingdom Pseudomonadati; phylum Pseudomonadota; class Gammaproteobacteria; order Pseudomonadales; family Pseudomonadaceae; genus Pseudomonas; species Pseudomonas sp. B414. The sequence goes on along the minus strand of NZ_JBUZTQ010000053.1, from coordinate 16,849 downwards.
CCACATTTGAGCCAGCATGGCACCACAAAACCTGTGGGAGCAGGCTTGTCTGCGATGCAAGCGCCGCCTTTAAGACAAGCCCAGGTGTTGACCTGCGCGGGCAAGCCCGCTCCCACAGGGTTTGCACATTGACCCAATGCCTGTGGGAGCCATTGCATCACTGCAGTGCAACAATACCGTTAGCCTGCTTTCTTTTATCCCGGAGCCACGCCATCATACTGGCCATTGGTCGTCAGCCGGATTCAAAGCCCATGCCCGCGCAACATCCCTCCACTGCAAGCTCCCTGTCGGTCACCCTGCAAATCCTGTCGATCGTGTTTTATACCTTTATCGCCTTTATCTGCATTGGCTTGCCGATTGCCGTATTGCCGGGCTATGTGCACGACCAACTGGGTTTCAGCGCCGTGGTCGCAGGGCTGACCATTGCTTCACAGTACCTGGCCACCCTGCTTAGTCGCCCCTCAGCCGGGCGCCTGGTAGACAGCCTGGGTACCAAGCCCGCCATCGTATATGGCTTGATCGGCATCGCCATCAGCGGCGTGCTGACCTCCCTGGCCGTGGCACTGCAGGACTGGCCACTGCTCAGCCTGGGCATTCTGATTGTGGGGCGAGTCTTCCTAGGCCTTGCCCAGGGTTTGATCGGTGTCGGGACCATTACCTGGGGTATTGCCCAGGTGGGCGCACAACATACCGCCCGGGCCATCGGCTGGAACGGCATCGCATCCTATGGCGCCATTGCCATTGGTGCGCCGCTGGGTGTGGTGATGATCGACAGGCTGGGCTTCGCCAGCCTGGGTATAACGCTTTTGCTATTGGCGTTGTTGGCCCTGTTGCTGATCCGCAAAAAGCCCGCCATTTCGGTGGTCAGCGGCGTGCGCCTGCCCTTCTGGTCGGTGTTCGGCCTGATTGCTCCCTATGGCATCAGCCTGACCCTGGCCTCTATTGGTTATGGCACGCTGACTACCTTTATCACCCTGTTTTATATCGATCAGGGCTGGGAAGGTGCTGCGTATTGCCTGTCGGTATTCGGCGTGTGTTTTATCCTGGGGCGCCTGACCTTCACTAACAGCATCAGCCGTTTTGGCGGTTACAACGTCGCGATCGCCTGTATGAGCATCGAAGCCGTCGGCCTGATCATGCTCTGGCTGGCACCCAGCAGCGCATTTGCCCTGGCGGGTGCCGGGCTGACCGGCTTTGGCCTGTCACTGGTTTACCCGGCGCTGGGGGTCGAGGCGGTCAAGCAAGTACCTGTGGCCAGCCGCGGCGCGGGGTTGAGTGCCTATGCCGTATTTTTCGATCTGGCTTTGGCCGTTGCGGGGCCGATGATGGGTGCCATTGCCCTGAATATGGGCTACCCGTGGATTTTCTTCAGTGCCGCGCTAATGTGCGGCATGGGCTTGCTGCTGAGCTTGAGCCTGTCGCGACGGGCGCGGAGCTAATTCAAATGACCGGCAGTGCGCAATCCGGCTCGGGAACTGACTTGAAGGGTCTTGCTGAAAAAGCGCCCCGCCTCATAAATCAGATCGCGGTGGATGTCCTCGCGATCGACCCCTTGCGCATCGGTACATAAACCGGGCATTGCGGCCATTTGCTCGTCACTGCAGGGGGCCATAAAAACGAAGTGCCCGGCACCGGGTATGACCTTGAATTCAGGCTCCACCGGCAGTTTGCGCGCCAGCGCGTCGGCGTTTTTGTCGGGGAACACCAGCCTGTCGTTTTCACCGCTGTAGAGCAGCACGGGGACATGCACATCGGCCAGGGTCTGGCGACCAAACATCAGGCTCAACGGTGCCATCAGCAACAGGGCGCGCACACGCGGGTCGGCTACGGGAACAAGGTCATCACGATCGGCGATCAGCTCACCCTTGGTGGTGCAGGCATCACGGTCTTCGGGGCGCTCATGGCAATAGCGGCGCAAACGATCGAGGTCAGGCTGGGCGCCGGACAGGATCAAGGCGGTTTCCCCGCCTGCGGAATAACCGATGACGCCCACCTGATCGTCATGCACATAGGGTGACAGCTGCGGGTCGGCCAGGGTTGCACTGATCGCCGCCGATATCTGCATCGGCCGCCCATAGAGATTGCTCAAGGTACCCAGACGGCTGTGATCCTTGTAGTTGTCACCAGGATGCAGCACCGCCACAACCACAAAACCCTTGCGCGCCAGCGATGTAGCCAGGTCATGCAGCGCCAGCGGTGTACCGGTATTGCCATGGGATAACATCAATAACGGGTAGTGGCCGATGGCGATTTTCGCCTCCTCGGTCGCCTCAACTTCATAGCTGCCCATTTTGGTCAGCCCTGTGGCTTCACTGGACGGGTAAAAGGCGATAGCACGCATGGGCTGATCGTCCAGCGGATCAAGAAAGCTCAGGCGATGAAAACCCACGCCCCACTGCAGGGCGGGCTCGGCCTGCACCATTACGGAGCAACAAGCCAGCAACACAATCAGTACCGCTCTGATACTCATCATTGAGGTTCACCGTCAAGGCGCGTGGCATGAAACCGGCCATGCCGAGCCTGAGCCCTGCATAACCCAAGCCAAACGCAAAAAACTCCGTACTCCGGTCTTTTCAAGACACCCGGAGTACGGAGTTTAGTCGGTGCAGCAGTACAGATTACTTACGCTGCGCTGAACAGATCCTGCTTAATGTGCGCATGAGCATCATTCATGGCTTTAGTGCGAACTTCGTCACCATAGGCCAGGCCGTGGGCGCGAACAAATTCGACGTCAGTAATGCCCATAAAGCCCAGCATCACTTTCAAATAATCTTCGTGGGCCACACCGGTTTCCTGACCGACATGCAGGCCGCCGGAGGTCGAGACCACAATCACCTTCTTGTTGCCGCACAGGCCTACCGGGCCGGCTTCGGTGTAACGGAAGGTCTGGCCAGCAACTGCGATACGGTCAATCCAGGCCTTGAGCTGGGTCGGAATGGTGAAGTTGTACATCGGCGCTGCAATCACCACGGCGTCAGCGGCCAGAAATTGCGCCAGGGTGTCAGCGCTCAGTTGGGCTTCGTGCTTTTGTGCTGCATCACGCAGCTCTGCCGGTGTACCTGCCGCCACCAGGGTCGCGGCGGAAAAGTGTGCAATGGCCTCGGCAGCCAGGTCGCGGTAGCTGACCTCGACTTCTGGATCAGCCGCCTGCCATGCCTTGACCACTTCGCCGCTCAGCTGACGGGAAGCCGAGTTGTCGCCCAGAATGCTCGAATCGATATGCAAAAGTTTCATGGTGATCTCCAGATAATGACCGCCTCTGGGCGATCTCGATGGAAGGCATACTACCGATGAAAGCAATCGACGATAAGTTAGCCATTGTGCGATAGTTCGTCCCACCTGTAGGACAGTGAGCCCGCCATGCAAGACCTCAATGATCTGTATTACTTCGCCAAAGTAGTCGAGGCCGGTGGTTTTGCCGCTGCCGGGCGCGTGCTGGGGATTCCTAAATCCCGCCTGTCACGCCGCGTCGCCGAGCTTGAAGAGCGCCTTGGCGCCCGCTTGTTGCAGCGCACCACGCGCCAGCTCAAGCTGACCGCTGTGGGTGAGCGCTACCTGCGCCATTGCCAGGCCATGCTGCTGGAAGCCGAGATGGCCGACGAAGCGGTTGCCAGCATGTCCAGCGAGCCACGGGGCCCCTTGCGTGTGTCATGCCCGGTGGGCCTGGCCCATGAATTTATGCCTGGGGTGATCAGCTCGTTTCTGCAGGCCTATCCCCTGGTGCAACTGGAGGTCAACCTGCTCAACCGTCGCGTTGACCTGGTCACCGAAGGCATTGATGTAGCCTTGCGCGTACGCGAAGAAGGCGATGAAGACCCGTCGCTGGTCACGCGGCGCCTGCGTCAGGCCCGTACCGTGATGGTGGCCACCCCCGAGTTCGCCGGCAAGTGGCCTGTCGACAAGCCTGATGATCTGAAGAATGTACCACTACTGGGGGCACTTGAGGCCGATCGCATGGTGCATCTGCGCATGCTCGACGAACAAGGCAAGGACTGTAATCTGGTACTTGAAGCACGTCTGGGGATTGACGATTTTATCGTGCGCAAGGCCTGTACTCTGTCCGGCCTGGGTTTCACCGTGCTGCCCATGATGTATTGCGAGCAGGAGCTTATCGACGGCCAACTGGTGCAACTACTGCCCAAGTGGACGCTGCCGGGCGGCTGGCTGCATGCGGTCTACCCCCATAGACGCGGGGTGATGCCTGCGGTGCGGGCGTGGATCGATCACTTGATTGAATCATTTGAAAGCTGTGGAGACAAACTGCTATGAGCCAAATGAGCAAACAGGATGTAGCCGAATTCTGCCGAAACCTGCCGGGTGTGCAGGAAGCCGTGAAATGGGGTGGGGTCGAAGTGTTCTTTGTCGATGACAGCAAGATGTTTGCCCTGTTCAACCTCAACAGCAACGGGCTTTCATTCAAGGTCGAAAAAGATCTGTTTCTGGGTTATATCGATCGCCCGGGCATACGGCCGTCGCCTTATCTGGCGCGGGCGTACTGGATCAATATGCAGGCGCCCTACCCGATGGGCGCAGCGGAACTACAGGATCTGTTGCGCCGTTCTCACCAGCTTGTCGTGAGCAAGCTGGCGAAAAAACGTCAGATCGGCTTACTGCTGTAACTGCAAAAGGTTGAGAAAAGCCATCTTCAGGAACAAAACGTCAATCCAGACCACCTGATGCGCAGCTACTATCAGCCAGAACACCACCTGATAAGACAGCTTGCGGGTTTTGTGGCGAAACATCTGTTGCGCCACCAAGGCCCCGGGCCAACCGCCCAGCAGCTCAACCCCGTGCAGGACCTTCTCCGGTGTGCGCCACTGACCAGCTCTGGCCTGTTGCTTATCGTACCAGTACAGGCCGAACGCCAGGACGCTGGCAACCACATAGGCCAGCAACGGCAGCCGGCTGCCCCCGCTGAGGAACAAGCTCACCGAGCCGCCAATCGGCAAGGCACAAAGCACAACCAATGCCAGCAACTTGATTTTTAAGCGATGAATCGGCGTGCCGCTATGCCCGTTCCTCACGCTGCAGCTGCCGTCCAGTCAATCCAGCCGAACTGCCATGTCGCCAGAATCAGCAAGCCAAAGCCAATGCGATACCAGGCGAAAACGGCATAGCTGTGGTTGGAAATAAACTTAAGCAACGCACGTACCGCAATCATGGCGAAGATAAACGAAGTCACAAAACCGATCGCGAACACCGGCAGATCGTCAGGCTGGAACAGGTGACGATACTTGTAGCCCGAGTACACCGCAGCACCGACCATGGTCGGCATGGCCAGGAAGAACGAAAACTCGGTGGCCGCCTTGCGCGACAGGCCGAACAGCAGGCCGCCGATAATGGTTGAACCCGAGCGCGAGGTGCCGGGGATCATCGCCAGGCACTGGGCAAAGCCGATTTTCACCGCGTCTTTCCAGGTCATGTCGTCCACTGTTTCAGCGCGAATCACATGCTGGCGGCGCTCGGCCCACAACATGATCACACCACCCACCACCAATGCCGTGGCAACCGTGATCGGGTTGAACAGGTAGTGGTGAATCACATCGGCAAAAATCACCCCCAGCACCACCGCCGGCATCACCGCGATAATCAGGTTGGTGGTGAAACGACGTGCTTCTGGCTTGGTGGGCAAACCGACCACGACGTCGATGATCTTGCGGCGAAATTCCCAGACCACAGCCAGAATCGCGCCCAGCTGGATGATGATGTTGAAAGCCATCGCCCGCTCACCGCCAAAGTTCAGCAAGTCGGCCACAATAATCTGGTGGCCCGTACTCGAGATCGGCAAAAACTCCGTCAAGCCTTCAACGACGCCCAGAATCAACGCCTGAGCGGCAGTCCAAAGATCCATTATTCCCCCATAAAGCCCTGCCTCATGCAGAGCTGATTAGTCTTGATTAAGTCGTTGCAACCGCTGGCCAGGCGCATGTCGCAGGTGCGCCATGCTCCCCGCCACGGTGTGAAAAAACTGTCAGAAATCAATAAAGATGAAGCTTTGCCAATTTCGGCCGAGATCCTATCAGACACGTTGCACTTTCGCTGCTATGACATGAGCTCGGTCTCGTCTGACAGGCAAGTCTGAAAAAAGTTGTTCTGTGAATCACCACAAGAAGAAAAACCAGGAGTGACCCTTTATGAATACCCTGCGCGGGTTGTCCATCAGCCGACGTTTATGGCTGATCTTGATTGTGGCCATGGCCATGCTGCTGGCGTTGGGTTTGCTGATGCTAAAGCAGATACATGACGATTTGTATGAAGGCAAAGCCCAGAAAACCCGGCATGTAGTGCAAGCGGCCAGTGGTGTACTCAGTTATTACCAGGGCCTGGAAGCAGCTGGCAGCTTGAGCCGTGAAGCCGCACAACAGCAGGCGCTGACTGTGATCAGCACGCTGCGCTATGACCACGATGACTATTTCTGGATCAATGACCTGCGCCCTTACATGGTCATGCACCCCACCAATTCCAAACTCGACGGCAAAGACCTGTCGGCCATCAAGGACCCGGACGGCTTTGCGATTTTCAACGAGATGGCCAGCCTGGCCAAAAGCAAAGGCTCGGGTATGGTCGACTACCGTTGGCCAAAACCGGGCGCCGAAGCGCCGGTGCAGAAAACCTCCTATGTGCAACTGTTCGAGCCTTGGGGCTGGGTGATCGGCTCGGGCGTGTATATCGACGATATGCAGGCCGAGTTCCGCGCTCAAGCCTGGAAAGCCAGTTGGGCAGGCCTTGGCATCGCGCTGATCATGGCGCTGCTGGTGACCCTGATTGCCCGCAGCATCGTGCGACCATTGCAAGAAGCGGTGCAGGCCATGGCCAATATTGCCAGTGGTGAAAGCGACCTGACCCGTAGCCTGGATACCCACGGCCGTGATGAAGTCACCCTGCTGGCCCATCATTTCAATGCCTTTACCGCCAAGCTGCGCAATGTGATCAGCCATTTGCAGGCCACTGCCACGGCACTGGAGCAGTCTTCCAGTGAGCTGGGCAGTGACGCCAGCAACGCGCAACAGCGCAGCCAGCAACAAGCCCTGCAAATGGATCAGGTGGCCACGGCGATCAACGAAGTCACCTACGCCGTGCAAGAAGTGGCCAAGAACGCCGAACATGCGGCCAGCGAAATGCGCGGCGCCCAGTCACAGGCCGAGCTTGGCCAGCAGAATATCGATACCAGCCTGGAGCAGATCGGCCAGCTGTCAGGCACCATCAATCAGGCTGTAGAGGTGATCCGCACCCTGGCCACGCAAAGCAGCGAAATTGGTAGCGTGCTTGAAGTGATCCGTTCGATTGCCGAGCAAACCAACCTGCTGGCCCTCAATGCAGCGATCGAAGCCGCCCGCGCAGGCGAACAGGGCCGTGGCTTTGCGGTGGTGGCGGACGAAGTTCGACTGCTGGCCCAGCGCACGCAAAAATCCACGGCTGAAATCCAGACCATGATCGAAGGCCTGCAAAAACATTCGGAAGCAGCAGTGAACGTGATCGGTAGCAGCAGTCGCGCTTCGCAATTGACCATCGAACAGGCCACCCAGGCCGGGCAGAGTTTGACCAGCATCGGCCAGGCCCTGAACAACCTCAACGACCTCAACGCCTCGATTGCCAGCGCCACCCTGCAACAAGCCCATGTGGTGGAAGATATCAACCAGAACGTGACCCAGGCCGCCGAACTGTCCCAGGGCACCGCCCAGGCAGCCGAGCAATCCAGTGTCGCCAGTGCTCACCTCAAGGAACTCAGCGTGCAGCTCAATGGGCTTCTGCGCCAGTTCAGGGTTTAGAAGCAGCGGCAAGCGGCAAGCTTGCCGCTTGCCGTCAGGCGATTACGATGTCGGTGCTCGCCAGTGAGGCCAGCCCTACGCCCACCAGGGTCACCGAGTCGCTGCCGAAGCTGAGCACGGTGTCATGCCCCGACGCACTGGCATGGGCGCGGTAATCGGCGTTGTACCCGCCATCCACTCCCAGAAATACCAACTTGTCACTGGGTTGGTAGCCCAGCAGCGTGTCGTTGCCAAAATGCCCGCTGAACACAAAGGTGTTATGACCGCCTGCCGACTCCAGCAGGTCATTGCCTGCACCGCCGATAAACACCGTATTACCGTGCAGGCCGATCAAGTGATCGTTGCCGCCCTGCCCCAGCAGCCAGTCACCCTGCTCACCGGCCGTGATGGTACTGTCAGCGGCCCCGGCCTTGACCGAGTGAGAGTAATCACTGTGGGTTTTACCGGACCACAGCCCCTCATCATCCACTCGATGGCTGACTTCGCGGTGGCTCAATCCCAGCCAGGCGGGCTCTTTGGTTATCAGCAAGCCGATATCACGGGCAATAGTGATCCCGCCGTGGCTATCGCGCACATACAAGGTGCCCTGCCCGTCATTGACCACATCCACGCGGCTCAACGACTGTTGCAAGTCCAGCGTATTGACGCCTTTGCCACCCAGAATGATGTTGTAGCCACCACTGTCACGGAAGGTGTCATTCCCATCGCGCCCCTCCAGGAAGTCGTTACCGCGCCCTCCCTGAATCAAGTCATTACCATCGCTGCCAATGATAAACGTGCTGCCCTTGTGCGGCTCGGCGTTGCGATTGAGGTCCTGGACCCAGGTGCTTTCCCGCGCAGGGTTGGACAGGTTGGCAACCACAATGGTCGAGTCCTTGTAGGTCAGGTCATAAAACGCCGAGTCGAGAACCCGGTTCAGCCCGCTTTCATAGCCACTGGGCAAGTGAGTGATCCAGGTGGAAATATTGGCAATCGAAAAGGGCAGCAGATTCCACGCGGTGGAAGCGTAGTGATCGTTGAAACTGACAATATTGTTGGTGGCGGATGGCTGATACGCATCATGCACGCCCAGTGACGACAGATTGAAATCAGAGCCATCAAGGGCGCGGAACACCGGGTCGTTCTCGTAGCCGATATTGAGCACATGGCTGGTGGTTTCGCTCTGGGTGGGCGAAGCAAACGCGATGTAATTGGCGTCGCGATAAAACCCCGACCAGTGATCGCCACTCAAGTCGGCCAGGCTGTTGACTGCCAGGCCGCCCAGACTGTGGCCACTGACCAGCACGTCCTTGCCATGCAACCCTTGCGCGCTGGCAAAGGCCGCCACTTTGCCCAGGAGCATGTCAAACGCATTGGCACTGTAGTTTTTCGCGTAATCGGCAGGCCCGATCGCTGCCAGCAGATCGCTGATGGCATCGCCGATGGAATCGGTAATCAGCGATTCCCGCGGTCCGCTGGTGCCACGAAAACCGATGCCAATGGAAGTCAGATGACCATCGGCTGCGTATTTGCCGAGGATCTCCACCTGGGCACTGCCGTAGCCGGCCTTTTCACCGAAAAAAGTCCCGCGCTGATCGACTTTGCCGCTGTAACCCAATTGCTCGGCGCTGATGGGGCTCCATCCGGCTTTTTCCACCGCCTCGCGGGCGAGTTTTTCCGAATCGGGGTTCCAGGGAATCCCCGGCACTACCCCCTGAGAATCAGTGCCGCCCAGCACGGCCTTGATCAGCGTGGCGGGCAAACCCGTACCGAGGCCATGTTGCTGGTAGCCCACGGCGAATCCGTTATCGAGGTTGTGATAGCTATAGAGCGTGATTGCCATAGCATCTTTGAAAAGTGCTGTAGAGACACTGGAACCCACATCCTTGTAGTCAAACACCGCCATGGTCGTACCCTCTTCGTTGATTAAAACTAGTGTGCTTGCCCGGCTGTGATAAACGCTTCATCGACCCTCGCCAGGTCCTGCGCGCCCAGGGTGCCAGCGTAAAAATGCAATTTGGTCCAGGCCAGCAGGTAGTCGTAACGGCTTTGGGCCAGGTCGCGCCGTGTGCTGTACAGCTGCTGCTCGGCGTTTAGCGCATCGAGGTTGACCCGCTCGCCGCCCAAGATGCTCTGGCGGGTCGATACCACCAGCGCCTCGGCTGAAACCAGGGCTTTTTGATAGGCGCGCAGTTTGCTAACGCCCGACTGGCAGGCCTTGAACTGGCGCCGCAGTTCGATCAGGGTTTCGCGGGTTTTACCCTCTAGCTCGTATTCCACTTGAGCCAGATTGCTACTGGCCTGGCGCACCGACGCCGACACCCCGCCCCCTGCGTACAGTGGCAGGCTGACTTCAATGCCGATGGTGTTGGTATCGTAGCGCTGGTTGTAGGTGTTGCCGCTGTCGGATTCCATTTGGCGCACGCTGGCATAGGCATTGAGCTTGGGCAGATGCCCTGCACGGTTGCGCTCGACTTCGTACCGCGCCACTTCCAGCGCCTCACGCTGCGATGCCAGGATCGGGTTACTGACCAGTGCCATTTCATGCCAGCTGGAAAAGCTCGCCGGCTCCAGGGGCAATGGGTTGAAACTGCGGGCCAATGGCGTCAGTTCATCGATATCCAGCGTCGCCACGCCGATCAGCGCTCCCAGTTCACGCAACGCCGCATCCTGCTCGTCATGGGCCTGAATTTCTTCGGCAGTAGCCAGCTCGTACCGCGACTCGGCTTCGAGGATATCGGTACGGGTGCCTTCGCCTTGCTGGAACATTTGCTGGTTTTGCCGAAACTGCTGCTCGTAGGCGTGTTTCTTGGCCCGTGCATTGTCGATCTGGTCTTGCGCAAACAGCGCCTGGGTGTAATGGGTCAGCACCCGCACCAGCAGTTCCTGACTTTTGCTGCGAAACGTCTCATCGGCAAACAGCGCCTGGGCCACGCCTTTACGATAATTGGCGTACGCCTCGTAATCGATCAAGGGCTGCTGCAACGTCAAGGTCGAGCCATAACTGTTGTAGTTGCGGTCGTCGTGAGTGTTGCCGCGCTCATTCAGATAGGTGGCCTGGGAGTTATTGCGGCCCTTGTTGTAGTTGTACGACAGTCTGGGCAGCAGCCCGGCGCGACCAATATTGCGACTCTCCAGGCCCGCGTCACGCTCCTTGATGGCGCCGAGGAACTCGGGATCATTGCGCAGTGCCTGTTCGTATACCTGAAACGGTCCCAGCGCCTGTGCGCTGGCCGCCATACCGGCCCATAGCGCAAGGCCCAGGCCCAAGATTGCAGCTGATTTCATAAGTTGCAGCATCCTAGCGCTCAGTCAACGCAGAACCTGCGCGATCCAGCAGCGGTTTAAACAGGTAATTGAGCAGCGAGCGCTCGCCGGTGCGCACAAACATCTCGGCCGGCATGCCGGGTTTGATCACCAGCCCATTGAGCTTCTCCAGCGCCTGATCACTGATCGAGCTGCGCAGCACGTAGTACGGCATGCCGGTTTTCTCATCGAGCATCTGGTCGGCGGAAACCAGGTTGACCTGCCCCGACACCCGTGGAGTACTGCTCTGATTGAATGCGGTAAACAGAATATCCACCGGTAACTGGCTGCCCACCCTGTCCACCAGATGCACCGGCAGGCGCCCCTCCACCTCAAGGCGTGTGCCCTGGGGCACGATCTCCAGCAGGGTTTCACCCGCCCGCACTACCGCACCTTGGGTATGCACGCTGAGGTTGACGGCGATGCCATCTGCTGGCGCATTGATTTCACTGTGCTGCAGGTCAAACCCGGCCGACGCCAGTTGCTGCTCAAGGGTCAGGGTCTTAAGCTGGGCATCGGCCAGTTGGCTGCGCACTTCCTTCTGATATTCATCAATGTGCTGCGCCAGTTTTAGCCTTGATTCCACAATGCCCTGTTCGATACGCCCGCTTTCACCGGCGTTCTGCGCCAGATCCTGCTGAACCTGGGACAACTGCCGCTCGTACTCCATGAGGCGATTGCGCGGGATATAGCCGTTTTCTGCCAAAGGCCGCAGATTATTCAACTGCTGGCGCAGAGAATCGGCCTGAGCCATTTGATCGCTGCGCGCCCGGCGCATCCCGCCCAGTTGCCGGGTTGCGCCTTCGATACTGGCCTTGAGCCCGGCCTGTTCGCGGGCCAAGGCTTCGCGCCGGCTACTGAACAACTGCTGCTGCCCCTCCAGTACCAGGGTCAGCCGCGGGTCAGGGTCCTGGCTCAACTCCCGGGGAAAGCTCACCCGCACCAGGTTGTCACGCTCGCTTTGCCAACGTGCCTGGCTGGACCAGGCCATGCGGTACTGTGCACGCAGCGATTGCACGTCGGCTTCGACCTGGGTCTGGTCCAGTCGAAACAACGGTTCGCCCTGACGTACTGTCTGCCCCTCGCGCACCAGAATCTGACTCACCACTCCGGCACCCAATGACTGCACGGCCTTGCGCTTGCCGGACACCACCACCGTGCCTTGCACAGGAATGCCCTCGTCCAGCGGAGCAAGGCTGGCCCAGAGGAAGAAACTGCCCGCCCCCAACAGGGTCAGCAGCCAGCCTGCCCGCACGTAAAACCCCGCACCGCGCTCACGCAATGGCGGTTGATTGTGATCATTCATCAATGCAGCATCCTTGCTTATGCGTCAGCACTCTGACGGTTGATACTGGCCGCCTGCGGCACGGCGTGTTGCTGCTGGGCCCCGGACAAGGCCTTAAGCACCTCGGCACTGGGCCCGAACACCTGGCAGCGGCCCTCATTGAGCACCAGCAGCTTGTCGGCCTGGGCCAACGAAGCCGAACGATGCGTCACCAGCACCACGGTGCAGCCCTGCGCCTTGAGGTGCGCAATGGCCCGGGTCAGGGCCGCGTCACCCACCGCATCGAGGTTAGAATTGGGCTCATCCAGCACCACCAGCCGCGGGTTGCCATACAAGGCACGGGCCAGAGCGACCCGCTGCTTTTGTCCGCCCGACAGGCCGCTGCCTTCATCGCCCAGCACCGTGTCGTAACCTTGCGCCAGACGCAAAATCATCTCGTGAACACCGGCCTGCTGCGCCGCAGCGACCACCTGGCGGGGATCAGCGTCACGAAAGCGGGCGATATTCTCGGCAATACTGCCGCTGAACAGCTCGATATCCTGGGGCAGATAGCCAATATGCGGCCCCAACTGATCGCGGTTCCATTGATGGATATCCGCGCCATCCAGGCGCACCGTGCCCGCCAGCGTCGGCCAGACGCCCACCAGCACTCGCGCCAGGGTCGACTTGCCGGAGCCCGATGCGCCCAGCACGCCGAGAACCTCACCTGCATTGAGACTAAAACTGACCTGATGCAAAGTGGGCAGACGCTTGCCCGGCGGTGCAGCGCTGACCTGTTCAAAGCTCACCTGGCCGTTGGGGGCTGGCAGCGCCATGCTCTCTTCACTGGCGGGATGCTCGCGCAACAGGCTGTCCAGCCGTTGATAGGCCAGCTTGGCCGAACTCCATTGCTTCCAGACAGCTATCAACTGATCGATGGGGCTTAACACACGGCCCATCAAAATCGAACCCGCGATCATCATGCCCGCGCTCATATCACCGTTGATCACCAGCAAAGCGCCCAAGCCAAGCACCAGTGATTGCAGGCACAGGCGCAAGGTTTTACTGACCGAGCCAATCAGTGCGCCGGTGTCGCTGGCCTTGTTTTGCTCGGCCAAAAATTTCGAATGCAGGTTAAACCAGCGTTTGCGCAACGCCCCCAGCATGCCCATGGCCTGAATGGTCTCGGCATTGTGCAGATGGCTGGTGGCTATCTGACTGGATTGTTGGGAGTACAGGCTGGCCTGACTCAGGGGCTTGCGCGTCATCACTTCATTGATGCACGCCAGGGCAATCAGCAGCAGCGCCCCAGCCGTCGCCATAAGACCGAGCCAGGGACTGAACATAAAGATCACGCACAAATAGACTGGAAACCACGGCGCATCAAAAAAGGCGAATAGCGCAGGGCCGGTGACAAACTGGCGGATCAGGGTCAAGTCGCCCAACGCCTGCCCGGCATGGGCCTGACCACTGAACAGGTTGCGCTCGAATGCGGCGCGGTACACCTGCTGGTTAAACCTGCGCTCCAGCTGGCTGCCGATACGGATCACAATAAAACTGCGGACGGTTTCAAGCGTCCCGATAAAGATGAAAAAGCCCACCACCATCAAAGACAGCATGGCCAGTGTTGTTGTGTTCTGTGACGACAGTACCCGGTCATAGACCTGAAGCATATAAATCGATGGCACCAGCATCAATATATTGATCAGGGCGGTAAAGCAGCCCACGCTGATCAAAATGTTTTTATAGTCGGCCAGCGCATGTATCAGCGGCGCAACAGTGCTGTTTTTCAATCGCCTCATAAATCGTCCTTGATCGATAAAACACGGCATTCGCGCACAAACAAAACAGACAGGCGCAGGTGAGCCGCCCCTTGCAGGCACCGCTCAGCGTTTACTCTTGAAGTTGCGCTTTCAGTACGACTTACTTATTGGCACGCACCATAACCAGCACAGTTTCAGCGTTAACCTGTGCCTCGTAGTGCCCCGGTTCAATCCGGTTCATATGCACCAGAGCCGTCCCGTCTTCGCCCATCAGAAACAGCCCGTCCGGAGTGGGCGACCAACTTTTGGGTACTTCACCCAACCATGTTTTCAGGCACTTCACTTGCGGGTCGAAGCTTTTATGTTCGGCAATCAACTGCACTGTACAGCTCTGCGTTGCATCGTCCTGCGGGTAAAACGTCCAGCTGCCCGCCAGTTGCGCGGGGCTCATCAGCAGCAAGGAATTGGCCATGGTGCTCTCTGTGGTAAAGGTCAGCAGTGCGGCGATACACCCCACTGCCTTGAAAAATCCGTATGCCATACGACTTGTTACTCCTGGCAGAGAGCAGCGCTTGCGCGCTGCCCTTGTACCGGCAGGCTTAGACGACGATGTCGTAAGTTGCCACTTGACCTACAGTGTTGACCAGGAAGTCGGCAACAGCATGACCGCTGAAATCGACCGCAAAGTGGCCCAGGTTGCTGGCCTTGTCATAGCTGACAATCGCTTCACCGGCACGCCCGGTGAAGGCGTCGACAAAGTTGAGCCCGGCCAGTTTGGTGATCGCCGAGACATCGATTTTGTCGATGCCGGACTGGAAGTCCATGATGATATCGGCTGCACCGGGTGCCGAGTCAGACACCGCGCCGAACACAAATACATCAGAACCCGTACCGCCCCACAAGGTATCAGCCCCGCCGCCGCCATAGATGATGTCGTTGCCTGCACCGCCCTTGAGCACGTTATCCGCGCTGTTGCCGATAAGCAGGTCATTGCCTGAGCCGCCAATGGCGTTTTCCACGGTTACACCCTGAGCGATCGATACGTTACCGGTCATGCCGCCAACATCGGAGAACGAACCGGCAGTCAGGTTGATCTTCTGGTTTTGGCTAAAACCGGAGAAGTCCAGGGTGTCGTTGCCGCCGCCGTCCCACACCGAGAAAATCAGCTTGGAGCTGGCCGAGGAAGCGTGGAAGAAATCACGATCGGCCGTGGAGTTGAAGCCATAAACGGTATCGTCAGCCCGGGTTTCCAGGTTGGCACCGTAGAGCTTCTGTACCGCTGCGATATCATCCAGCAACGGCGCCGATGCATAAGCACCTTCGCCGCTGTTGGTGAAATGCTGACCGGTGTTGCTTTCGCTCCAGTAGCTCATAACGCTGTAAGCACGGGTATCTTCAGCATACACCGCGTCGCGATAGGTCGGATTGCCATTGCCGGCGTTGTAATCTCCCGGGTGCGACAGCCCCAGGGTGTGGCCGATTTCGTGGGTCAGGGTCTGGCGACCATAGTTACCTTCACCCGGGGTCTTGTTGACGGCATAGTCCTTGTTGATCAAGTACCACGACTCGCCTTTGCGCGAACTGCTTGGCAGGTAGGCGAACGCGGCGCCGCCGTTGCTTGCACTGAAGTTGGCAAAGGTCATGTGGCCATCGTCGCCACGGGCGGCCGGGCCTTCAGTGAAGGTCACCTTGGCGACATCGGCCCACGATTCCAGAGACAGCTTGGCTTGCTCCTTTTGCAGCGAGGAGAACTGGCTGAAAGTGCCCAGGCCACGGGTGGCGTAGCCTGCCGGCGGTGCCGTGAGGAACGTATAGGTCAGGTTGATCACACCGTCGCCGTTCAGGTCATGCCAGCTGGCACCGGAACGCGTCAGCTGATCGGCCACCTGGTCGGTGGTGAACGAAGGTTTGCCATTGACCAGATGATCACCACGATCATAGAAATGGCTGAAGTTATCAATCTGAGTGAAGGCAGAACTGCCGGTGTTTGCCGCTTGCACCTGGCCAACGGACAGTGCCGCTTTCTCTTTAAGTTTCGACATGTAAACATTTCCTTGTTTAGCAGTAGAAAGATAGTTGACAGACCACGACGACCCCTTGGCGAGATCGTCCTATCACTCGCCGTTTTATGGCCGGCAGAAACTGACACACCTTGAAATATTTAGTCCAGTACTATTTTAGGGGTTGTTTGCGCAAACTCCGGATATAGCCGTAAACATTGAACTTTCAACTTGAAGTATTTTTTTGTTCTGGATACGTTTAAATAATGACTGCTCAGTCTGCCTGGATAAAGTTAAATTAATGGAGGGCTTGTTCGTTTATGGACTCGGGCACGTCATTGTTAAAATAGCACTCATCATACAATCAAATTGCAGGACTCAATATCTATTGGCTGTAAGTTTGAATGTCGCCTCCTGGCAAGTTGATGTCGCTTTCTGTTTTTTAGAACTCGCAATAACTGGCCCGTCGCTTACATATCCAGCATTCGCGTCTAACTGGAATATAGGTTTCGCCCTTACGGCGAGGCACTTTTGTCAAACAGCCACAAAAGTACCCAAAAAGGCCTTGCCCCATCGTACGGCCTCCCGGAGGGCGGTAGATCAAGAGCCGCCGAGGCGGCCGACCGGCCGGCCTGATTCGAGGTAGTATGTGTATCTGTCCAATATTGCTTTTGCTTTTGCTTTTGCTTTTGTAATGCGATTGTTCAGACGACGCGAAAGCCCATCACAGAAGGCCGAACGCAGGTGCTGTTATGGGGGTGGCGCGGC
>NZ_JBUZTQ010000052.1:0-26216 GCF_055408445.1 Pseudomonas sp. B414 | reverse complement strand
ACGGCTTCCTCGAATAGGCCTAATACATAGATGCAACGGGGCGGCAGTTTTTTAAAAGCAGGTAGACAGTGGGGGCGAGTCCATACATAGCAGCTGCCGAGGAACGAAGGCTGCGTTCGGTTTGGTGCGCCACTGCGACGAAGCAATCGTAAAACCTGAATCCGCGGTTGAACGGGTAGACTGCGGCTTCCGGTTTTGCGACGGCTTCGTCGGAGAGCCGCACCACGCGAACGCAGCCTTCGTTCCTCGGCAGCTGCAGGGGGTTGTGCTCACCCCAGCGACCGCCCCAATTTCCAGTACCCCATCAAGGTCAGCCCTTTACGGTCCAGGCCGCATTCATTGACGAAAAATCGTCGGATTGTCATCACCGCCATCGATTCCCCAGCCACCCAGGCATAGAACTCGTTGTGCCTGGCGCTGGCCCGATCCCACAGGCGCTGGTTGTCCAGATCCAGCTCCTGCAGTGCCGCACAGGCCTGGGCCTGCATGCGTCTGGGCGGCAAGCTGGCCAGTTCGCGGGCGGCGAGGATCATGCCGTCGCCATGCTGTTTGCCCAGGCTGGCGCGGGGCAGCCAGTGCACCTTGGTGTTGGGGCCGCAGGCCAGCGCCAGGCAGTCAGCTTCTTCAGGTACCTCGATAAAGGCTTGTACCTGAGGCGTGTCGGGGTGCTGTGCCAGTTCTTCGAGGATGCCGGCAATGGCCGGCAGTGCGGTTTCGTCGCCGATCAGCAGCACTTTGCGCATGCCTTGCGGTGGCTGCCATTCATAGCCGCCGGGATCGTCTGCAAAGGCGGCATTGGCCGCGTTGATTTGCAGACGATCGCCCGGTCTGGCCTGCGTAGCCCAGCGCGACGCGGGGCCAGTGTCGCCGTGCAGAACAAAGTCGATATCCAGTTCGCCTGACTCCGCACGCAGGTTGCGAATGGTGTAAGAGCGCATAAAGGGCACTTGTTCGGGAGGCAAATCGCGCAGCGCTGCACGCCAGTCGCCCTGTTTTGGCAGGTTTGGGACAGTACCATCGAGGCCTGGGAACAGCACTTTGACGCGCTGATCCGGTGCCAGGGTGCGCATCAGCGCCACATCGCTGCCGCTGAATACAAAGCGTGTCAGCGACGGGCTCAAGGTGATGCGGCGCTTGAGCTGGATATCGAACAATCGGTAGCCCGTGGGCTTGGTGAGTCGATTGCGCAGGTTTTGCACCACAGTAGCAGCGGCGGACATGACAGCACCTCAATAGCAGGAGTCGTTTTGTATAACGAGCTGCGGGGTGATGAATTTAAGTGCAGGCAAGCTCAACTCCCCTCGGCTCAGGCAAAACCGATCTGCGCAATCAGCCACACATTGGCGCAACTGATAACCGCAAACAGAAACCACGCCAGCAGCCGCGTTGGCAAACGGTTAACGAAAGGCCCCATGAGCTTTTTATCGCCGGTCATGCGGATCAGCGGGTACAGGGCAAACGGCAGCTGCAGGCTGAGCACCACCTGGCTGAGGATCAGCAACTTGCCCACCGCGTCGTCACCCATCAGCCACACCCCGAGAAACGCCGGGATCAACGCCAGCCCCCGGGTGATCAGGCGGCGTTGCCAGCAGGGGATTTTCAGGTCGAGATAGCCTTCCATGATCACTTGCCCGGCAATGGTGCCGGTAAAGGTCGAACTTTGCCCGGACGTCAGTAACGCCACCCCGAACAGGACGCTGGCCATGGCGCCGCCCACCAGCGGGTCGAGCATGCGGTAGGCGTCCTGGATTTCGACCACGTCGGTATTGCCGGTCTGGTGAAAGGCGGCAGCGGCAAGGATCAGGATCGCCGCATTGACCAGTAGCGCCAGAGCCAGGGAGCCGATAGTGTCGATGCGCGACAGGCGTACGGCGTCCAGTTTGCTGGCGTAGTCGCTGCCCGTCAGGCGTGTTTGTACGATGGAACTGTGCAGGTACAGGTTATGCGGCATCACGGTGGCGCCAATGATGCCGATGGCAATGTACAGCGGTGCTGTATCACTGATGGCCGACAGTGACGGTTTGAAACCCTCGAACACGTCCGGCCAATAAGGCTTGATCAGCACCAGTTCAACAAAGAAACAGGCAACGATGGTCATTACCAGCGCCAGCATGATTGCTTCAAGGCGTCGCAAACCTTTGCCTTGCAAGGCCAGCACCAGCAAAGTGTCGAAGGCGGTGAGGGCGATGCCGACCGTCAACGAGCAGCCCAGTAGCAGGTGAAAAGCCAGCGCGCAGCCGAGTACTTCGGCAAGGTCGGTGGCGATGATCGAGATTTCTGCCAATAACCATTGCACCCGCGCCGAGCGCTTGCTGTATCGCTCGCGGCACAGTTGCGCCAGATCGCGCCCGGTGGCGATACCCAGGCGTGAGCACAGGCACTGCACGGCCATGCCCGCAAGGCTGGCCAGCAGCACCACAAACAGCAGGTTGTAGCCATAGCGCGAACCGGCTTCGATGGCGGTGGCCCAGTTGCCCGGGTCCATATAGCCGATGCTGATCAGCAAGCCGGGGCCGGCAAAGCGCAGCGCACGTTTGAAGAACGGTGCACTGGCATCGACGGTAACGCTGCCACTGACTTCGGAAGGGCAGAAGGGCGCGGTGGCGGTTTTCGGCAGGCTGAATTTCAAGCGCGGGCTCCGTTGTTATAGCGGTTCGGGCAAACGCCCCTGGGGCAGCACGGTGTCTATGCGCCCGCCATGGGCGGCAGTCTGCAGCCCAGGTATGCCAGGAATGGGCCGAGACTACACCGCTGTCTGCTGATTTTCCCCGTATCAATTCGATACAAACGCTCTATTACGGTTTTTTTCGGCCGTGTGGCGGCTGGTCCGGGGACTGTGCTGGAGCCAAGCCGGGTCGGCCTGTTACCATTCGCCCTTTGTTTTATCTCTATTTCGAGACCGCCCATGACCACCGTTCGCACGCGCATTGCGCCATCGCCTACCGGCGACCCCCACGTCGGCACCGCTTACATCGCTTTGTTCAACTACTGCTTTGCCAAGCAGCATGGCGGCGAATTTATCCTGCGGATCGAAGACACCGACCAATTGCGTTCGACCCGCGAGTCCGAGCAGCAAATCTACGATGCCCTGCGCTGGCTGGGTATCACCTGGAGCGAAGGCCCGGACGTTGGCGGCCCGCACGGTCCGTACCGGCAAAGCGAGCGCAGCGAGATCTACAAGAAGTACACCCAGCAACTGGTCGATATGGGCCATGCTTTTCCGTGCTTCTGCACTGCCGAAGAACTGGACCAGATGCGCGCCGAGCAAATGGCCAAGGGCGAGACCCCGCGCTACGACGGTCGTGCGCTGCTGCTGTCCAAGGAAGAGGTTGCTCAGCGCCTGGCGGCTGGCGAACCCCACGTTATCCGCATGAAGGTGCCGACCGAAGGCGTGTGCGTGGTGCCGGACCTGCTGCGCGGTGACGTTGAAATCCCGTGGGACCGCATGGACATGCAGGTCCTGATGAAGACCGACGGCCTGCCGACGTACTTCCTGGCCAACGTGGTCGACGACCACCTGATGGGCATTACCCACGTTCTGCGCGGCGAAGAGTGGCTGCCATCGGCACCCAAGCTGATCCTGCTATACGAATACTTCGGTTGGGAACAGCCGCAGCTGTGCTACATGCCGCTGCTGCGCAACCCGGACAAGAGCAAGCTGTCCAAGCGCAAAAACCCGACTTCGGTGACCTTCTACGAGCGCATGGGCTTTATGCCGGAAGCCATGCTCAACTACCTGGGTCGCATGGGCTGGTCGATGCCGGACGAGCGCGAGAAGTTCTCGCTGCAGGAAATGGTCGACAACTTCGACCTGAGCCGTGTATCGCTGGGCGGGCCGATCTTTGATGTCGAGAAGCTGTCCTGGCTCAACGGCCAGTGGCTGCGTGACCTGCCGCTGGAAGAGTTTGCCAGCCGCGTGCAGCAGTGGGCGTTGAACCCCGAGTACATGATGAAGATCGCGCCGCTGGTACAGGGCCGGGTCGAGACTTTCAGCCAGATCGCGCCATTGGCCGGTTTCTTCTTCTCCGGCGGCCTGCAGCTGGATGCCAAACTGTTTGAGCACAAGAAGCTGTCCAACGAACAGGTGCGTCAGTTGATGCAGTTGATCCTCTGGAAGCTTGAGAGCCTGCGTCAGTGGGAGAAGGATGCGATCACCGGCTGCATTCAGACCGTGGTTGAATCCCTGGAGTTGAAGCTGCGTGATGCCATGCCGCTGATGTTTGCTTCGATCACAGGCCAGGCCAGCTCGGTATCGGTGCTGGACGCCATGGAGATCCTGGGCCCGGACCTGACCCGTTTCCGTCTGCGTCAGGCGCTGGACCTGCTGGGCGGCGTGTCGAAGAAAGAAAACAAAGAGTGGGAAAAGCTGTTTAACGCGATCGGTTAACAGCTTTAATCTGTAGTCGCTGCCGAAGGCTGCGATGGGTGTTGAGGTGTTTCCAGGGAAACGGGTTGCTCCGCAACCCTTCGCAGCCTTCGGCAGCGACTACAGGTTTTGTGGGTTTGGCCCAGTATTTACGGGGTGGAGAGGGTAAGTGGTTGTTCTCACGGCAAATTTTTTTAAAAAACTTTGAAAATAAGTTTGACAGCCTACCCATCCAGTCTTAATATGCGCCCCGTCAACACAGCAACACGAAACAAGCAGAACGCAACACGGCAACACCCAACATGATAGTTTGGGGCTATAGCTCAGCTGGGAGAGCGCTTGCATGGCATGCAAGAGGTCAACGGTTCGATCCCGTTTAGCTCCACCAAATTTACAGTTCAATGCTTGGCCACACCGGCATTGAATCGATCAGCACGCAGTGCTGATCACTGTCAGAAGGTTTGTGTCCCCTTCGTCTAGTGGCCTAGGACACCGCCCTTTCACGGCGGTAACAGGGGTTCGAGTCCCCTAGGGGACGCCAGTTTTACAGAAGCAGCACTTCGGTGTTGCTCCGCCGCCAGGCGATAAATCGGGGCTATAGCTCAGCTGGGAGAGCGCTTGCATGGCATGCAAGAGGTCAACGGTTCGATCCCGTTTAGCTCCACCAATTTACAGTTCAATGTCGGGCCACACTGGCATTGAATCGATCAGCACGCAGTGCTGATCACTGTTAGAAGGGTTTGTGTCCCCTTCGTCTAGTGGCCTAGGACACCGCCCTTTCACGGCGGTAACAGGGGTTCGAGTCCCCTAGGGGACGCCACGATTACCCGCTTTGCGGGATTTATAAGGGTCATTCGATTATTGAATGGCCCTTTTGTTTGTCTGCAGTTTTTATATTCCTCGCCTCCAGCCTTGCAGCCACCCCCTCTGCGTTACACTGCGCTCCTTATTTATGTACAGGGAGACAGGGCATGAGTTGGGATCTGGCAGCACCGTTTATCATTGATCTGCACGTGCAGGCTGAAGACATCGACGGGTTTGGCCATGCCAATAACGCAGCTTATGTGGTCTGGCTGGAACGCTGTGCCTGGCGCCATTCGCAGCGCCTGGGGCTGGACCTCACCGAGTACCGTCGCCTCGACCGCGCCATGGCGGTCTCCCGGCATGAAATCGATTACCTGGCCAGCGCCTACGAAGACGACGAGTTGCAACTGGCAACCTGGATTGTCGATTGTGACCAGCGCCTGCGCATGACCCGCCACTTTCAGCTCGTGCGCCCCAGCGATGGCGTGACGTTGTTGCGTGCGCAAACCACCTTTGTCTGCATCGAGCTGTCCACCGGCAAACCCAAGCGCCTGCCGCCGCAGTTTCTGGAAGGTTATGGCCCGGCTGTCGTGACAGCCTGAGCGTCAGCACCTGCTCATACCGATTGCCCGCAGAACCACGTAAACTGCCGCACGTTTTTTATGAGAGTCACCCATGCAAATTGCCTTGGCGCCGATGGAAGGGTTGGTCGACAACATCCTGCGTGATGTCCTGACCCGCACCGGCGGTATTGATTGGTGTGTGACCGAATTTATTCGGGTCACCGAGCGCTTGTTGCCAGAAGCCTACTTCCACAAGCTCGCCCCGGAACTTCAGCACGGTGCGCAGACGCGCTCCGGCGTGCCACTGCGCGTGCAGTTGCTCGGTTCCGATCCCGCCTGCCTGGCCGATAATGCGGCGCTGGCCTGTGAGCTGGGCTCCGGGGTGATTGACCTGAACTTCGGCTGCCCGGCCAAGACCGTGAACAAGTCCCGTGGTGGCGCGGTGCTACTCAAGGAACCCGAGCTGCTGCACGCGATCCTGCTGCAAGTGCGCCGCACCGTGCCTGCGCATATCCCGGTCACCGCCAAGATGCGCCTGGGCTTCGATACACCGGACAGCGCCAATGAGTGCGCGATTGCTCTGGCCGAAGGTGGTGCCAGTCAGATCGTGGTGCATGCGCGAACCAAGATGGATGGCTACAAGCCGCCTGCGCACTGGGAATACATTGCCCAGGTGCAGGACGTGGTCAAGGTGCCAGTGTTTGCCAATGGCGATATCTGGTCGGTTGAAGACTGGCGTCGCTGCCGCGAAATCAGTGGGGCCGAGGACATCATGCTGGGTCGCGGCCTGGTATCGCGCCCGGACCTGGCTGCGCAGATTGCTGCGGCTCGTGCCGGGGAAGAAGTGGTACCCATGACCTGGGCTGATTTGCAGCCCATGATCCGCGACTTCTGGGCCCAGGCCGAGGCCCAGTTGACGCCGCGCTCAGCCCCGGGACGGCTCAAGCAATGGCTGGCCATGTTGACCCGCAACTACCCTGAGGCGGTGGTGCTGTTCAATGCCATGCGCCGTGAAACCGACTGCGAAAAGGTTCGTCATCTGGTTAACAATCCACCTGCGGATGCGGTCTGAGGCAGCTGAAAAAATTTCAAAAAAACCTCTTGAAATGCTTTTGCCGATCCCTATTTAAGGGGTACGCGATGCCGAAACCGGGTCGCGTAAAAATCTCGCTGAAATCAGGAGGATGAAATTATGAGCAACGCTCTTTCCATGGCGCCACTGTTCCGTAATTCTGTCGGCTTTGACCGTTTTAGTGATTTGTTTGAAACCGCGCTACGCAACGATTCCAGCGGTGGCTACCCACCTTATAACGTTGAAAAACGGGGTGAAGACAGCTATCGCATCGTGATAGCGGCAGCAGGCTTCCAGCAAGATGACCTGGAACTGCAAGTGGAGAAAGGTGTGCTGACCGTGAGCGGTAGCAAGCGTGAAAGCACCAGCGAAGAAGGCCTGACCTTCTTGCATCAAGGTATTGCACAGCGGGCATTTAAATTGTCCTTCCGTCTCGACGACCATATCGAGATCAAAGGCGCAAACCTGAGCAATGGTTTGCTGAGCATCGACCTGGAGCGGGTGGTGCCGGAAGAGGCAAAAGCCAAACGCATCCCGATCAATGGGGATTCGCAGCCTGCTCTGCAAAACTGATCTGAGCATGTGCCAGGCAAGAACCCCGTCCAGGTGACGGGGTTCTTTCTATGCACGGTATGTAGCGAGCAGCACGCAGGCATTTGTCCCCGATCCTCTCCCCGGGGCAAGTGCCTGCATTTAACCCGCCATCTTTTACTTTCCGGCCTGACCTGTAGTCAGCTGGTTTTTCTGCAGATTCTTCTCGGCTTTGTAGCGCAAGGCGACATTAGGCACGCCGCCGCTTTTTCCGGTTTCCACCCAGTTGCGAATCCGCCCTGCATCGGCGAAGTGGGTGTATTTGCCAAAGGCATCCAGAATCACCAGTGATACCGGGCGACCGCCCATCTCAGTGACCAGCACCAGGCAATGACCGGCCTGGTTAGTAAAGCCGGTCTTGGTGATCTTGATATCCCATTTGTCTTTTCTGACCAGATGATCGGTGTTGCTGAAACCCAGGCTGTAGTTGGGTTTGCGGAACGCCACGGTCTTTTCCTTGGTGGTGCTTAACTGGCTGAGCATCGGGTAATGCCGTGCCGCTGCCAGCAGCTTGCTCAGGTCGCGGGCGGTGGACACGTTGTGGACCGACAGTCCGGTCGGTTCAACGTAGTGCGTGCTCATCATGCCCAGGCTTTTGGCCTTGGCATTCATCGCCGCGATAAACGCCACATAGCCACCCGGATAGTGATGGGCAAGGCTTGCCGCCGCGCGGTTTTCCGAGGACATCAGGGTGATCAGCATCATTTCGTGACGCGACAGTTCGCTGCCAATTTTCACTCGCGAAAACACGCCTTTCATTTCCGGTGTGTCGCTGATATTGACCGAGATGTACTCATCCATCGACTGCTTGGCATCCAGCACCACCATGGCGGTCATCAGCTTGGTGACAGAGGCTATCGGTACGATGGCGTCAGGGTTGCTGGCAAAAATGACTTTGTTGGTCTGCAGGTCGATCAGCAGCGCGCTGCCTGAAGCGATATGCAGTTGTGAGGTATCCCGTGGGGCCGAAGTGCTTTCAGCCGCTGCGGCGATTGAAGAAGCGCTGGTGCCTGCCAGAACCAAACACAGGCTCAAAATGGAAAGATGAATTTTCACGCAGAATGACTCAAAAAGGGTTGGGAAGTACCGGGCTGCAACGGCTGTTATACACATAACGTTACATTTAGTCAGTATGGATCAATTGCGGCAGAAATGCCTGAGTTTGCAGGGTTTTGCGCAATAAATCGGTTTGTGTCAGTGGTTTGTTTTTGACGCAGCGCGCGGCGCCGAAATTAGCAGTTGGAGGCTGTGCCTCAGCTGAACGGGTTTGAAAGATTGAGGGCGTTGCCGGGAAACCTGCGGGCTCGTCATCAAGTGCTTGTGGCCCCGGCAATTGTGTAAAATGCCGCCCCCATGAAATTGACCGGCCGGCCCGATGACTCCTCAAGCGTTAACTACCCTGCATCAGCACTTATTGACCGCCCTGGAGGCTGCGCCCGACGAAACCCGGCGTATGTTTCACGGCCGCGGGCGCTGCTGGCCAGGGCTTGAGCAACTGACGGTGGACTGGTTGCAAGGCGTGATGCTGGTCTCGCTGTTCAAGGAGCCTGAGGCCGATCAATTGGACGCCTTGAAACAACTGCTGTTGAACATCGCGCAGTCACCGGCGTGGCTGGCCAGTGGTGCCCACACCCTGGTGCTGCAACATCGCTATACGCTGCTAAGCGACACTGAATGGCTGGTGGGCGAAGCGGTTGACGAGTGGACGCTGACCGAAGGCGGCTTGCGCTACCGGGTGGACCTGGGCCGCAAGCAGAATAATGGCCTGTTCCTGGATATGCGCTACGGTCGCGACTGGGTGCGGGCCAATGCCGAGGGCAAGCGGGTATTGAACCTGTTTGCCTACACTTGCGGTTTTTCCGTGGCTGCCATCCAAGGCGGAGCACAGCATGTGGTCAACCTCGACATGTCCCGTGCAGCCCTTAGTCGCGGGCGCGACAACCATCGCCTGAACGGCCATGACATGAGCAAGGTGACGTTTCTGGGGCATGAGCTGTTCAAGTCCTGGGGCAAGGTAAAAAGCACCGGCCCGTATGATCTGGTGATCATCGACCCGCCGTCATTCCAGAAGGGCAGCTTTTTGCTGACCAAGGATTACCAGCGCGTAGTACGGCGCTTGCCGGAGTTGCTCAGTGAGAACGGCACAGTGCTGGCTTGCATGAACGATCCTGCGTTGGGCTCGGACTTTCTGATCGATGGCGTGACCCGGGATGCGCCAAGCCTGCGCTTTGTTCAGCGTCTGGATAACCCGCCGGAGTTCCCGGATACGGATGCCGAGTGTGGCCTCAAGGCGCTGGTGTTCAAGCAGGGCGTTTGACCGGGCAAAAAAAAGCCCGCGGGGGAGGGTGCGGGCCAAGGGGTTCATTGAATGAGCAATGAGCAGGGCGAATATACCCTTCGCCGTGCTTATGGACTGTGAAACAAGTTTCATGCTGCTTGCCCCCCGACCTGGCTTTTATGGGGGGCTGGCTTGCCTGCGATGCGGGCGGCGCGGTCTGTCAGACCAATCGGGGTGATGCTATCGCGAGCAAGCCCGCTCCCACATGACGGGTTACTTGGTGCGTGACGACTCAAACAGGAACCACACGCGGCGCTCGGCCTCGTCGATCCAGTTTTCCAGCAGGCTGGTGGTGGCCACGTCACCTAGCTCGGAGCACATGTCGTGGGTCTCGCGCATATAGGCTGCCAGCTGGATATTATCCTCGCGCAGTTCAGCCAGCATGTCTTCCGGGGTCACGAAATCGGCGTCGTTATCCAGCAGGCGCTGCAGTTTCTTGATATGACCGATGGAACGCAGCGTGGTGCGCCCCAGCTTGCGTACGCGCTCGGCAATGGCATCGGTGGTCGCATAGATCTGGTCAGCCTGCTCGTCCAGCAGCAGGTGGAAGTCACGGAAGTGCGGGCCGGACATGTGCCAGTGGAAATTCTTGGTTTTCATGTAAATGGCGAAGGTATCAGCCAGCAGTGCATTCACTTCGGCTGCAATATCGATACAGGCTCTTTCGCTTAATGCCGTAGGTGTCCGCAGATCGGCCTTTCTGCTTTCCTTGGCGGATTTCAGGTCTGTCATGGTGGTTCCTCGTGGCAGCGGTTGATCGGAATTCACGTCTCTTGAATGCGCCTGACTAAAGACCAGGATCGGCCTCTCGTCAAACCCGCCGGGCCGGTTTCAAACAGGCCGGGTAAAGTTATGAGGGCTGCTGAGCAAGATCGTTCAAGACTTTCGTCAATCAAGTTGCGACCCTTTGCCGCTGCTTACTGCCGGAATGTATTTGATGTCTGATTCCCTTGCTCGAACCGCGTTTGTGCGCGGCACCATTGCCTGCTTACCTTTGACGCTGGCGTGCGCGCCCTGGGGGCTGCTGGCCGGTTCCACTGCCATTGATGCCCAGTTGAGCCCTGCACAGAGTCAGGGGTTGTCGCTGTTTGTGTTTGCCGGTGCCGCGCAACTGGTCGCCATTGGCATGATCAAGGGCGGCGCCAGTGCCATATCGATTCTGATCACTACCTTGCTGCTGACCTCGCAGCATTTGCTCTATGCCATGCACTTGCGCCCGCTGGTATCGCCCCTGGAGCCAAGATGGCGCCTGGGGCTGGGCTTTTTGCTGACCGATGAATTCTTCGCCCTGGTCAGCCCGTTCGACCAACGAACGTTTAACCGCTGGTATGCGCTGGGGGTGGGGCTGTGCATGTATGTGGGCTGGAATATTTTCACCTTGCTTGGCGTGCTGCTGGGCAAGAGCATTCCGGGACTGGATCAACTGGGCCTGGAGTTCTCGATTGCGGCCACTTTTATCGCGTTGATCACCCCGGTAGTACGCAATATCCCCACAGTGGTCTGCGTGGCGGTGTCATTGCTGGCCGTGGTGCTGTTCAGTCATTGGCAATGGGAGTCGGCGATTGTGCTGGCCGGTCTGGCGGGAATGGTCGCAGGCTATCTGTGCAAACGTCTGGGAGGGTATTGGGCATGATCTGGGCAATTATTGGCGGGATGACCCTGATCCTGTTTTTCAACCGCTACCTGTTTCTGGAGCCAAGGTTGCCGATTCGCCTGAATCGCGGGGTAAAGGAGTTTTTGGGTTTTGCCGTGCCGGGGATGCTGACGGCGATTTGCGGGCCGATCATTTTCGTCAAGGATCACCAGCTGGATCTGAGCCCGACCAACCCGTACCTGCTGGCCGGGCTGTGTGCCATAGGGCTGATGCTGTGGAGCCGCAACGTGTTGCTCAGTGTCGCGTTGAGTGTGGGGCTGTTTTATCTGTTTCGCTGGTGGCTTTGATCTGGGCCGCGGCGCGTGAAGTAAACGGACCGCTCACGGCAACGCCGTCGCTGACCACATACCAGCATGCCAGCAGACCGTCGGCACGCAACGGCGCGGGCACGGCGCTACCTACAACCGTCATGACATGAATCTTGGGCATACATACCTCCTTCAACAATGTCGCTACCTTACGGGCTTGGCCGCTGCGCAAGAAATCATTGCGCTTGATAGTCGTCATTGATGCCGATGAGGTGTCAGTCAACCACCTGATCGAGCATATGCATCACTTCCTGATCACTCAGCACGCCCTCGCGCACAAGGTGCTGGGTCAGCAGGGAGAGCAGCTTGGCGGTGCGGTGGCCTTCGAGCTGCTTGAGTTCGGTCAGAGTATTGTACACCTTGCTGGAAGTGCAGAGCCCGACGATATGGTGCGGGTTTTGTGTAGGCATTGAGGTCGTCCTTGTTTTTATGATGTTGCCGATAAACGCGCCAGTTGCGCCCCATAATGCCGCAGTGCGGGGCGCTGCGGTGTCTCATCTGCGACATTCATATTCTCTGTGCGGACCTGCCGGCAGCTGCAACAGCCTGCCGGTTGCCAGTGCCGGGATCACCAGCGCGGCGGGCCGTAATAACCCCGTGGGGGGCCGTAGTACACCGGGTGCGGCCGACCGTAGTAGCCCTGATAGTAAACGGGCTGTGGCGGCTGTACATACACCGGTTGCGGTTGGTAATAGACCGGCGGTGCCTGTACGTAAACCGGTTGTGGCTGCACATACACCGGTTGCTGCACGTAAACCGGGCGCTGCTCGTGGCCTGCGATAACCGAGCCAACCACCGCTGCACCCACCACAGCGCCAAAAATTGCCGGCCCGGGACCCCAACCACCATGAGCGGATGCCTGCCCTGCGACAGCCAGGGTGCCGATAAGCAAAGCGACTTTGGGGATGGTACGCATCATGACGATTCCTCGAAATTCAGCCCCGACGTTTCGGCCTGCACCAGACCGAAGATAATCGCGGGGATAATCTTAAGACCGTGTTTTTTAAAAAACTGCGAAGCACATCGGTAAATTTTGTGTAAGGTTTGCTGGCGCTGAGACGGTTCAGCTCAGGCGGCAGCACTATAATCCAACAAATTTCTCTGTACGGCTTCTGCCGTCCATCCAAAAGCATTCAGCAAGGAGATGAGCATGCAAATGAATCCGAATAAAGACACCCGGTTGTGCATATCGTTGTCAGGCCGACCGGGCAACTTCGGGCTGCGTTTTCATAATCATCTATACGAACAACTGGGCCTGAACTTTTACTACAAGGCTTTCAGCAGCAAGGATCTGGCGGGTGCCGTAACCGGTATTCGCGCCTTGGGGATTCGTGGTTGCGGGGTGTCGATGCCCTTCAAGGAAGCCTGCATCGAGCTGGTCGACGAGATGGACGCTTCGGCCAAGGCCATTGCCTCGATCAATACCATCGTCAACACCGACGGCCACCTCAAGGCCTACAACACCGATTACATCGCCATTGCGCAACTGCTCGACAGCCATAAGGTGCCCAAGGACACCACCTTTGCCCTAGCGGGCAGCGGCGGTATGGCCAAGGCAGTGGCCTCTGCCCTGCGCGACGGCGGTTATCGCAATGGCGTGATTGTGGCGCGCAACCAGGCAACCGGCGCCGCGCTGGCTGCAGGTTGCGGTTATGACTGGCAGCCGCAGTTGGCTGCACACAGGCCGCAGATGCTGATCAACACCACGCCGGTAGGCATGGCAGGCGGGGCTGAGGCCGATGATCTGGCCTTTGCGGCAGATGCCATCGATCGCGCCGATATCATCTTCGATGTCGTGGCAATTCCGGTGGAAACACCTTTGATCGTTCGCGGTCGCGCCCAGGGCAAACAGGTGATTACTGGGCTTGAGGTAATTGCCATTCAGGCGCTGGAGCAGTTTGTGTTGTACACCGGCGTGCGGCCAACCGCCGAGCAGTTCCAGGCAGCGGTGGCCTTCGCCCGCAGCTGATGGCCAGAGCGGGCGAGTTGCCTCGCCCGATTGTGGGGTTATTCCAGCTCGGCCAAGCGCGCTTCGAGAGCGGCGATGCGGGCTTCCAGAGCCTCAAAACGCTCTAGCGATACAGCAGGGGCACCACTGCTGCGTTCTGCGGGTTGCTGGCGGGCGGCCATGAGGGTTTCGATAGCGTCCGGGTCGCCCAGGGCATGCATGTAACGGTCTTCGCGCTGGCCGCTCTGGCGTGGTACCAGCAGTGCAAGGTCGCGGGCAATCAGGCGTTCCAGTTGATGCTGGACCTGTTCGGTGTCTTCGAAGTCGTGCATGCGCGAGCTGCGGGTCAATAGCTCGTTCAGGGTTTGCGGGCCGCGCAGAAACAGCAGCCCCAGCAGTACCACTTGCGCAGGCACCAGCTCCAGGGCCTTGTCGACCTTGTGCTCCCAGCGATCGGCACGGCTGCCCATGACCAGGCGGGTAAACCCCCGGCCTTCGAGCGCGCGCAGGCTTTGCCCGACTTGCCCTTGAGTCAGGTTCATCACCGGTTCGCGGCTGGTTTTCTGATTGCAGGCCAGCACCAGCGCATTGAGCGTCAGCGGGTAGGTTTCAGGGTTGGTGGCCTGTTTCTCGATCAAGGAGCCGAGGATGCGGATCTCGGTACTGTTGAGCAGAGGTCCTGCGTCAGAATCGGGTTGTGGGTTTTCTGAGAACTGATCAGCGGGAACTTCCATTTTCATCTCCAATTTGAGTAACCGTTGCCAGCGGCCATTGTGGAGTCTTTTGCGCGGTAGAGCGAATGTCGCATAAATCCCTGTGGGAGCGGGCTTGCTCGCGATGCCGGGAACTCGGTGTATCTGGTTCCCGCAGTGATGCAATCGCGAGCAAGCCCGCTCCCACAGTTACTCCCACAGGTACTCTCCTGCAGTATTTCAGCGGTTGACCACTTTCGCTGGCAGGGCAACCACCAGCAGGCTGCTCAGCAGAAGGCAACTGGCGAAAAACCACATTGCTCCAGAGCTACTGCCCGTTACGTCAATGGCGATACCCATCAGCGAGTTGCTGACCAGCCCGGCGATATTGGCCAGCGAGCAGGCCAGGGCAAAGCCGGTAGCGGCGGCACGGCCCTTGAGAAAGGTCGCGGGCAAACTGAAAAATACCGGTACGGCGCCGATGATGGCGGCCGAGGCAATGGCAAACAGTAAAACGGTCGCCAGTACGTTGTGGCTAAAGAAGGTGCTGGCAGCCATCGCGGCCGCGCCAATCAGAAAGGGCACGATGATATGCCAGCGACGTTCGCGGTGGCGGTCGGAACTGGCGCCAATCACCAGCATGCCAAGCAGGGCGGCTGCGCTGGGCAGGGCGGTGAGCAAACCGATATGGAAATGGTCGGCCACGCCGGCGTTGCGGATAAAGGTCGGCATCCAGAATGCCAGCGCATAGGCGCTGAGCAGGATTGAGAAGTCGATTCCGCCGAGCATCCACACTTTCAGATTGAAAAAACCGTCACGGAAGCGGTGCTTGCTGCCTTGGCCTTCGGCGTCGTCCTGTTGCAGCACTTTTTCAAGCAGGGCCTTTTCTGCGTGATTTAGCCATTTTGCGCTGTGATGGCTGTCGGGCAGCGCCCAGAAGGTCAGGATGCCCAGCACGACGCTGGGGATCGCTTCGATGATAAACAGCCATTGCCAGCCCCGCAGCCCTGCGGTGTTGTCGAAAGCGCCCATGATCCATCCCGACAGCGGCCCGCCGACAACACTGGAAAGCGGCATGCCGATCATGAACAGGGCAATGATGCGCCCCCGCCTTTGGGTCGGGAACCAGGTGGTCAGGTAATACAGCACGCCGGGCAGAAAACCGGCCTCGGCCACTCCCAGCAAAAAACGCACAACATAGAACTGGGCAGGGGTGGTGACCAGCATGGTGCAGGCCGAAAGCAGGCCCCAGCTGATCATGATCCGGGCAATCCAGACCCTGGCACCGACCTTTTCCAGAATCAGATTGCTCGGCACCTCGAAAAGGATATAGCCGACAAAAAACAGTCCCGCGCCTAGTCCGAATGCCGTCTCGCTGAATTGCAGGTCGCCCAGCATTTGCAGTTTTGCGAAGCCGATATTGATCCGGTCCAGATAAGCGGCCAGGTAGCAGAAACACAAAAAGGGGATCAGTTTCCAGGTAATTTTGCGATACAGCGCCTGCACCGGGTCGCCCAGGCTCGTCGCGGGAGGTGTGGCAGGGTTTGCAGAGGGCATGGTACTTCCCGGGTGTGACCTTAAGGTTGATCTTCATACACCAGTTGCCGACTGGCGTGTCTATAATCGCCGCACATTCAATTCCCGCCCACAGACTGTCGAGACTTTCATGACTATCTCTCTGTACGCCGCTTCCGTTCCTGTTTTCAAGCAAATGCTCAACGCCCTGAGCGGTGTTCTGACCAAGGCTGAAGCTCACGCCACGGCCAAGAACATCGACCCGAGTGTATTCCTGCAAGCGCGTCTGGCGCCGGACATGTTCCCGCTGGTGCGTCAGGTGCAAATCGCCGTTGATTTTACCAAGGGCGTTTCGGGCCGTCTGGCTGAAATCGAATTGCCGAAATACGACGACAGCGAAGTGACCTTTGCCGACCTGCAAGCACTGATCAGCAAGGTGCTGGCCTTTGTTGACGGAATCAAGCCCGAGCAAATCGATGGCAAGGAAGGTATCGAAATCATCACCCGTCAGGGCACGCCGAAAGAAAAACGCTTTACTGGCCAGGCTTACCTGCTGACCTACGGCTTGCCGCAGTTCTTCTTCCATGTGACCACGGCTTACGCCATCCTGCGCCATAACGGCGTTGAAGTCGGCAAGCGTGATTATATGGGTGCGTTCTAAGTAAGTGCCCTGGGGTGAGCAACTGTCTTCTTGATGGATGCCCACCACACTTGAACCACGGTATAAAACTCTTGTGGGAGCTGGCTTGCCTGCGATGGCATCTGCACGGTGTAACTGATACACCGCGCCGCCTGCATCGCGGGCAAGCCTGGCTCCCACAGAGCTCAGAGATTTTTGCCTGAGGACTCAGCCCTGTTGCAGGGCCTGGTCTTCCTTGGCCATACAGGCCGCAGCAGTGAAGAGTACGTCGGTGGAGGAGTTGAGCGCAGTTTCCGCCGAATCCTGCAGGATGCCGATAATGAACCCTACAGCCACCACCTGCATCGCAATTTCGCTCGGGATACCGAACAGGCTGCATGCCAGCGGAATCAACAGCAGCGAACCGCCCGCCACACCCGAAGCGCCACAGGCGCACACAGCTGCCACCACGCTCAGCAGGATGGCGGTCGGAATATCGACCTCGATCCCCAGTGTATGCACGGCCGCCAGGCTCAGTACCGTGATGGTAATCGCCGCGCCCGCCATATTAATAGTGGCACCCAGCGGGATGGACACCGAGTAGGTGTCTTCATGCAGGCCCAGACGCTCGCTCAGCGCCATGTTCACTGGAATATTGGCCGCCGAACTGCGGGTGAAAAACGCGGTAATCCCGCTCTCGCGCAGGCACAGAAACACCAGTGGGTACGGGTTGCGACGCAGCTTCCAGAACACGATCAGCGGGTTGACCACCAGCGCCACAAACAGCATGCAACCGATCAGCACAGTGAGCAGGTGCAGGTAGCCCAGCAGCGCACCGAAACCGGAGGTGGCGAGGGTTGACGCCACCAGGCCGAAAATGCCCAACGGGGCAAAGCGGATAACCACACGTACGATGACTGTAACGCCGTTGGACAGGTCACTGAGCACGGTGCGGGTAGTGTCGCCAGCATGGCGAATGGCAATGCCCATGCCGATGGCCCAGGCCAGAATGCCGATAAAGTTGGCGTTCATCAGCGCGCTGACCGGGTTGTCGACCACGCTCAGCAGCAGGCTTTGCAGCACTTCGCTGATACCGCCGGGGGCTGCAATGGCGATGTTCTCGGTGGCCAGTACCAGATTGGACGGGAATAGCATGCTGGCGATAACCGCTACCACAGCAGCGGCAAAAGTGCCGAACAGGTACAGCACCAGGATCGGGCGAATATGGGTTTCCTGGCCGTGCTTGTGGTTGGCGATCGAGGCCATGACCAGAACAAACACCAGAATCGGCGCAACGGCTTTCAAGGCGCTGACGAACACCTTGCCGATAAAGGCCACCGAAAGCGCTGCGGAGGGCGCAAGCCAGGCCAGTAAAATACCGGCGATCAGACCGATCACAATCTGGGTCACCAGGCTGGTGCGCTTGAGCTTTTGCAGCAGGGAAGGTGGTGCATCAGTCATAAGGGCTTCTCTAGTTGTTCTGGGCGGTGCAATAAAAAACTTCGGGCCCATCAGCGGCAAATGTGCAGGCTGATCGACGCAAGTCAACAGGGGGCGAACTTTAACATACAGATGTAGGTGCTTTCCTATGGCGGGGCAATCTGCCACATCGCGGCCTGGACTTCTCGCGGGTAACCTGACTTCTCGTAGAAGCATTCTGTTACCATTGCCTATCCCCCATTCTTCTTCAAATCAGCGGGCCTTTCGGGCTTTCGCTGGCCTCGTTGTCTCTGGAGTTATTCATGTTGTTGCCCATCCTGCTGCTGTCCGCGGCCGGCTTTACTGTGCTTACCACCGAGTTTGTCATCGTCGGCCTGCTGCCTTCGATTGCCCGCGACCTTGAGGTCAGCGTGCCCCAGGCCGGTTTGCTGGTGACCCTGTTTGCTTTCACGGTTGCGGCCCTTGGCCCGTTCTTGACCGCCTACTTCGCGCGTTTCCAGCGCAAGCGGCTGTTTATCTCGATTTTGCTGATGTTTGCGTTCGCCAATACCGTGGCGGCGCTGGCACCGAATATCTGGGTGATGGCCTTTGCCCGGCTGTTACCGGCATTGGGTTTGCCGGTGTTCTGGGCTCTGGCCAGCGAGACAGCGGTGGATATCGTCGGCCCCGAGTATGCGGGACGGGCGATAGCCAAAATCGGTTTCGGGATTGTCTGTGCGACGGTATTTGGCATTCCTGTAGGCACTTTGATCTCCGATGCGTGGGGCTGGCGCAGTGCCTTTGGCATTCTGGCCGTGGTCGCGCTGGCCAAGGCCCTGCTGCTGTGGATCTACTTGCCTGCCACCCGTGCGGTGAAAGAAACCGTCACCCTGAGCTCACAGTTCGGCCTGTTGCGCAGTCCGCTGATGATTGGCCATATCCTGCTGTCAGTACTGGTATTTAGCGGCATGTTCACCGCTTATACCTACCTGGCAGACATTCTTGAGCGGCTGGCGGGGTTTGATGGCACGTTGGTGGGCTGGTGCCTGATGGGCTTTGGCGCGGTAGGCCTGATCGGCAACTCGCTGGGTGGACGCATGGTGGACCGCCATCCGCTGATTGCCTCGATGGTGTTTTGTGGCTTTATGATCGGCGGCCTGGTAGCGCTGGTACCAAGCATTCACTCAACCCTGGGCCTGGCAGCCACGATGGGCATTTGGGGCGTGACCCAGGCGGCGATGTTTCTGGTCAGTCATGTACGGCTGATGAAAGTCGCACCCCATGCCCCGGCATTTGCCGCCTCGCTGAATATTGCCGGGGCCAATCTGGGGATTGGCCTGGGCGCGATGGTCGGTGGACGGGTTATTGATAACTACGGTCTGGGCAGCCTGGGCTTTGCCGCTGCCGGGTTTATCCTGATTTCGATCTTGCTGGCGCTGCTGCTGATGACCGCTAAGGCCCGTCCTGTTTGTGCTACGTAAACAGTTCGCGCCTGGCCCCCTCGGTAATCGCAATAATGCCGGGGTGGCGGATTTTGCGTTCGACGGTAATCGCGTAAAACGATTCGGTCACCGCCTCCGTGTGGCCGATCAGCTCAACGTCAAACTGGCGCATCACCTCTTGGGCAATCACGCTGGGGGCGATAAATACGCCGATTCCTGACTGGCCGAAGGCCTGCATCAGGGCGCTGTCATCAAACTCGCCAACAATGCGTGGCTGGATCTGCTGCTCGGCCAGCCAGCGCAGCAGGCGGCTGCGCAGTACGGTCTCTGGCCCGGGGATCAATAGCGGTGCGCCTTGCAGGCACTGCGGGAAGTTCTCGGTGTAGTCCTTGGCCAGCGCCGGTGCGGCAAAAAAACTGATGCCGCATTCCCCCAGTTTCTGGCTAAAGCCCTTGATATCGAGGTGCGAGGGCATGGGACTGTCGGAAATCACCAGATCCAGACGTTGAATCGCCAGATCCGCCAGTAGCCGATCGAGCTTGTCTTCGCGACAGGTAATCCGGATCGGTTCGTCCAGTTCCATGGTCGGAGCGATCAGGCGATACACGATCGACTTGGGCACCACATCGGCCACGCCCACCCGAAACAGAATCTGCTGCTCCTTGGGCGCCATGCGCAGCATGCTCTCCAGTTCGCTGCCGAGCTGAAACATCTGCTCGGCATAAGGCAGCACCTGACGCCCGGTTTCGGTCAGCTCCAGCTGCCGGCCAACCCGGCGAAATAACGGCAGGCCATAGGTGTCTTCGAGCAGGCTGATTTGCCCGCTGATGGTCTGCGGCGTGAGGTTGAGCTGCTCGCAGGCGCGCACAATGCTGCCGGTTTTGGCAACAACCCAAAAGTAATGGAGCTGGCGGTAATTAAGCATCAGCGCTGTAATACTTCGTAAAAACCGAAGTATAGCGCTTAAAAATACGAATTTTCCTGAAGTGTTTGATTCTCTAGAATCCCGCGTTATGCGCAAGCCACCCAGGTGGCCGCCGGTTTAGAGAGGAATATGACCATGAACATGAAAAAATCAGCTGTAGCAGTACTCCTGGCTGCGGGTCTGGTGTTGTTGAGCGGTTGCGACCAAGCTGAAAAAGCTGCGCAACAAATGCTCAGTAAAACCGCTGAGTCCGCCAAGCAGGCGATTGATGACACCCACAAGGCCGCTGAGCAAGCGCTCAGCGAAGCGACTGGTGGGTTGATTGAAAACGAAAAGCCTGAGCAAGAAAAAGAAGAATCGACCAAAGCTATTTAACTTGTCTTAACGCAGAGTCCGAACACACCTATGGAATATCTTTTACAACTGGCTGCCAGCCCCGCAGCCTGGGTCGCTCTAGCCACGTTGATCGTGATGGAAATCGTGCTGGGCATCGATAACCTGATCTTTATCTCGATTTTGACCAATAAATTGCCTGAGCAATACCGCACCAAGGCCCGCCGTATCGGTATCGGCATGGCGCTGATTCTGCGTCTGGGCTTGCTGGGTACCATTGCCTACATCGTTCAGCTGACCACACCGGTATTTGAAGTGCTGGGCAAGGCCTTCTCGTGGAAGGACATGATCCTGATTGCCGGTGGTCTGTTCCTGGTGTGGAAAGCCACCAGTGAAATCCACCACAGCATGACCCCGCAGGTGGAAGAGAAAACCGATGGCGTGACGTCGAAGGTGACCCTGGGCTTTGCCGCGGCCATCGGGCAGATCCTGATGCTGGACCTGGTGTTCTCCATCGACAGCATCATTACGGCGGTGGGCATGACCGAGCACTTGCCGATCATGGTGATTGCAGTGGTGGTGGCGGTAATGGTGATGTTGCTGGCTTCGGAACCTCTGGCCAAGTTCATCAATGACAACCCGACCGTAGTGATGCTGGCCCTGGCCTTCCTGATCATGATCGGCATGACCCTGATCGCCGAAGGCTTCGGCGCCCATGTGCCAAAAGGTTACGTGTATGCGGCGATGGCGTTCTCGGCCACGGTTGAAACACTGAATATTGTGGCGCGACAGATCCGCGAAAAACGTCAGGCTGCCCTGACCAGGTAAGCGCTGGCTGAAGCTAAAAAGCCGTCCACCCCCTTCAGGGTGGACGGCTTTTTTATGGGTTCAATGTGCGCTTGCTGTGCCAGTTACCGGCTTTTCAGGGATGTCCTGCGGTTTTGCCTGTACCTGCGGGTGATGATGGCGGCTGATGCGCATCAGGCCCCAGAGCATGGCGCCAGCGACGGCCAGCCAACCGGTGATCAGCAGGAAAATAGTGAGTATCGGGCTCATCAGTGCCTCCTTTGCCCCCCACGGGCTCAAACACACGCTAACCAGATGACAGTCTAGTCCGTGAAGTGTTGCAGTCTATTGACCGAAGGTCGTGTAGGACTAATCGATTTGCTCTATCTCAATGATCAGGCTGTGGCATAAGGCTATACCTCGCATTATTGGCGCCCTATGATTGACGGCCATGGCGGACTTTGAGGTCTGGCGTTTATTCAAGGCGAGGGAATATGCAGGCAGTGACTGGGTTGAGATCGACGCGACTGTGGTTGATGGGTTTGCTTGCGTTGGCGATGGTGGGCTGTGCCAGTGTCGAACCGCCCGAGTTGCGGCGCTTGCCTGAACGGGTCGAGCTGAATGGCGTGCCGTTTTTCCGTGGCAATGCCCACCAGGGT
This sequence comes from Pseudomonas sp. B414, assembly GCF_055408445.1. Taxonomy (NCBI): domain Bacteria; kingdom Pseudomonadati; phylum Pseudomonadota; class Gammaproteobacteria; order Pseudomonadales; family Pseudomonadaceae; genus Pseudomonas; species Pseudomonas sp. B414. The sequence goes on along the minus strand of NZ_JBUZTQ010000052.1, from coordinate 4,182 downwards.
GCTCCGCAGACATTGGCGGGTATGCTCGGCGAGCAAAAAATCCGTATTACCCCGGGGCTTTTGGTCAAGCCGCTGAAGTTGCCGGGCGGCGAAGCTTCGTTGCAAGGCAATATCGAGCAACTTGCGGCGGGGTACGGTTTGATGGTGTATCCGCTGGATAAATCCCTTTCAGCGTTATTGACCCAGGTGGCGGCGGGCTATCCGGTAATGCTGCGCTTCAGCGACGGCACACTGTGGTCCGAACCACGTTACGCGATGCTGGTGGGCTACAACCGCGACAAACGCACGGTATTGTTGCGAGCGGGCATGGAACGCCGGCGGCTGATGGACTTCAACACGTTCGAGTCGGCCTGGAAAGATGCCGGAGGCTGGGCGGTGCTGATTTTGTCGCCGACACAAGTGCCGGCCAACGTCGATAAGGCACGCTGGTTGAAAGCGGCCAATGACCTGTCGCGCTCGGGCCAGGAGCAGGCTGGTGCCGCGGCCATCAAGACCCTTGAGTCCCATAAAAAATAAGAGAGCAGAACACAGATTCTGTGGGAGCGGGCTTGCTCGCGATTGTAGCGGCTCGGTTTGCCTGACAGATAGCATCGCGAGCAAGCCCGCTCCCACACAAACAGCTTAAAAGCCGAACTTGTCCCGCAAGCTGTAGTACCAGGCGCCCAGAGCCGTCAGCGGCGTACGCAACAGCTGCCCCCCCGGGAACGGGTAGTGGGGCAGGTCGGCAAAGGCATCAAAGCGCTCAGCCTGACCACGCAAGGCTTCAGCCAGTACCTTGCCGGCCAGATGGGTGTAAGTCACCCCGTGACCGCTGCAACCCTGCGAGTAATAAATATTGTCACCGATACGGCCGACTTGAGGCAGGCGTGACAGCGTCAGCAGAAAATTACCCGTCCAGGCGTAGTCAATTTTCACGTCCTTGAGTTGCGGGAAAGCCTTGAGCATTTTCGGCCGGATAATCGCTTCGATATTGGCCGGGTCCCGTGCGCCATACACCACGCCGCCGCCGAAAATCAGGCGCTTGTCGCCGGACAGGCGATAGTAGTCGAGCAGGTAGTTACAGTCCTCGACGCAGTAGTCTTGCGGCAGCAGGGTTTTGGCCAGCTCTTCGCTCAGCGGCTCAGTGGTGATCACCTGAGTGCCGCAGGGCATGGACTTGGATGCAAGCTCGGGCACCAGATTGCCCAGATAGGCATTGCCCGCGACGATAATAAACTTGGCCCGCACCTTGCCCTGTGGCGTATGCACCACAGGATTGGCGCCGCGCTCGATACGCACAGCCGGGGACTGCTCATAAATCGTGCCGCCCAGAGACTCCACGGCGGCGGCTTCGCCCAGCGTCAGATTGAGCGGGTGGATATGCCCGCCGCTCATATCCAGCAGGCCGCCCTGATACTGATCACAGGCGACTACTTCACGAATCCTACGCTGATCCAGCAGTTCCAGAGACGTATTGCCATAACGTTCCCACAGTTTCTTCTGCGCTTCCAGATGGCCCATCTGCTTGCTGGTGATGGCTGCAAACACGCCGCCGTCCTTCAAATCACACTGGATCTGATACTTGGCCACGCGTTCACGAATGATCTTGCCGCCTTCAAAGGCCATCTGCCCCAACAACTGAGCCTGCTTGGCCCCTACGGTGCGTTCGATCACATCGATATCACGGCTATAACTGTTAACGATCTGACCGCCATTGCGCCCGGAAGCGCCGAACCCCACCTTAGCGGCTTCCAGGACGGTGACCTTGAAACCGGCCTCCAGCAAAAACAGCGCACTCGACAGCCCAGTGTAGCCGGCGCCGATAACACAAACGTCGGTCTCCACCTCATCCTGCAGGGCAGGGCGCTCAGGAACCGGGTTAGCTGAAGCCGCATAGTAGGACTGGGGGTAGGGAGTGTTCGACATTCTGCAGCCTCTGTTTTATATTTTTTACGAGTGAGGCCGATGCTACCTGAGTTGAAATCCGCCCGCCAGCCACTGGCGGATGAGTGTTTTTGAGTTAAAAATAAAAAATTCGACTATTCATAGAGTTAGCTGCAAAAAAGGTGTTGACACCCCTCCGCAAATCTATAGAATGCGACCCCACAGCAGGCACGTAGCTCAGTTGGTTAGAGCACCACCTTGACATGGTGGGGGTCGTTGGTTCGAGTCCAATCGCGCCTACCAAACAAAATCCGCTCTGCTGGGCGGTCTAGAAGGGCTCACCGAAAGGTGGGCCCTTTTTTGTTGTCTGCGATTTGCAAAACTTTTGCAAAACTTTTGCAAAACCCCCACCTCAGAACGCCAAATCAGCCCCCACCTCCAGGTACTCGATACCTTTCTCTGTGTGTCCCTCCTGATAGTGTTTGGTCATCTTCGCGTCCGCGTGGCCCATCAGCGCCTGGATGTATTCCTGCGGGAAATTTTGCTGCTCATATAGCCAGGCACCCAAAGCGCGTATCTCGTGAAAGGTGGGTCGTTCGGTGGCCGGAATATGGTCATACGCATGCGCCGCGTCCCGGGCCTTGCTGAACTCGTTGCTCAGATAGTTCGGAGTGACCGAGGTCCAGTGATCCTTGGCGTCTATCTGCTCACGCCTTCTTGCCTTGGGCCTGTAATGAATCAGGTAGGGCGAAGCCACGGGGGAGCGCAAACATTCGCTCACAACCTCTCGTAGGGCTTTGCCCATTTTGATCTGCAAGTGAATCGGGTTGTCATAGCCTTGGGTCTTGCCGGGCGAAACCTTGATCGTGTTGTTCTCAAGGTCCACCGCGGACTTGAGCCACGAAACGATATCGTCACGCCGCTGCAGGCTTGCCAGCGCCAAGCGGATGGCGCGCTTCAACCAGATCGGCGTGGTGTCCGCGTCCACAATAGTCATCAGGCCCGCCAGCGTGTGTCGCTGACGCTTCTTCTCGGCTTCCTTTTTGATCAGCGTCAGCTCAGCCACGTTTCGCTCGGCCAGCCCCTTGGCCACGGCGAAGGCAAAAATCTGGATCAACAAACCGCGGTGCTTGGTGTAAGCGTTGTTGCTGAAGCCGTCCAGGTACTCTGCAACGGTAAGCACGTCGAGCTGGCCGACCAATTGATCCCCCAAGTCCTGCCGGTAGCGCTCCAGCTTGAACTTGATCTCTAACAGGGTGCGAGCGGCATACCCGCGATCTTTCAGCCATTCGGCCTCAAAGCGCTCTATCAGGTTGCGCATGGTGGGTAGGCGATCGCCGGTCAGGATCATGAGTAGCTCACCGTCACCGGCCATCACAGGGGCCAGCTTTGCATTGGCTGCCCTGGCCAGCTTGATGGCGTCCTCCAGCGGGCGGTTAATGCTGGTCATCAAGCCGGTGATGGGGTTGCGGTAGCGCCAGTACTTGCCGTTGGGGTAGAGGTTGGGGGGAAGCTTGCGGTTTTTGATCGTGCGAGGCCGAGAAGCCATTACCCAAGCTCCAGCATTTGAGCAAGCAGCGGATCGTTCGAGCCCATAATTGCTGCCTGCAGGTCTACAAAATACATCCCGCCTTTTACCTCTCCCAACACTTCGCCTTCCTCTATCCATTTTTTGAGTTGTTGCAAGCTGGGCTTGCCGCCTGCGTAGCGCAGCTTTCTGTATTCACCGGCTTCCATCAAGCGAGGGAGGCGGGCAGTGATCTGGGCAATGATCTTTGCCATGTCTGAGTCCTTTCCCCGGGCGGGGCGCTGAGGGGGTTAAGAGGTGAGTGGGTTCTTGCGGAATACCCAGTCGTGGCCGCACTGGCGGCAATGGCCGAAAAGGCGGCCAGTGGCTTTAAGCGAGTCGGCAGACGTCACGGCGATGACCTTGCCGGCCTGCACCTCGTAGTTGCCTGAACCAATAAATTCTTCGGAGATTTGCATTTTGCGGGCACCGCACCGGGTGCAGCGGGCGTCGATGCGCTCGCCAATATTTTTAGCGGGCATGAACTGTCCTTAGATGTTTGGGAGGTCTACGCCTTGCGAATCACGCAAATAATCATGCTTGCGCCGGTAACAGCCCAAACGGCGGTGCCGGCGAAAGCTCCGAACAGATCGACGTCTGAGCTACTGCTGATTAGCTGCGGGATAGCCAGAAAGAACCATGCAACGCTGAAAATCAGGGCGGCCGCGAAAACTGAGTGCAACACCTGACCTTTCCGGTACGGTGCTGCCCCTATGTCCTATTCCGAACTCAGCGTTGAAGAGCGCGCGATC
>NZ_JBUZTQ010000051.1:0-27981 GCF_055408445.1 Pseudomonas sp. B414 | reverse complement strand
CGATGACTTGAAGCTGACACTGCCGAAAACCAATCCAACTCATTGAAACTCAAGGAGTTTTCCGTTTCGACTGCGCCGGAAGTGGGCGAATTATAGGCCGTTGGAATTCTGGGTCAAGCACTAGTTTCACATTTCTGTCACAAAGCCTTAAAAGCACCGCAAAAGCAGAGGCCAGCCTGGCGGCTGGCCTCTCTTCTTCTATATAGAGCTATCGCGCTCCTTACAGGCTCGGGAAAGCAAACTGCGACGCCTCATGGCTGGCACGTTGCGGCCAGCGTTGAGTGATTGCCTTGCGACGCGTGTAAAAGCGCACGCCGTCCGGGCCATAGGCATGCAGGTCACCAAACAGCGAACGCTTCCAGCCGCCGAAGCTGTGGTAGGCAACAGGTACTGGCAACGGAACGTTAACCCCCACCATGCCCACTTCGATTTCGTCACAGAACAAACGGGCCGCTTCACCATCACGGGTAAAAATGCAGGTACCGTTACCGTATTCGTGATCATTGATCAGTTGCATTGCTTCTTCCAGGCTCTTGACCCGCACGATGCACAACACTGGCCCAAAGATCTCTTCTTTATAGATGCGCATTTCAGGCGTTACGCGATCGAACAGGCAGCCACCCAGGAAGAAGCCTTCTTCATGCCCCTTGATGCTCAACCCACGACCATCAACCACCAACTCGGCGCCGGCTGCGACGCCATCGTCGACATAACCGCTGACCTTGTCTCGCGCCTGACCGGTCACCAGAGGACCCATGTCCAGACCGCACGAAGTACCCGCACCGATTTTCAGTGCCTTGATTTGCGGAACCAGCTTGGCCACCAGGGCGTCGGCTACCTGATCGCCCACGCACACGGCGACCGAAATAGCCATGCAACGCTCGCCGCACGAACCATACGCAGCGCCCATCAGTGCGCTGACTGCGTTATCCAGATCGGCATCCGGCATCAGCACCGCATGGTTCTTCGCCCCGCCCAGCGCCTGTACGCGCTTGCCGCGCTTGGTGCCTTCGGCGTAGATGTACTCGGCAATCGGGGTTGAGCCCACAAAGCTCAATGCTTTGACTTCCGGCGCTTCAATCAGTGCATCCACCGCCGACTTGTCGCCGTGCACCACGTTCATCACGCCTTTAGGCAAACCTGCCTCCAGCAAAAGCTGAGCGATCAACAGCGTCGAGCTTGGATCACGCTCCGACGGTTTAAGAATGAAACAGTTACCGCACACGATCGCCAGTGGGTACATCCACAGCGGAACCATAGCCGGGAAGTTGAAAGGCGTAATCCCTGCAACCACGCCCAGTGGCTGGAAGTCCGACCAGGCATCAATGTTCGGCCCTACATTACGGCTGTATTCGCCCTTGAGGATTTCAGGAGCCGAACATGCGTACTCGACGTTCTCAATCCCACGCTTCAGTTCACCTGCGGCATCTTCGAGGGTCTTGCCGTGCTCTTCGCTGATCAACTGCGAGATGCGTGCTTCGTTCTGCTCCAGCAACTGCTTGAAACGGAACATTACCTGGGCACGCTTGGCAGGCGGAGTATTACGCCATGCCGGGAAGGCTGCCTTGGCCGCATCGATCGCCTGCTGGATGGTTTCACGGCTGGCCAAGGGAACCTGGTGGATCACTTTACCGGTGGACGGGTTATATACATCAGCGGTGCGGCCGGAATCGTTCAGCAACTCGCCATTGATCAGGTGTTGAATGGTGCTCATGGGTGCTCCAGAAAGTTGTCCACAGGCGCGAACGCTGCGCGCCTGGGTGAGTGCAATAAGTGTCGCTTCTATATATAGAAGGATCAGTCGATCTGATTCAGCGCTTCGCCGACCGCATCGAACAGACGATCAAGGTCTTGCGGCTTGCTGTTGAAGGTTGGCCCGAATTGCAGGGTGTCACCGCCATAGCGCACGTAGAAGCCAGCTTTCCACAGCTTCATCGCAGCATCGAACGGACGCACAATCGCATCGCCATCACGTGGCGCAATCTGGATCGCACCCGCCAGGCCATAGTTACGAATATCGATGACGTTCTTTACACCCTTCAAGCCGTGCAATGCATTCTCAAAATGCGGTGCGACTTCAGCCACGCTTTGTACCAGGTTCTCTTTTTGGAGCAGGTCCAGCGCCGCAAGACCCGCAGCACAGGCTACCGGGTGAGCCGAGTAGGTATAGCCGTGCGGGAATTCAACCGCGTACTCAGGCGTCGGCTGATTCATGAACGTGTGATAAATCTCGCTGGTCGCAATCACGGCACCCATCGGAATCGCACCGTTGGTGACTTGCTTGGCGATACACATCAAGTCAGGTGTCACACCGAAGCTGTCGGCACCGAACATCGAACCGGTACGACCAAACCCGGTGATCACTTCATCGAATACCAACAGGATGTTGTGCTGATCGCAGATTTCACGCAGACGTTTCAGATAACCCTGAGGCGGTACCAGTACACCGGCAGAACCGGCCATCGGCTCTACGAAGACTGCGGCAATATTCGATGCATCATGCAGTTCGATCAGCTTGAGCAGCTCATCCGCCAGGGCAATCCCGCCCAGCTCCGGCATACCGCGAGAAAATGCGTTGCTTGCCAGCAGTGTGTGCGGCAAGTGATCAACATCCATCATCGCCTGGCCAAACAGTTTACGGTTGCCGTTCACCCCACCCAGGCTGGTGCCCGCAATGTTCACCCCATGATAGCCACGCGCACGGCCAATCATCTTGGTTTTGCTCGACTGCCCTTTCAGGCGCCAGTAAGCACGCACCATCTTTACTGCCGTATCCGCGCACTCCGAACCCGAGTCTGTAAAGAACACGTGGTTGAGGTTGCCCGGGGTCAGCTCGGTAATTTTCTCTGCCAGCTTGAAGGACAGCGGGTGGCCGTACTGAAACGCCGGCGAGTAATCGAGGGTGCCCAATTGCTTGGCCACGGCTTCCTGGATTTCTGTACGGGTATGCCCTGCGCCGCAAGTCCAAAGACCTGACAACGAATCGTAGATTTGCCGACCCTTATCGTCCGTCAGGTAACTGCCTTTGGCGGCCACGATAAAACGCGGATCGCGGTGGAAGTTACGGTTGGCGGTGTAAGGCATCCAGTGAGCATCCAGCTTGAGCTGGCTGGTCAGGTTCAATTCGGCATTCTCGGGCATGTTCATCAGCAAAACCTCGCAAGGCAAAAGCGGCGTGGGATGTTGAAAGCGTTGTTGCACCTAAGTTGCCACGCCTATAAAGTCGATGAAATCCAACTCTTCTAACCTTTAGTTAGGCGTTCACTAAACTATGAGCAGCCGTCGTCCCGATGCACTGGCCCAGGTCAGCGACTTTGATATTCGGTTGCTGCGCATTTTTCGCAGCGTAGTGGAGTGCGGTGGCTTTTCGGCCGCAGAGACGGTGCTGGGCATCGGCCGCTCGGCCATCAGCCAGCAAATGAGTGATCTTGAACAGCGCCTGGGTTTGCGCCTGTGCCAACGTGGGCGGGCGGGCTTTTCGCTGACAGAAGAAGGGCGTGAGGTCTATCAGTCCGCGCTGCAATTACTCGGTGCACTTGAGAGTTTTCGTACCGAGGTCAACGGCCTGCACCAGCACTTGCGCGGTGAACTGACCATTGGCCTGACCGACAACCTGGTCACCCTGCCCCATATGCGTATCACCCATGCTCTGGCCCAACTCAAGGAGCGCGGGCCTGATGTGCAGATTCATATCAGGATGATCTCGCCCCATGAAGTTGAGCAGGGTGTACTCGACGGCCGCCTGCATGTGGGCGTGGTGCCCCAGGCCAGCACCTTGTCCGGGCTGGAATACCAGCCGCTCTACAGCGAGCGCTCGCTGCTGTACTGCGCAGTGGGCCATCCGTTGTTTTATGTCGACGATCGGCAACTGGAGGATGAGCGACTGAACGCTCAGGATGCCATCGCCCCGACCTTTCGCCTGCCCTCGGATATTCAGGCCCACTACCAGGCGCTTAACTGTACCGCCAGCGCATCGGACCGCGAAGGCATGGCCTTTCTGATTTTGACCGGGCGCTATATCGGTTACCTGCCCGACCATTACGCCAGCCTGTGGGTTCAGCAGGGCCGCTTGCGCGCGCTGAAGGCCAAGACGCGTTTCTACGATTTGAGCCTGGCCTCAGTGACACGCAAAGGTCGGCGCCCGCATCTGGTCCTGGAAAGTTTCCTTGAGAGCCTGGAAGCGACGCGTTAACGTGAAAAAATCCGCTATATACACAGATTGCCCGGAGCGCCCATGACCCTTGAAGTCCCTGCCCATGACGGCAAGCCTCCCAGCCGTATCCGGCAGAAAAACGAAGAGGCCATTCTCAAGGCCGCGGAGGATGAATTTGCCCGCCATGGCTTCAGGGGCACCAGCATGAACGCCATCGCCCTGAGTGCCGGGCTGCCAAAAGCCAATCTGCATTATTACTTCACCAACAAGCTAAGCCTCTATATCGCCGTGCTCAGCAATATCATCGAGCTATGGGACCGCACCTTCAACGCATTGAGCGCTGAAGACGACCCGGCTCAAGCCCTGACTCAGTACATCCGCGCCAAAATGGAATTTTCTCGCAGGCAACCCCAGGCATCGCGAGTATTTGCGATGGAAATCATCAGCGGTGGCGCCTGCCTGACCGAGTATTTCACTCAAGACTACAGGGCCTGGTTTCAAGGTCGCGCTGGCGTTTTTAAGGCCTGGATAGAGGCAGGCAAGATGGACCCGGTCGACCCGGTAAACCTGATTTTCCTGCTGTGGGGCAGCACCCAGCATTATGCTGACTTTTCGACGCAAATTTGCCGCGTTACGGGGCGCAAGCACCTGAGCAAACAGGATATGCAAGCGGCCTGCGACAACCTGATCCGTATCATTCTCAAAGGCTGCGGCCTGACGCCCACAGTCTAAGCCTGGAACCGACATGCCTTCGACACTCACGGGGCTTTGCGAGTACCGCGAAGAAATCCGTAAAAGCCGCTTTATCACCTTTGCCGCGCCCATCACCAGCGCCCAGCAGGCCCTCGAATTTATCGTGCAATACAGTGATCTGAATGCCTCGCACAATTGCTGGGCATGGAAACTCGGGGATCAGTACCGCAGCAGTGATGACGGCGAACCCGGCGGCACTGCGGGGCGCCCGATACTCTCGGCGATCGAGGCCCAGGACTGCGATCAGGTCGCGGTATTGGTTATCCGCTGGTATGGCGGTATCCAGCTGGGCACTGGCGGGCTGGCTCGGGCCTATGGTGGTGGCGCCAACAAATGCCTGCAAAATGCCGAAAAACTGCCTTTGATCAGCCGCGTCGCCCTCACCTGCTCCTGCAGCTTCAGCGAACTGGCGCTGGTCAAACTGCGTCTGGGCGAACTGAACGGTCTGATTATCGACGAAGCATTCACCGCCAATGGCGTTGACCTGCAACTGGCGTTAGGTGAAGAACAGATTGCACCTGCGCAACAGCAATTGGCGGACCTCAGTCGCGGCAGAATTCTGCTGCAGCGCCGCGCTGTCGAGGCGAGCCAATAAAAATGCTACTTTCCGGCATCCATAGTTGCCCACAGTCACTGTGCACCCACCTGTGGATAACCTGAGCACACCCCGCCACAGCCCATGTGTGCTGTGGCCTTGAGGCACTTGTACGCTTTTTAACCAACTCATATCACCTTTCTATAGGACGCTACTCATGACAGCAAAAAACGCACTGATCATCGGAGCTTCACGTGGCCTGGGTCTGGGTCTGGTCAAGGAGTTGCTTGCCGATGGCTGGACCGTTACCGCAACGGTGCGCAATCCACTAAAAGCCGATGCCCTGAAGGCTCTTGGGCCGGTACGCATCGAACAACTGGACATGGATAATCGCCAGGCCATCAAGGCCTTGAGCGCTACATTGCACAATCAAGTCTTCGACTTGTTGTTTATCAATGCCGGGGTCAAAGGCCCGGAAGACCAGTTGTCCGGTAACGCAACACTGGCCGAGGTGGGGCAGCTGTTTTTCACCAACAGCGTAGCGCCGATCAATCTGGCCCGGGAATTTGTCAGCAAAATCCGTAAAGACAGTGGCGTATTGGCATTTATGAGTTCAGTACTTGGCAGTGTCACCCAACCTGACGCCCCCGAAATGGCCCTCTACAAGGCCAGCAAAGCGGCACTCAACTCGATGACCAATACCTTTGTGCTGTATGAACTGGGTGACAACAACCCGACCGTGCTCTCCATGCACCCAGGCTGGGTAAAAACCGATATGGGCGGCGAAGGTGCCGACATTGATGTCCAAACCAGTACTCGCGGCCTGGTGGAACAGGTCAAGGCGTTTGCCGGTAAAGGCGGCCATCACTTTATCGACTACAAGGGGCAGACCATTCCCTGGTAAGCGGCCTGCGACAAATGGCGGAGGGGATTTTACAAAATGTGACCCCTCCCACCTGTAGAATGTCGCCATCTGCACCCGATTTGATGAGAAAACCTTATATGTACGACTGGCTGAACGCCCTGCCAAAAGCTGAACTGCACATGCACCTCGAGGGTTCCCTGGAACCCGAGTTGCTGTTCTCGCTGGCCGAGCGCAACAAGATCGCCCTGCCCTGGAACGACGTTGAAACCCTGCGCAAGGCCTATGCCTTCAACAACCTGCAAGAGTTCCTCGACCTCTACTACAAGGGCGCCGACGTACTGCGCACCTCTCAGGACTTCTATGACCTGACCTGGGCCTACCTGTTGCGTTGCAAGGCCCAGAACGTCATTCACACCGAACCCTTCTTCGACCCGCAAACCCACACCGACCGTGGTGTTCCGTTCGAAGTCGTGCTCAACGGCATTGCCAGCGCACTTAAGGATGGCGAGCAGCAGCTGGGTATCACCAGCGGCCTGATCCTGAGCTTCCTGCGCCACTTGAGCGAAGAAGAAGCGGAAAAAACCCTCGATATGGCCCTGCCATTTCGCGATGCGTTTGTCGCTGTTGGCCTCGACAGTTCAGAAATGGGCCACCCGCCGAGCAAGTTCGTGCGCGTATTCGACCGTGCCCGTGACGAAGGCTTCCTGACCGTTGCCCACGCTGGTGAAGAAGGACCGCCGGAGTACATCTGGCAAGCTCTGGACCTGCTCAAGATCCAGCGTATCGACCATGGCGTGCGTGCCATTGAAGACGAACGGCTGATGCAGCGCATCATCGACGAGCAAATCCCGTTGACTGTATGCCCGCTGTCCAACACCAAGCTGTGCGTGTTTGATCATATGTCGCAGCACAACATCCTCGAGATGCTTGAGCGCGGCGTAAAAGTCACGGTCAACTCCGATGATCCGGCCTACTTTGGCGGCTATATGACCGAGAACTTCCACGCGCTGCACACCGATCTGGGCATGACCCAGGACCAGGCCACGCGCCTGGCGCAAAATGGTCTGGATGCGCGGTTGGTCAAGCCGTAAGACCTGCACTCCTGCCTGTGGGAACAGGCTTTTGTGGGGGCCGGGCTTGCCCGCGATGGCAGCACTGCGGTCAAGCAGATTCACCGCGCCGCCTGCCTCGCGAGCAAGCCCGCTCCCACAGCAAGCCTATGGTGTCGTACGGGTACGGGACAACACCCCGCATCGCTCACTGAGCATGTCGCGCAACAGCTTCACCGGTTTGCTCAACTGCGCACGGTGCCCGCACAGCAAGTTCAGAGGCGCCCGCTCACACACCAGTTCCGGCAATAACACCTTGAGCCGCCCGGCCTGTACATCCCCCGCCACATCCAGCCACGACTTGTAGGCAATACCCTCGCCGGCCACCGCCCACAGGCGCACCACATCAGCATCATCACTAAAGCGATTGCCACTTACCGTCAGCCCCAGCTCGCGCTTGCCATCATTGAATTGCCAATGGTCGTGAACCCGTGTGCCGAGCATGTACAGCAGACAATTGTGTTGCAGCAGTTGTTCGAGCTGACGCGGCTCACCGTGGCGTGCCAGGTAGGCGGGGGACGCGCACAGCACCCGACGATTGTCCGGGGCCACCGGCAACGCCACCAGGCTGGAGTCTTCCGGTTCGCCGTAACGCAGGGCGATATCCACAGGCTGGCGAAACAAATCGGCAATGCGATCACCCAACAACAGCCGCACGGTCAATTGCGGATGCTCACGCTGAAACTCATCCAGCCAGGGCAGCAGCAAATTGCGCCCGAAGTCAGAAGGTGCCGACAGCTGTAACACCCCGCTGACCTCATCCTGCCCGCGAGCCAGCAAGCGCCGCCCCTCATCAAGACTGGCCAGAGCCGTACGCGCATATTCGAGAAAGCCTTCGCCCTCAGCTGTCAGGCGCAAGCTGCGGGTTGACCGTGCCAGCAGCCGCGCGCCCAACTGCGCTTCTATCCGTTTAAGCGCCGCACTGGCCACTGCGGGCGAAAGGTCCATCACCCGCGCAGCCGCCGACAGACTGCCCAAATCGGCGGCGCGAACAAACAATTGCAGGTCATCGAAACGCAGCATTCAGAGTTCACTCGGCAATTATCAAAATAATATTGAAAGAGACTGCTGTTTTAGCCGGTTTTACCGTTCTATGAAATAGCGAATCATCAGCACCAGATTCTTACCCTTTTTCAGGACGTGCCCCATGAAAGCTATCGCCTACTACCATTCGCTGCCGATCCAGGACCCGTTGGCCCTGCAAGATATCGAATTGCCTGAGCCGGTTGCCGGCCCACGGGATTTGCTGGTCGAGGTGAAAGCCATCTCCGTCAACCCGGTGGACACCAAAGTGCGCCAGAACGTCCAGCCCGAGGCCGATGCAGCCAAAGTGCTGGGCTGGGATGTTGCCGGCGTGGTCAAGGCTGTGGGCAGCGACGTCAGCCTGTTCAAAGTCGGCGACAAGGTGTTTTACGCAGGCTCCATCGCCCGCGCCGGGGGCAATAGCGAGCGCCATGTGGTTGATGAGCGGATCGTCGGGCATATGCCAAAAAGCCTCGACTTCGCCCAGGCTGCGGCTTTGCCATTGACTGCCATCACGGCCTGGGAGCTGTTGTTTGAGCGTCTTGGTGTGAGCGAAGGCAAAACCGACGAACAACAAAGCCTGCTGATCGTCGGCGCAGCCGGTGGCGTTGGCTCGATCCTGACGCAACTGGCCAGCCAACTGACGGCACTCAAGGTGATTGGCAGTGCATCTCGCCCTGAGACCCAAAGCTGGGTGCGTGAACTAGGCGCCGATATCGTGGTTGACCATAGCCAGCCGCTGAGCGAAGAGCTCAAGCATCACGGGGTCAATGCCGTGACCCATGTGGCCAGCCTGACGCAAACCGATCAACACTTGGATCAACTGGTCGAAGCCCTGGCACCACAGGGCAAACTGGCGCTGATCGACGACCCCAAGGCGCTGGATATCACCAAGCTCAAGCGCAAGAGCCTGTCACTGCACTGGGAGTTTATGTACACCCGCTCGCTGTTCGAAACCCCGGACATGATCGAGCAGCATCACTTGCTCAATCGCGTCGCCGAGCTGATCGATGCGGGCACCTTGCGCACCACCGTCGGCGAGCACTTTGGCAGCATCAACGCGGCCAACCTGCGCCGCGCCCACGCGCTGCTGGAAAGCGGAAAGTCCAAGGGCAAGATCGTGCTCGAAGGGTTCTGAAAAATCACGTTACGGGACTGATGCGGCCAATTTTTGACCGTCAGTCAGAGACTTGATCCGCGACATATTTACCAAAGTTTTCCGGCATACACTGACCTCCTTTGCGAACCGAAGGAGGCCAGTAATGAAAATCCTGATAAGAGCGTTAGCAAGATCCCGCAACTGCCAATGGCAGGTTCAAATCGACCAGCAGGCGGTCAATTTTCGCAGTGAGTCCGAGGCTCGCGCCTTTGTGGACACGTTGAATGCTCGCCTGCAAGCCCCGCACCGACTGCCCGAACGCCTGGCAGGGTGAATCAGATCGACTGCTGAGCGGCGATCCGGGCGGTATAAACACGTCGGGTCGCCACAGCGATAGCCACCGCCAAAACCCCGCACAAGGTGATGACCAGTGCCATCGGCATTGCGCTGCCATCGTGCAGCACCCCCACCAATGAAGCCGCCGCCGCTGCCACGCTGAACTGCAAGCAGCCGAGCATCGCCGATGCACTGCCGGCGCGTGCGCCCTGCCCGCTCATGGCACAGGCCGAAGCGTTGGGGATAATGCAACCCAGGCTGGCAATACAGATAAACAACGGGATCAGCAGCGGCCACAGTTGCTCGGTGTGCAGCGCACTGACACCCAACAAGACCAGACCCGCCGCCAGATAGACCCACACCGTACGCGCCAGCAAAAAGGCCGGACCACGCTTGGCCAACAACCGGGCGTTAACCTGGGCCACCAGAATAAAGCCCGCCGCGTTGCTGCCAAACAGCCAGCCGTAATGCTCGGCAGGTACGCCATAGAGTTTGATAAATACGAAAGGTGAGCCCGCGATGTAGGCAAACATCCCGGCCATTGCAATCCCCCCGGTGAGGGCATGCCCCAGGAACTCGCCGTCCTTGAGCAAGCGGCCATATTGGCGCAGTGCCCCCGACAAAGGCTGACGCGGTACATTGGCCGGCAGGCTTTCGGGCAAACCAAGGGCCACGGCCAGGGCGGCCAAAGCGCTGAACCCGGTCAGCACGATAAAGATCGACTGCCAGCCATGCAGGTTGACCAGCAAACCACCGAGCATCGGTGCCAGGATCGGGGCCAGCCCCATCACCAGCATCAATTGCGAAAAGACCTTCGCCGAACCCACGGCATCACACTTGTCGCTGACAATCGCCCGCGACAGCACCATGCCCGCACAACCGCCCAGCGCCTGAACGAAACGGGCGCCGATCAGCCATTCCAGGGTCGGGGCAAAGGCACAGGCCAGGGACGCAACCGTAAACAGGCCAACCCCCACCAGCAACGGCATGCGTCGACCAAAGCGGTCAGCAATCGGGCCATAGGCCAGCTGGCCAATGGACAGCCCCAGGAAGTAGACCGCCAGGGTGAGCTGAATATGCTGCTCGTCTGTGGCGAAGGCTTGCGCCATCGCCGGGAAGCCCGGCAGATAAAAATCGATCGCCAGAGGACCGAAAGCGCTCAGGGCGCCAAGAATCAAAATTGTTCGAAAGTTCATCAGGTATCCAGATCGTACTGCGAATGGCGCAGCCCGACAGTCTAGCTGTGGTTACAGAACTTGAACATAAAGATAGCTAGCTAATAAATTCTGGGTGGGAGCGGGCTTGCCCGCGATTCAGGCACCGCGGTCTGGCAGGTAAACCGCAGCGATACCATCGCAGGCAAGCCAGCTCCCACAAATACCCCCACAATGACTCAGTGCGCGGTACGCGCCTCAAAACCGGCATTGGTGATCACATCAATAATCTGCAAAGGCGGCACCTTGCTGTCCACCTTGACGGTTTTGCTCGCCAGGTCCACTTCGACTTTCGCGTCTTTATCCACAGCCTGCACCGCACGGGTCACCGCGCCAACACAGCCGCCACAGGTCATACCATCTACTTTGAATGTTTGCATGATCACGCCTCCTATCTGAGAGATGACTACAGCTTCGACCTTGCCATCATGACAAGGTCAAGCCCGTTGTTTCACTCGCTGACTGGCAATCCATCCCCTGCTCGGCCAAGCTGCAAGCCTTGCGATTTAAAACAGGATACCTAGCCATGCGCCGGACCGCTTTGAGCCTAGTCAGCCTTTTGGCTCTTGCCAGTTTGCCGCTGTGGGCAAATGCCGATCAGGACTACGGAGTGCTGATCATTTCCCGCGAGCGCCTGGAAGTGCCGACCAACTGTGAAGTCGGCGTGTATATCGACGATCAACTGGCCGGGCGCT
Source organism: Pseudomonas sp. B414 (assembly GCF_055408445.1). Classification (NCBI taxonomy): domain Bacteria; kingdom Pseudomonadati; phylum Pseudomonadota; class Gammaproteobacteria; order Pseudomonadales; family Pseudomonadaceae; genus Pseudomonas; species Pseudomonas sp. B414. Next base: position 16,199 of record NZ_JBUZTQ010000051.1, on the reverse strand, counting down.
TGTTTCAGGAACAGGCGCTGGCCTTTAACTTGCCACCCGCCAGCGTCGATATCCGCCTCAAGCTGCTGCCCGGGCAAGCCCCCGGCTGCCTGCCCGGCATGCTGGTCCCGGCCGCACAGCAATTCACCCTCAAGGCCGGGGAAGTACGTAAATACCGCATTGCCCTCGGAAAACAGGGCATGTACCTCAAGCCCGCCAAGCTCGAATATTGAGCGGCACATAACGAACAGCAAGAAGCCTTGACCTTGCCATGGGGTCAAGGTCGATTCTATGGATAGATAACTTCTTGAGGAGGACTGCTCGTGCCCACCCAATTCGATCTGCCGATTGATGGCATGACCTGTGCCAGTTGCGCAGGACGTGTGGAAAAAGCCCTGACCAAAGTACCCGGCGTACGCTCGGTCAATGTCAATCTGGCCACTGAACAGGCGCGCATCGAAGCGCCTGTGGACAGTTTGCCCGCCCTGGTCGAAGCCGTGCAGCAGGCGGGCTATAGCGTGCCCGCCCATAGCCTGGAACTGGATATCAGCGGCATGACTTGCGCCTCGTGCGCCGGTCGCGTCGAAAAGGCCCTGGCCAAGGTTGCGGGAGTCAAAAGCGTCAGCGTTAACCTGGCCACCGAGCGGGCCCATATCGAACTGCTTGGCCAGGTCGATACCGGCTTGCTGATAAATGCCGTTAGCCAGGCCGGTTATGGCGCCAGCGTGCACCAGAGTGAAAAAAACTCCGAGGACGATCAGCATAAACGCCTGCACCGCGAACGCTGGGCACTGACCCTGGCCATTGTGCTGGCGTTGCCGCTGGTACTGCCGATGTTGCTCGCACCTTTTGGCGTGCATTGGATGCTGCCCGCCTGGGCCCAGTTTCTTTTGGCTACTCCGGTGCAATTTATCCTCGGTGCACGTTTTTATGTCGCTGCCTGGAAAGCCGTCAAAGCCGGTGCGGGGAATATGGACCTGCTGGTTGCCCTGGGCACCAGCGCCGGTTATGGCTTGAGCCTGTATGAATGGGCCATCGCCGAACCCGGCAGCATGCCCCATCTGTATTTCGAGGCCTCGGCGGTGGTAATTGCCCTGGTGCTGTTGGGCAAATATCTCGAAAGCCGCGCCAAGCGCCAGACCGCCAGCGCCATCCGCGCCCTCGAAGCCCTGCGCCCGGAACGGGCACTGCGTATGGTCGACGGCCAGGAACAGGACGTCGCTATCAGCGATCTGCGCCTCAATGATCTGGTGCTGGTCAAACCCGGCGAGCGTTTCCCGGTGGATGGTGAAGTGGTCGAAGGCCAAAGCCATGCCGACGAGGCGCTGATCAGCGGCGAAAGCCTGCCGGTACCGAAACAGCCTGGGGATAAAGTCACCGGCGGCGCCATCAATGGCGAAGGCCGCTTGATTATCAAGACCCTGGCGTTAGGCACTGAGACCGTACTGGCGCGAATTATCCGCCTGGTCGAAGACGCCCAGTCCGCCAAGGCGCCCATTCAGAAGCTGGTGGATAAAGTCAGCCAGGTGTTCGTCCCGGTGGTGCTGCTGATTGCCCTCGCCACATTGCTCGGCTGGTGGTTCTACGGTGCACCGATCGAAACCGCACTGATCAACGCCGTGGCGGTATTGGTTATCGCCTGCCCTTGTGCCCTTGGCCTGGCAACACCCACCGCAATCATGGCCGGTACCGGTGTAGCCGCCCGTTACGGGATTTTGATCAAGGACGCCGAAGCCCTGGAGCGCGCCCACGAAGTCAGCGCCGTGGTCTTCGACAAAACCGGCACCCTGACCTCCGGCACCCCGCAAATTGCCCACTTCAGCGCACTTGATGGCAATGAAGCACACTTGCTGCAAGCCGCCGGAGCCCTGCAACGAGGCAGTGAACACCCGCTGGCCAAGGCCGTATTGGATGCCTGCGCCGCACGTAACCTGAATGTACCGGATGTTACCGACAGCCAGTCACTCACCGGGCGCGGTATTGCTGGCACTTTGCAAGGCAAACGCCTGGCACTGGGCAACCGTCGCCTGCTGGAAGAAACCGGCCTCAACGCAGGTTCGCTGGCCGAATCCGCCAGCGCGTGGGAAACCGAGGGCCGCACCCTGTCCTGGCTGATCGAGCAAAGCCCGCAGCCGCAAGTGTTGGGCCTGTTTGCCTTTGGTGACACGCTCAAACCCGGCGCCCAGTCGGCCATCGAGCAGCTCAAAGCGCGCAATATCAGCAGCCACCTGCTGACCGGCGACAACCGTGGCAGCGCTAAAGTGGTTGCCGAAGCGCTGGGGATTACCGATGTTCACGCCGAAGTGCTGCCGGCAGACAAGGCCGCCACTGTGGCTGAACTGAAAAAAACCGGAGTGGTGGCCATGGTCGGTGACGGCATCAACGACGCCCCGGCACTGGCCGCGGCCGATATCGGCATCGCCATGGGCGGCGGCACTGACGTGGCCATGCATGCGGCGGGTATCACCCTGATGCGCGGCGACCCGCGACTGGTGCCAGCGGCACTGGAGATCAGCCGCAAGACCTACGCCAAAATCCGGCAAAATCTGTTCTGGGCCTTTATCTATAACGTGATCGGCATTCCGCTGGCCGCTTTCGGCTTTTTGAATCCGGTGCTGGCGGGTGCGGCAATGGCTTTTTCCAGTGTCAGCGTGGTCAGCAATGCGTTGCTGCTGAAATTCTGGAAACCCAAGGATATTGAATAAGGAGGCAGTGTCATGAATATCGGCCAGGCCGCCAAACGCAGCGGCTTGAGCGCCAAGATGATTCGTTATTACGAGTCCATCGGCCTGCTCAAACCCGCCAGCCGCAGTGACAGCGGTTATCGCCTTTACAGCGACGACGATCTGCATACCCTGGCGTTTATCAAGCGCTCGCGGGATCTGGGGTTTTCGCTGGAAGAAGTCGGCAAACTGCTGGCCCTGTGGCAGGACCGCCAGCGCGCCAGCGGTGATGTGAAGGCACTGGCGCGCCAGCATATTGATGAGTTGAACCAGAAGATCACCGAGCTGACCAGCTTGCGCGATACCTTGCAGGATCTGGTCGAGAGCTGCCAGGGTGATCACCGACCTGATTGCCCGATTCTCAAGGATCTGGAGTCAGGGCAATGCTGCGCCGTAAAGACATGAACACCTGCTTGCCAGCGTGAAAGACCTGTGGGAGCCAGCTCCCACAGGTTTTGCGGCGCACACAGGAGAGTTAATCAGGCTGCTGTGATCAGCACTTTTGCCAGCATCAACAGCCCGATAACCGCACACAACGCCGCGAAGCCCTGCTGCAGCCATTGGGCCGAGACCTTGGGGGCAATCACCCGTCCGGCAATCATCCCGGCCAGGGTGGCGCCGATAAATATCACGCCGTCATTCGACAGGCTCACGCCCTGGCTCATCAGGTTGGCCAATGTGCCCAGCGATACCAGCGCCACCACCATCAAGGACGTGGACACCACGGCGTGGATGCGCACATCACTGAATTTGCGAAACGCCGGTACGATCAAAAATCCGCCGCCCACGCTCAACAACCCCGTGAGCAAACCCGAGGTGGCGCCAATCGATACCAGGGTCATGCTGCAGCGGGCGTTCCAGGTCAGCCGCCCGGTGGCCGGGTTGAGCATGCAGTTTTTTTCCAGTACCCCCAGGCTGCCGTCATCACGGGCATCGGCTCTGGCCTGCAAAAACATACGCGCAGAGACGAACATCATCACCCCGCTAAACAGCAGTACCAGCACCTTGGCCGGCATCAATCGGGCGAGGTGCAGGCCGATTGGCGAAGTTGCCGAGCCCACAATCGCCATCAACGCAGCAGCCTTGTAACGAACCAATCCTTTGCGCAGGCCATCCAGCGCGCCCAATGCCGCAGCCGTACCCACCGCCAGCAAGGCCACCGGTGTGGCCTGGGCCAGTGTCCAGCCCAGCCCCAGGGTCAACGCCGGTATGGCCAGAATGCCGCCACCAGCGCCGGTCAGCCCGAGTACCAATCCCACCAGCATGCCAAACAGAATAATCAACATGGTCAGGCTCAGTCCGGCTTGCAGTCAGTGAACCACTCGCGCCCTTTGAGCATGCCCTGCCAGTAGAACCACGGCAGCAAGGTTGCCTTGAGCAGCCACGCTGATTTGCGTGGCACGGTCGGGTCGAGGGCGAAGGTGGGGAGCAGTTTGCCGCCATAGCCGAACTCGGCCAGGATCACTTTGCCGTTTTCCACGGTCAGCGGGCAGGAGCCATAGCCATCGTAGCGCTTGGGCAAAGCCACACCTTTGCGCAATGCGAGAAGGTTTTCGGCCACCACGACCACTTGCTTGCGGGTCGCCGCGGCGGTCTTGGCATTAGGTGTATTGCAGACATCGCCAAGGGCGAAGATTTCGGGGTAGCGCGGATGTTGCAGGGTGACCGGGTCGGTCTCGAACCAGCCAGCCTTGTCAGCCAGCTCGCTGCGGCGGATAACATCGGGCGCTTGTTGCGGTGGCACCACATGCAGCATGTCGAAGGTTTTCTCAACACGGGTGATGTGGCCATCTGCGTCAGTCACATCAAACCAGGCCTTCTTGCCTGGCCCGTCAACCTTGACCAGATTGGACTGAAAGGCCAATCGGGCCTTGTAGGCCTCAACGTACTTCATCAACGGTGGAACAAAAGCCGGGACACCAAACAGCACCGCCCCCGCCAGATTGAACTCCACCGAAACAGTGTCCAGAGCGCCACGCTTGCGCCAATGATCGCAGGCCAGATACATGGCCTTTTGCGGCGCACCCGCACACTTGATCGGCATGCCCGGCTGGGTAAACAGTGCTTTGCCACCCTGTAAGGTGCGCACCAGCTCCCAGGTGTAGGGCGCCAGGTCATAACGATAGTTGGAGGTAACACCGTTCTGGCCCAGAGTCTCTTCAAGGCCCTCGATATTTTCCCAGGCCAGCTCCAGCCCCGGGCAAACGATCAGTTGCTGATAACCCAGCTCGGTCCCATCGCTAAGCAGTACAACCTTGCGCTGCGGGGCAAAGGCGCACAGCGACGCCTTGATCCACGCGGCACCTTTAGGCATCACCGCAGCGGTGGGGCGCACCGTGTTTTTGATATCGTAGGCACCGCCGCCGACCAGCGTCCAGGCAGGCTGGTAATAGTGCTCGGTACTGGGTTCGATCACGGCGATACGCAAGGCCGCGTTGCGCTTGAGCAGGCTCGCCGACACCGAGATACCGCCCGAGCCGCCGCCCACCACGACCACATCGTACTGCCTGGCCTCCCGTGTACCTTGTGTGGCTGCCTCAAATAGTTTTGAAGAGCGATTGCCTGTGCGGCAATAGGCCAGAACCGGTTTGGGCAGCTCACTGAGCAATTGGCGCAACTGCTGTGCCTGTTCGGGCGTAGCGCCGGTGGTGAGCACGGGCAGGTAGGCAAAACTCAGCCCCAGGGCCTGCGCGGCCTGTTGCATCGCTATGTGTTCGGGTTGCTCTGGGCCGCCTTCATGATCAGGGCGGTTGCAGATCACACTGGCAAAACCCAACGCGACCAAAGAGTGGAGATCAGACTGCTCGATCTGGCCGGTCACAGAAAATGACGCGTCGATTCGCTTGATGCTTTGCTCCATTGAGCACTCCAGGCACAACAAAATTGAATGGAAAATATCGGGCAACAAATACTGGGAGGGGAATGAGCCTGCGCTACTTTTTAAGTGCTTGCCCGCAATACAGGCCCGACAAGGTCTGCATTACAGAGACCACTTCAAAGCTGGCAAGTGAATAGAAAATGTATTTCCCCATCCTTCGGGTATTGACCATGCCCTCGTCACGCAACACACCAAGTTGTTGCGACAGTGTGGGTTGTCTGATGCCTGTCAGCGCTTCAAGTTCGCCGACATTGCGCTCACCTTGAGTCAACTGGCAGAGCAACAGCAGTCGATCTTCATTGGCCAACGCTTTAAGAAGGGTGCAGGCTTTGGAGGCAGAGTCGCGCAGAAGTCCGATTTCTTCGCTGGTTAGCTGAGCAGTCATGAAAAGCTCCGGGGCGTGATGGTCGACAGTCTACGACTCGATAATATATCTTTCAATATATTGACTACTCACTGACTCGTACGAGGCCCCTCATGTACCCCGAAATTCAAGGTTTCTTCGACCCTGCGACGTCGACCGTGAGCTACGTGGTCCATGCAGCCGGTGCCAAGGAATGCGCAATCATCGACCCGGTGCTTGACTACAATGCCGCCGCCGGGCACATCAGTACTGCCAGTGCCGACGCCATCGCCGCTTTCGTGCAGGTTCAGGGCCTGAAGGTGCAATGGCTGCTGGAGACCCACGCCCACGCCGACCACCTGTCAGCCAGCGCCTACCTCAAGCGCAAGCTGGGCGGGCAGATCGGCATCGGTGCTGCGATCACCCAGGTCCAGGGGGTTTTTCGCGATATCTACAACCTTGAACCGGAGTTCAAGCTGGACGGTTCGCAGTTCGATCGCCTGTTCGAGCCAGACGAGCTGTTCCATATCGGCCGCCTCCAGGTACGCGCGCTGCATGTGCCCGGCCACACCCCGGCCGATATGGCGTATCAGGTCACGAACAACAGCCTGTTTGTAGGTGACACCCTGTTTATGCCCGATGTCGGCACAGCCCGTTGCGACTTTCCGGGGGGGGATGCGCGGCAGTTGTATCAATCGATCAAACGCCTGCTGGCCTTGCCGGAGCAGACCCGACTGTATATGTGCCATGACTATCCGCCCGCCGGGCGCGAAGCGGCGTGGTCAACCACAGTGGGTGAGCAGCGCGCGAGGAATATTCATGTCAATGACAGCATCGACCTGAAGGGTTTCGTCGACATGCGAACCGCCCGCGATGCCACCCTCGGGGTTCCTGCCCTGCTGATTCCGGCCATTCAGGTCAATATCCGGGCAGGCAATCTGCCGCCTGCGGATGAAAGTGGCCTGTGCAGCCTGAAGATTCCGCTGAACCGGTTTTGACCCCTGCCCCACAAAAGCCCTGACAGCTTCAAAGAGCATAAAAAAATCCGGCCTGAGCCGGATTTTTTATTTAGCCAATCACTGCATCCACGGTGGAGGCGGCTCTTCAGACTTACTCGGTGGCGCATCATCGGCAGCACGTACCGCCTGACGAAATGCTTCGTCCAGACGTGCCGCTTCGATTTCGCGCATCACCCCGCCAACATCGGCCAGCTCGTCCGGCTCGTCAAACTCACCGGTCAAGACACTGCCAGGGTGCAAGGTGGCGGCTTCGTAAAGCGCCCACATTTCCTTGGCGTATTTGGTGCCCTTAAGCTCCGGCGCAAAACGCCCGAAGTAAGAAGCCATGTTGCCCACGTCACGCTCCAGCATGCTGAACGCGTGGTTGTTACCCGCCGCATCGACCGCTTGTGGCAAGTCAATAATCACCGGGCCAGTGGGCGTCAGCAGAACGTTGAACTCGGACAAGTCACCGTGAACCAGACCGGTGCACAGCATCAGCACGATCTGCTGAATCAGGAACTCGTGGTATTCACGGGCCTGATCCGGCTCCAGTACCACATCATTGAGACGCGGTGCGGCATCGCCGTACTCATCCGCCACCAGTTCCATCAACAGCACGCCTTCGAGGAAGTCGAACGGCTTGGGAACCCGCACACCGGCACCCGCCAGACGAAACAGCGCCGCCACTTCGGCATTCTGCCAGGCATCTTCGGTTTCTTTGCGACCGAACTTCGAGCCCTTGGCCATCGCTCGGGCCTGACGGCTGTTGCGAACCTTGCGACCCTCCTGATATTCGGCGGCCTGGCGGAAACTTCGTTTGTTAGCCTCCTTGTAAACCTTGGCGCATCGCAGCTCATTGCCGCAGCGGACTACGTACACAGCTGCTTCTTTGCCACTCATGAGTGGGCGCAGCACCTCGTCGATCAGACCGTCTTCGATCAGGGGTTCTAAGCGTTTTGGAGTCTTCATCAGCTTTTATTGTGGGTCCTATATTACCAAACACGCGAATGTCATTCGTTATACGGCAATCCACTCACCACGGGGAGAGGGCAAACGATTTGAATGATAGACGAGCAACTCGTTTTGAGCACCGACTTAACCCTGTCGAAACAAGTCGCCCGGGGTAAAACCGAACATCTTTTTAAACGCCGCAATAAACGCCGACGTTGATTCATACCCGCAAGACAACGCCGCCCGCGTGACATGACCGCCCTCCTCCAGCACCCGCAGCGAAGACAGGAGACGCACCCGCTGGCGCCAGCTGCGAAAACTCAGGCCTGTTTCACGCTGAAACAAACGCATCAGGGTCTTTTCAGACATGCCCAGACGATCCGACCACAGGCCCAGGTTTGCCTCGGCATCGGGGGTTTCAATCAACTCATTGCACAGCACCAGCAAACGCTCGTGACGGGGCAAGGGCAGCGAAAAACCGACCTCGGGCAGGCTTGCCAGTTGATCCAGCAATACCGTCACCAAACGTTGCTCGGGACTACCGCCCTCTGGGTACTCGACGGGCAGCGCGCAAAAACTTTTGATCAGCTCCCGGGCCAGCGGCGTGACTTCCAGTACCCGGCACTGCCCAGGGGCCCACTGGCAATCCTCACGACGCACATACAGGCTGCGCATTTCTGCACGCATCGAAGTGATCACCTCATGCTCCAGCCCGGCCGGAATCCAGATGCCCCACTGTGGCGGAGCAAAAAAACTGCCCTCGTCGGTATGCACACCCAACACCCCACTGATCGCGTACGAAAACTGCACCCAGTCATGGCGATGACGCGGCGTCCACGAGCCTGCCCCCAGGCTTTCGGCCCGGGCGTAAAGTGGCCGTGGCAAAGCATCGAGGACTGGAATGGCACGCGGCAACCCACGTTGTCCGTTTGGCGGCATTGATTGGCCTTATATCGCAAGACGACAGATAGCTGCGACGTTAGGCTAAGTCATCAATTCTTACAATGTTCCGGTGCCCGCGATGCCTGTGCTCAAACACCTCAAACGAATGTTCACCGACTGGTTTCTGTGCGGCATGCTGCTGGCGACTTTTCTGGCGTATCTGTTCCCGCATTTCGGCAGCACAGGCGGTGGGATGCACGCTGAATGGGTGATCAATATCGGTGTGTTTCTGGTGTTTTTCCTGCATGGGGTCAACCTGTCCAGCGAACAGATCCGTCACGGCCTGAAAAATATCCGCCTGCACTTTATGGTGCAGGGCTTCACCTTTATCGTCTTCCCGCTGATCTGGGTGGTGGCCAACAAGCTGTTGGGTGCGCATATCCCGCCGTTGCTGATGCTGGGGTTCTTCTACCTGTGTGCCCTGCCCTCGACCATTTCCTCCTCCGTGGCACTCACCGGCAGCGCAGGCGGCAACGTTCCGGCAGCGATTCTCAACGCCAGCCTGTCCAGTGTTCTGGGGATTTTCCTGACGCCATTGCTGGTCAGTTTTGTGGTCGGCAGCGGTGCTGGTGGTATCGACCTGGGTTCAACCCTGCTTGATCTGTGCGCCATGCTCTTGCTGCCGCTGGTGCTGGGTCAGTTGGTCCGGCCGTTGTTCGGGCGCTTTTTCGCCCGGCACAAGCGCTATACCAATATCTGCGACAAGGTGGTGATTCTGCTGCTGGTCTATGCGGCATTCTGCAACTCGATGGTTTCGGGCATGTGGCAACAGCAGGGCAGTTCGGTGATCGCCAGTGCGCTGATCGGTAGTGCGATCCTGCTTGCGATCATTCTGTGGCTGACCACCCGCACCGCCCGCGCCTTGAAGTTCAGCACTGCAGATGAAATTGCCGCGGTGTTCTGCGCCAGCAAGAAATCCCTGGCCGCCGGTGCGCCGATGGCCGCCCTGATCTTCGGCGCCAACCCGGGGCTGGGGCTGATTCTGTTGCCGATCATGATCTACCACCCGTTGCAGTTGATCGTGTGCTCGGTGATGGCGGAGAGTTATGCCACGCGTAGTCGGCAGGAGGCCGCAGAGGCAAACCCGGCAGTGGCGTCTGCCGGTTAAAGCCAGAACCGCATAACCCTGGTGGGAGCGGGCTTGCTCGCGATGCAGACGCCTCGGTTTGTCAGGCATGTTGAGGTGATGCCATCGCGAGCAAGCCCGCTCCCACAGGGGTATGGTTACCTTTCGATAATCGCGGTTACGCCCTGCCCGCCCGCCGCGCAGATCGAGATCAGGCCGCGGCCCTGCCCGGCGGTGGCGAGCAGCTTGGACATATTGGTGACGATACGCCCGCCCGTCGCCGCAAACGGGTGCCCCACCGCCAGCGAGCTGCCCTTGACGTTGAGCTTGCTGCGATCAATCGAGCCCAGCGCTGCATCAAGGCCCAGGCGGCTTTTGCAGTAAGCCTCGTCCTCCCAGGCCTTGAGGGTGCAGAGCACCTGGACGGCAAAGGCTTCGTGAATCTCGTAGTAGTCAAAGTCCTGCAGGGTCAGGCCATTGCGCGCCAGCAGCCGTGGGACGGCATACACCGGGGCCATCAGCAAACCTTCTGCGCCATGGACGAAATCCACAGCCGCGGCTTCGCCATCTCGCAAATAGGCCAAAACCGGCAAGCCACGTTCCTTGGCCCACTCTTCACTGCCCAGCAAGACTGTCGACGCGCCATCGGTCAATGGCGTGGAGTTGCCCGCCGTCAGCGTGCCCTTGGCGCTGCGCTCGAATACGGGCTTGAGGGAGGCCAGTTTCTCCAGAGTCAGGTCGGCGCGCAGGTTGTTATCCCGGCTCAGGCCCATAAACGGCGTCAGCAGATCATCTTCCCAGCCGGCGTGGTAAGCCGCGGTCAGGGCTTGATGGCTGTGCAGCGCCAGTTCGTCCTGTTCGACGCGGGGGATGTTCCAGGTTTGCGCCATCAACTCGCAGTGCTGGCCCATCGACAGGCCGGTACGCGGCTCGCCATTGCGCGGAAACTCGGGTTTCAAAAAGCCCGGGCGCAGTTGCAGCAAGGCCTTGAGCTTGTCGATAGGTGCCTTGGTGCGATTGAGCTGCAACAGCCATTTGCGCAGCCCGTCATTGATACCGATCGGCACATTCGACGCGGAGTCCACGCCACCGGCAATCCCGCATTCGATCTGCCCCAAGGCGATCTTGTTGGCCACCAGTAACGCTGCTTCAAGGCCAGTGCCGCAGGCTTGCTGCAGGTCATAGGCCGGGGTTTGCGGCGACAGGCGTGAGCCCAGGACGCATTCGCGAGTCAGGCTGAAATCCCGCGAGTCCTTGAGCACCGCCCCGGCCACTACTTCGCCCATACGCAGCCCGTGCAGGTTGTAACGCTCGATCAAACCCTCCAGCGCCGCCGTCAGCATGTCCTGATTACTGGCGGTCGCATACGGCCCGTTAGCGCGGGAAAACGGGATTCGATTACCACCAATAATTGCTACACGACGCAGACTCATACGATTCACCCTATTCTCTTAAATCCATTAATCGTTAACAGCGTAGGCCTTATCGCCGATAACGAACGACCACGGCATGTTTGTGGTCAACCCTTTGAACCCCATCTGTCGGAGAGTGTTCCATGTCAGACCGTTATATCGACTTCGTCAACTCATCCCTCGGCCAGCGACTGGTCGGCGCGTTGGGGCTGCCGTCACCGGGACGACTGGAACGCTGGCAGGCCGGGCGCCTGCGCCCGGTCGAGGGCCCCCTGCTGATTGGCGGCGGCGCACTGGCCGGACAGGTCAGCAGCTTTGCCAGCAAACTCACCGATGCGGTATTCGGCTACGGCGCCGAACCCTTGCACGCCAACCCGTGGATACCGGGCCAGGGACCAAAACTCAAAGCCGTGGTGTTCGATGCCAGCGAATTGCTGCACACCGATCAGCTCAAGCAATTACGTGAATTTTTCCAGCCGCTGCTGCGCAATCTCGAACACTGTACCCATATGGTGATCCTGGGCCGTGCTCCTGAAACATTAAGCGACCCTTTTGCCGCCAGCGCCCAGCGTGCCCTTGAGGGGTTCAGCCGCTCACTGGCCAAAGAATTGCGCAACGGCAGTACCTTGCAACTGCTGTATATCGGCGCAGGGGCGGAGGATCAGCTTGAGGGCGCACTGCGCTTTTTCCTCTCGCCCAAAAGTGCATTTATCAGCGGCCAGGTGCTGCGCCTGACCGCCTGCGCCAACCAGGTACAGGACTGGACCCGCCCATTGGCCGGGCGCAAGGCCTTGGTCACCGGTGCTGCCAGGGGCATTGGCGCCTCGATTGCCGAAACCCTGGCCCGGGATGGCGCCGATTTGATCCTGCTCGACCTACCCGCTGCCAAAGGCGATCTCGAGGCACTGGCTGCACGCCTGGGCGGGCACAGCATCGCCCTGGATATCTGCGCCGCCGATGCCGCAGAACAGCTGATCGGGCAGCTTCCCGATGGTGTTGATATTGTGGTGCACAACGCCGGGATCACCCGCGATAAAACCCTGGCCAATATGACCCCGGAATTCTGGGACTCGGTACTCGCCGTCAACCTCAATGCCCCGCAAGTGCTGACCAAGGCCCTGCTCGACAGCGGCACCCTGCGCGATAACGGCCGGGTGATCCTGCTCGCGTCCATCAGCGGGATCGCCGGTAATCGCGGCCAGACCAACTATGCCGCCAGCAAGGCCGGGCTGATCGGTCTGGCCCAGGCATGGGCACCGTTACTGGGCGAGCGCGGCATCAGCATCAATGCCGTGGCCCCGGGGTTTATCGAAACCCAAATGACCGCGCATATTCCTTTTGCCTTGCGCGAAGCGGGCCGGCGCATGAGTTCGCTGGGCCAGGGTGGCCAGCCGCAGGACGTCGCCGAGGCCGTGGCCTGGCTCGGCCAGCCGGGTTCGGGCGCGGTCAGTGGCCAGGCACTGCGGGTGTGTGGGCAAAGCATTCTGGGAGCATAAGTCATGACCGTGAAATGGCTCGACCTCAGCGGCCCGCCGCACCTGCCCGCGCTGTACGCCCATGCCGCAGCCCGGCGCAAGATCACCGGCAGTACGTTGCCGGAACAAGGCTTGCGTTGCTGGGTCGAGGTGGAGCCCAAGGCCCTGGCGGCTTTTCGCGAGGTCTGCGCGCTGGCGCCCAGCCCGCTGCTGCCGCCCACCTGGCCCCATGTGCTGGCTTTCGGGTTGCAGATGCAATTGCTGACCGACAAGGACTTCCCCTTTCCACTGCTCGGGCTGATTCATTTGAGCAACCAGATCCGCGTGATGCGCCCCATGGGTAACGTGTCGCAGCTGCGTATCGGGGTGTTTGTGCACAACCTGCAAAAACACGCCAAGGGTGCGACCTTCGAGGTGGTCACGCAGGTGGACGATATGCTCGGCCCGCTGTGGGAAGCGCAAAGCACGTTGCTGTGCAAAGGCGTCGAACTGCCGGGTGAAGTGCCGCAAACCTCAACCCCTGCGTCCGTTGCCCTGAGCGAACTGACCCGCTGGTACGCACCCGCCGATATTGGCCGTAAATATGCCAGGGTATCGGGGGACTACAACCCCATCCACCTCAGTGCCGCCAGCGCCAGGCTGTTTGGCCTGCCCAGCGCCATCGCCCACGGCCTGTGGATAAAAGCCCGCGCACTGGCGGCACTTAACTCGCACTTACCGGCAGCCAATGTCGAGATCAGTGTCGCCTTTAAAAAACCGCTGCGCCTGCCCAGCGAGGTGATTTTGCTCAGCAGTGAGGCGGGCTCCAGTGGTGATTTTCAGGTCAATGGGCATGACGGGCTGGTGCATTTGATCGGGCAATGGCGACCGGTTAGCTGAGCCATACCCCATAAACAAGCCCGCTCCAACAATAGGTTTGGGTGCCTGTGCGGCGCCTTTCACTTGCACCAATGCCCGTTCAGTCGCAAGCTTTGCTCCTTCTGGAGAGCACGCCCGCAATGAACCTCGACGAAATAACCGAACGCATGCATCGCATCCGCGATAACAACAACTGGAAGCAGTTCCACAGCCCGAAAAACCTGGCCATGGCCGCCAGTGTCGAAATGTCCGAGCTGGTGGAAATCTTTCAGTGGCTGAGCGAAGACCAGTCACGTCAGCTTCCCGCCGACAAGCTCGCCCACGCCGGTCAGGAAGTGGGTGATATCGTGTTGTATCTGGTCTTACTCTGCGCCGAGCTGGGCCTGGACATGAATGAAGTGGTACGCAATAAACTGGCCGACAATGAAAGGCGTTTCAGCAAATGAGTGACCGTCACTTCGATCAACTGGCCACCCGCTTCGCCGAGAAAATCTACGGTGGCGCCAAGGGTGCCATTCGTCTGGCCGTGCTCCAGGCCGACCTGCAGGAAGCCTTGCCCAAACGCCCCTTGCGGGTACTGGATATCGGCGCCGGCTTGGGCCACATGTCTTTATGGCTGGCCCAGCAAGGTCACGATGTAACCCTGGCCGAACCGGCCGCGCCGATGCTGGAAGGCGCCCGCCAGCGTTTTGCCGAAGCAGGCCAGACCGGCACCTTTATCCAGGCCCCCTGGCAAGAGCTGCTGGGCCAGTTGACCGAACCGTACGATCTGGTGCTGTGCCACGCCGTGCTGGAATGGCTGGCCGAGCCCCACGCGATCCTGCCGGTGCTGCATCAATTGACCGCCAAAGAGGGCTGGTTGTCACTGGCGTTCTATAACCGCGACGCCCTGATCTATCGCAACCTGCTCAAGGGTCACTTTCGCAAGATGCGCAATAACGATATGGCCGGTGAAAAGCAGAGCCTCACCCCGCAGCAGCCTCTTGACCCACGGGAGCTGGCCACGGCACTCGAAGGCCTGTGGCAGGTCGAAACCCAGAGCGGTGTGCGGGTGTTTCACGACTATATGCCAGTGGAGTTTCAGGCCCGTGCCGAGCTTGAAGCCCTGGTTGAAATGGAACTGGCCCACCGACGCCATCCTGCCTTTGCCGGGCTGGGACGTTATCTGCATTGGGTGTGCCGCCCGATTTAAATCGCCCTGCGGGGGAGACCACGATGTATCGCCGCGTTGCCTTGATCGTTTTGAGCCTGGGGCTGGGCGCTTGCCAAAGCCCCAACCCTTACACCCCTAGCGCCATGCCCATGCCACCGGCCCCGGCACAGGCGGCCAACACCCTGGACTTGAGCGCCTACCCGGCCCCGCCTCGGGATTACGGGCGCTACCAGAGCTGGGCCTGGCTCAATGGGCGCCTGCCCGCAGGCACCGCATGGGCCGACTCGGCGCAAATCGCCGAAGCGGTGAACAATGCCCTGGACCAGCGTGGCTTGCGCCCGGCGCAACCCAACCGTGCGGCAGATCTTTGGGTCAGTGCCGATTTGCATACAGAAAAACGCTTGCGTCAGGTGCAGGACGACTATGGTTACGGGGCTGGCTACGGCAGCGGCTATGGCCGTTACGGCAGCCAGTACGGGATGTACAACTCAGTACCCGTCGTACGCACTTACGAGGTTGAGGTGATGGTGGTGCGACTCAACCTGTATGACGGCAAAACCGGGCAACCGGTGTGGAGTTCCAGTGCAGAAACCAGCAGCAAAGGCAGCCTGAGCGAACGCGGTGACGCCCTGCGCGAGTCACTGAACAAGGCAGTACAGGCTTATCCTCCCCATTAAGACTGATTGTTGAAGCGGAGAAATCATCATGTTACGTCGCATAGCCTTACTGGGCCTGGCCCTGTTGCTCAGTGCCTGCGAAACCATGCAGGTCAGCCATGATTACAATCCTGCTGTCGATTTCGCCAAGTTTCGCTCCTGGGCCTGGAAAGACCCTGCCGTGAAATATCAGCCCAATAACCCGATGCTCAGAAGTGACCTGACCGAGCAACGGATTCTCCAGGCCATCAGCGGCCAGCTGGACCAGCGCGGCCTGCGCCCGGTGGCGGCTGGCAGCAAGCCGGACTTGCTGGTGCAAGCCTGGCTGATCGTGGCCAACCGCCAGGAGCAAGTAGTCACCAACTACGGCTACGGTGGTCCCTGGGGCGGACCTTGGGGGGGCTACTGGGGCGGCCCGTGGGAAGGTTACTGGGGCCCACCGATGTATAACGAAATCCGCAACGTGGTGTATCAGGTTGGCACCTTGCAGATTGACCTGATCGATGCCAAAGACGGCAAGCTGGTATGGCGCGGCAGTGCCGAAAAAGTCGTCGACAGCAGCCCGACTCCGGCCGAGCGCAGTGCGGCGATCAACGAAGCGGTGAGCAAGATCCTCAGCACCTATCCGCCCAAGTAAGTTGCGCAGCACTAACTTGCTCACGATGGGCGGTTGCAGGAGCTGAGTGCAACACGGTTATTGAATTGAAGCCGGAGCATCATGCCGCATAGCCAAGGCTTCCTGCATCACCTCTCCCATGACTT
>NZ_JBUZTQ010000050.1:0-31091 GCF_055408445.1 Pseudomonas sp. B414 | reverse complement strand
GAAGTCATGGGAGAGGTGATGCAGGAAGCCTTGGCTATGCGGCATGATGCTCCGGCTTCAATTCAATAACCGTGTTGCACTCAGCTCCTGCAACCGCCATGGATAAATCAGCTTTTGATACCGTAATACGGGTTCGCCAAGCGTTACATGATGGTGAGTTATGCTTGCATTATCAACCAAAAATAAGTTTGAGCAGTGGGGCAGTGATTGGTTTTGAAGCGCTATTGCGTTGGCAGCATCCGCGAGATGGACTTATATTACCGCAGTATTTTATACCGTTGATTGAGCAGAGCGATCTGATCGTGGAGATCGGCGAGTGGGTCATAGATCAGGCGCTCAGTCAAATAGAACAATGGGCGGACTTGGGTCATTCGTGGTCTGTGAGTGTAAACATTTCAGCATTACATTTCAAAAAAGAAAACTTTGTAAAGTCCCTAAAGTTTTTGCTGGACAGCCACCCTAATGTTTTGCCGCAGATGTTGGATATTGAGATTACCGAATCAGTGGTGATAGAACACTTATCACATGTCACTCAGTGCCTCATTGCTTGCCAGGATCTGGGTGTGACATTTTCGTTGGACGACTTTGGAACCGGGTATTCATCGCTGAGCTACCTTAAACAACTGCCCACGCAGTCAATCAAGATAGACAAATCTTTTATACGCGACATACTCATCGATAAAGACAGCTTGGGGCTGACTAAGGCGATCATCGGTCTAGCGAAATCGTTTAACCGCGAGGTTATTGCTGAAGGGGTTGAAACGGTTGAGCACGAAGTGTTGCTGATGAACCTAGGTTGTGATGTAGCGCAAGGCTATGGTATTGCGAAACCCATGCCGGTAGAAAAAGTGCTATCTTGGGTGGCGAAGTTTGTCCCTGCTCATTTATCTAGAGGGGGTAATAGATAAACCGCACCGTCCACGAACTGATTGCGTCGTCGCAACCTAGTGGATTGAGCGGTTAATTCATTTATCCACCGGTAACGATATACTGTGCGTCCAATGCCATGGATTGGTTATGCGCATGGCTCGACCGACTTTCCCCATTCGCTCGAAATATATTTTTTATGATACACTATCCCAGCTGTTATTTTCTGGAACAATGAAATAATTAATATTATCATAAACAACAAATCGATAATAATAAAGAGGATCATATATGTCGGATCAAGAGTTAATACTAGAGCAACTCCGTAACGTGAATTATGATAAGTTAAGCAAACAAGATATCGTAACAATGCTAGATGCAGGGGAACAGACTCTAGAAAATATGGCAGCATCAAGAAAAACTGCCATTGATATAATAGCAGAGGCAATGAACCAAACAAAGAATACGCTTGAGGCACTTGATTATTCTGGAAAGGTAGAAGTTGAAATCAGGAAAAATCTCAGCATACTGAGAGAGCTACTGATGACTGGCGATCTATAGTCCCCTAGACTGGGCGAATTAGCACAGGAGGTTGGCCTTGGATTAGGGGAGCCTACAGAATTCGGAAAAAATCGTACGCTAAGGTTTTCTGATCAGTCGTAGGCTCGCCAGTTTGATGTATTCCGTTCCTGGCCCAGCCAAACCTATCGGTCTTCGCGGGTGTGCCACAGGCGCAGTAGGTAGATAGTGGAATCCACTATCTCGTAACGCATCTCGTAATGGCCGATCTGAATTCGGCGCACATCCCGTGGATCGAATTCTTCCAGGCGTTCGCCAATGCGCGGGTTGGCCAGCAGCGTGGAAGGTGCGGCTGTGAGTTGCTGCACTGTTCGTGCGGCGGCAGGCTGATTCACCGACGCCAGAAACTCATACAACCGGGAAATGTCGGAAAGCGCCTTGCTTGTCCACTTCAACTCCATCAGCGCGGTACCGGCAACGGAGTGTCAGTGCTGAGGCTTTCAGCCCAGGCCTGGACAGCTTGATGATCGATCACGCGACCAGCATCCACATCGGCCAATGCCTCACGGGTCAGGCGACTACGTTCTTCTTCCTGGTCTATCCAGGCGGCCAGAGCCTGCTTGACGATCCAGTTCTTGGAGCGTTCCAGGCGCTCAGCCATCAAATCGACCTTTTCGGCCAGTTGCACAGGGACGTGAGCCGTGACGGATCGGGTTTTCGCGGTGGTTGCCATGATGGGGTTACTCCTAATCAATGGTAGGTACAAGGTGCATGCTCTGCCGGCGTTCAGTAACCGCCGCTTCCGATGCCATCCGGCGCAGAGTGACGGCATGTTCGCTGGCCTGGCGGGCACCGGCCTCATCGCCATTAGTTTTGAGCTTGTTGGCCTGCCATTCAGACGCTTCAGCGCCGGCAAGTAACGACGTGGCCAGCGTTACTTTTGGACGAGACTTTTCACGCTGCTCCTGCGCGCCTCGCTGACGTTCGACAACCTGCGCGGCCTCGTTGGCCGTGATACGCAAGTTGGTGCGAGCAATGTCAAAGCTGCCATCGGCGTTTGTGGCCTCGGGCGCTTCGAGGCAGGTTTGCATCGAATCCACTGCCGTCAACAGCTTGTCGATCTGCTGCAACAGCTCGGTTCGTTCTTGGTCATTCTTCATGGAGCGTCACTTCTTCTTGAACTTGATGTCGCCTGAGCCGGCAACGGAATGGTCGCGGGTCGGCGGGTTACCGCGCACCACGATGTCACCGGAACCCGCCACGCGTGCCTTCACTGAGTCGCTGACATAGGCGTCGATATCACCGGAGCCGACTACCGACAGTTTGGCGGACGTAGCGACCAGCTCGCTGGCGTCCACGTCGCCCGAACCGGCTATCTCGGCGTCCAGAAGACCCACGCGACCAAAGGCCGTGATATCGCCCGAACCTTGGATGCCTAGATCGAGGACGGTCTGCTGAAGGTCGTACAGGGTCACGTCGCCACTGCCCTTGATGCGGATACTGGGGGCTTCAGGCAATGCGATTCCAACGATGCTTCGCCCCTTGGACTGCATAGTGACGCCGCCGTGGCGTCCACCGACATTGATCGTTCCGCCCACGAAAATGTTGCCGGTACCAGAAACGTGAATATTGCCCCCATAGCCGCTAATGGAAATGCCCTCCTGCTCGATGATCAGCTTGTCACCCTCGAAGCGGGTCTTGATGTTACGAATGGCTTCCACGTTTTCCCCTGCCACGACCAGGTGCGCTGATGACGAGCGAAAGAACACAACATCAACCGCCCCCTTGATCACAATTTTGCTAACTGGGTGGATGGGGCGCTCTTCCTTCTCGTAGTTGGCAGCACGCTCCCATGCGGAATCGCGATGGTTGGCATCCTGGTGCGTCAAAGGGCTGGATTGGCTCATCATCTATCCTTTGTGATTTATTTTGAGTGACTTTGCCATAGCTCGACTCAGGGTTAATCATAGTGAATAATAATGAGCTGTCAATCGATCCGTCAGGTTGGGCTATGCCTCAACCTGGCGTCAGACCGGACGACCGAAGTACGTCAAGATAGGGGCTATTTCGGCTTTTCCTGACGTTTCCCTACAAACCTCTATGACTTCAACCTGACAGGCCACGGCTTCAGGCTGCTTGGTTGTCATTGGGTTTATCAAAACTTGAAGAAGTGGCGGGCTGCCGCTATTAGTTAAGATTCACTCAACACAAGGACGCGACGATGATTCAGAGATTTGTTGTTGTTCCTGCGATCCCCATCGAAACAGGATCGATTCGTAATGGAACTCGCTTTCACTCCACTACAGTTCCTGGCGGGTTTGATATTTATGACAATCAAGATAAGCAGCGATTGCAGTTCACCTACCCGACACAGATAGAAGCAGATGCTGAATGCGAAAGACTGAACATGGAGCACTATCAAACCTCTATGACAACACCTACCGGCATCAGCTCACCATGATCTAGTCGTTCTCTGCTCAACGGTGTGGACTGAAAACAAAAGCCCCGGCATCTTGACGGGGCTTTTGTTGAGGGGATCTGATCCTTCAGCTCCCACGATTGTAGTCAAGAAATGAAAGGCAAACCGAGCAAGTGCAAACACTCTGACAGAGACATGCCCGAACTTTGCGGGTCACAGGGCCTATCGTACGATTTTTTCCGTTTTCTCTATGCACCCCTTCTCTGTACCCCCGATTGAACATAGGGTGCGTTACCCGCAACGCGAGCCGGTGTGACCCCGCCGCTGTGCGTGTTCGGCCTCGCCGAAACGGCTCTCGTAAACCAAGCCCCGGCCAAAAGCGCGCCGGGTCTTGGCCCTTCGGGCTTCGATCCTCACGCCTTCGCCCGTCCCGGGCTGCGCGCTCCGCTTGCACCAGGTCAACGTCCCCCACTCTTTATATCGATACAGGGAAAAAGCCGATAGCCCGGGCGATGCAACAGCCCGCGTCCTGGATCTGCGCACGACTCAGGAAATCACCCTGCAGTTATCCACCGCCCGGGCAAGAAACCTCCCGGCCCGTGGATAACTGCATCGCTCGCTCTGGCCTCTGACGGGCCCCGCTCGCTGGGCGATTTTTCATGCGCTGGCCATTGCATCGGAATGCCTTCGGCGACCAAAGGGGTGCCCCCCTTGGATCCGCAAGTTGGAATGGTTCGGGCTTCGCCCGCGATCTGCGCGGGCCTATTCGCCGCTCTCAGCCGCCACCTCTGGCGGGACTTCGACCAGCTCTTTCGAGTCCACAAACGGGACTGCGCACTCAATACATTGAATCCGACCGCTAAGCCCCGGTTTGCCCCATAGATTCAGGTGGCAACTCGGACAGGTGTACTTGCGCTTGTTCTTCGGGTCTTCCTTGCCAGGATCTGGCTGCAGCAAACCCGCCGAGGTCAGCGCCGATATATCTATCGTCGGATCTTCCGGCGTACCTGGCACCGGCTCGCCGCCAGGCCCGTAGAGCAGCACTGCCGACATAGGAACCCGTTTGGTTACCACGTCGATCCAGGACAACATGCGGCCCTGTTCGATCAGTTCCTTGCTGGAAAGATCGAACGGCCCGCCCTCGATGATGTAGTGCGTCATCTGCTGGCCATGACGTTTCCCGCCAGGCTCGCCGGTGTCGGACGGCATCAGCCCGATGGACTGCATTTTGTTCGCCCATTCCGCGTTGTGATACCCGGATCGGGAGCGCTTGCCGAAATGGGCCTGCCACTGGTGGACTTGCTCATGTGCCAGTGTGGATAGGGTCTGCTCTACGCGACGGTGCGCGAAATATGCAGGGTTCAGCGCAATCTCATCGCTCTTTCCTTCGCCGTTCCGGCGAAGAAAGCGCGACTCAGAGTAGTACCCGAACGTGTTGCTTTTGCGCTGCAACGTGAACAGACAGCCAGGGAGTTGGCCATCAAACAGCACCTCGTTGAAGTACGCATAGGCGCCTTCGATTTCTTCGTACAGTTCCTGACTGGCAGTTGCGGTCATGTGTCCTCCTTTTCTCGCACGCGAGAAATCCCCCCTGGCCTGATCGCCTACGGGGGGAGGGTTGTGGCAATACGGAAAGTTTATCCTGTATCGTACGATACAGGATAAACCCCAATAAAAGGGGGCGCCCCCCTTACATTGTTGCCAGTC
Organism: Pseudomonas sp. B414; assembly: GCF_055408445.1. Taxonomy (NCBI): domain Bacteria; kingdom Pseudomonadati; phylum Pseudomonadota; class Gammaproteobacteria; order Pseudomonadales; family Pseudomonadaceae; genus Pseudomonas; species Pseudomonas sp. B414. The sequence continues at coordinate 25,579 of NZ_JBUZTQ010000050.1, read as the reverse complement.
GATACCCGATGAAAGCACCCACGGCACCGGCGACAATCGCTGATACCAACGCCGTAAGCGTGAACGCCAAGAACCAACGGCGCAGCCCTCCGGCTGCTAGGATCAGCGGCGCCGAACTGCGGTTCAGCTCGTTACCGATCCTGGCGGCGGCCTCACGGCCAGCCTGCAGCAACGCCACCTGCTGGGTTTCCATCATTGACTCGAAGTTCAACCGCGTCTGCAGCAACGCCTTGGCCGCGCCGTCCTTGATCGCCTGGTCCAGTTTCGCCCCCAGTTCGCCGTCCACTTCTTCGAGACGGCGCACCAGGGCGTCAATGTCTTCCATCATCTGAACCGCCAACGCTTCGCGGGCGGTTGTCGGATCCTTGCCCATCGCCGTTACTTCCCTTTCCCGAACAGCGCCGCGTACACGTCATCGAGGTTCTTCCAGGCCGACTTAGCCAGGCGCTGAACCGATATCATCCGTATGGCGTGCTCCTTGTCTTCTTCGGTCTTCGCGTCTTTCAACTGCTCACGGTACGGCGTGGTGTCTTTCACGACCTCGGAAATGTTTTTCTTGAACGCACGCAGCCGCTCGAACACCTCGTTGGAATAGATCACCGCGTCAGGGTTGAGGGTGAATTTCTTCTCCAGCTTGTGAAAGCCGAACACCGCCGAGAAGGTTTGCGGCAGGTCGTCTGCATCGTCAATCTGCACCTTGTTGAACACGACCAGGATTCGCTTGGCTGGTACGCCAAGCGCCGATAGCGTCTTGATCGTGTTGATCGTGTCGGCCTGCTGCTTCTTCTCGCTGACCGTGGGCACCAGGAAGTAATCGAACTCTTCCTGCGAGCCAGCGAACTGCCCCATGTACTTGAAGAAGTCTTCGACGTTCGAGGCTCCCACGTCGACCACAGCTTTGCTCTCGACCATCAGCCATTCTTGCAGCTCGCCGAACTGACGCCCCTTCATACGCTCGATCTCGGCGGCAGTGTCAGAAGCCCCCGCGTTGATTGTCTCGATGGCGAAGCGCGGCGCGTCCATCCGGGGCGACAACAACTGATCAGATACAGTCGTCTTGCCGGTGTTGCCGCTGAAATTCACTACGGCGATTTTACTCATGTGCGTCTCCTTCTGCTTGGGCTCGCACTCTCGTAGCGAGCCAGTTCTGAGGCGTTCACATCATCCCCAGGGTTCATGATCTTGCTCAATTCGTTCGGCGCCATTATTGGCGCCGGTAGATCCTGACTTTCCGTCTTTGTATCGTACGATACAATTTCCAGCTTTTCGGCGGTTGCCTCTGGCACTACCGCAGCTGACTGCGAATTTGGCACATTTGCCGGTGCTTCGACCGTTCCGGCCTTGACCGACTTGCGATACCGATACAGGTAACTTTTCAGCGTCTCCATGCTGATCTCGATCCCCTGCTCCTTGAGCACATTCAGGATCGCTTGGCGTCTAACTCCCGCCTTCAATTGCTGCTCGATAATCGGCATCACCTGGCGTATTTGTGCCGCCTTGGTTTCCGGTTCAACTGCCTGCAATGCAGTCGCTAGGTCTAGCTTTGCCATATTGCACCCTATATGCACCCTTATTGCTCTCTTTGTGCATCCTACTTACCCCCTACACATAGTCAAGCTAAACCCTTCCTGCATCCATTGTGCAGCCTTACAGCACCCACCTTGCACCCTACCTGTACCCTCTTCTACGGTCTTCGACCTAAATGATGGATACGCCCTTAACAAGAGCATAATTTTTGATCCTTAACAGGATCAAAATCTTAATACACATCACGCACCTCCCTAGCGGGAGGTCAGCCCAGCATATACAGTGCTTCCAGTGGGTTTTGCCTGAATGCACATGTGATACAGATGTATTACAAATATACAATATGGACCATATTTTAATAGTGTTTTGTGTATTACATTTGTTATACATGAACTCGAAGACCTGGACCCCTCCATTTCAAGGGGGGATTTTGACCGCCATGAGGGGGCAATGTGGGGAAGACCGTACCGATACGTTTGAACGATGAGCAGCTGGCCAGGGTCGAGGAATCGGCTGCTTTGGCAGGCTACAAACACCTGTCCACCTACATGCGTGATCGTCTGCTTGAGCCGTCCAAAGTGGACAGCCACCAGGGCGGAATCGACCAGTGGGCAGACCAACAACGAATCATGAGTTTGCTCGAATCACTCGACCAGGCGCAGGCCACTAACCGAACCATTCTGGCCATCGTGGTCTACCTGCTACGACAGAACAGCACGCAAGGAAAGCTCAGCGAGCTGCGTGCCGAACTGTCCGCATTGGGGAGCAACGAGGAAGCATTAGCCGCTCTGTTGCCCGAGTTGGCTAAGGACATTGAACGTCTATCAGGAGAGGACTAGTGCACAAACAAGAAGTCGATAGCGCAATATTGACGGCGGGGATTGCTCTGCCAATCGCCGGTTGGGTCGGCGGCGCCTACCTGGCGCAGATGCCGTTTACACCATTCCCCGGCGCCTTCCGCGAGACATTGCACCAGACACTGCAGAACCCAATCATGGCCGGATGCACGGTGGCCACCTCCGTGGTGGCCGGTGCCCTGGTCTACTACCTCAATGAGTATTGCGACGATGGGTTCCGTGGCGAACGGTTCATTGAGCATTTGCGCGGTTCTCGCATGCGAAATTGGCACTACGTGGACAGCAAAGTCCGTAGACGTAACGCCCAAACCAACCGTGAACGCCGCAAAAGTGGGCTGGAAAACATCGAACCGATCATGGTCGGCAAAGTGCCGATGCCACTGCACCTTGAAGATCGAAACACCATGATTTGCGCGTCCATCGGTGCCGGTAAGTCCGTCACCATGGAAAGCATGATGGTCTCGGCGTTGAAGCGTAACGACAAGATGGCCGTTGTCGATCCCAACGGCACCTTTTACTCAAAGTTCAGTTTCAAAGGCGATGTGATTCTCAACCCCTTCGATGCTCGGTCAGCAGGTTGGACGGTGTTCAACGAGATCAAGGGTGTTCACGACTTCGACCGTATGGCGAAATCCATCATCCCGCCGCAGGTGGATCCAGGTGATGAACAGTGGTGCGCGTATGCCCGTGACGTACTGGCCGACACCATGCGTAAGCTCAAGGAAACCAACAACCCGAACCAGGACACGCTGGTAAACCTGCTGGTTCGGGAGGATGGGGACACCATTCGGGCGTTCTTGGCCAACACCGACTCCGAGGGCTATTTCCGCGACAACGCTGAAAAGGCGATTGCCAGTATTCAGTTCATGATGAACAAGTACATTCGCCCGCTGCGCTTCATGACCAAGGGTAGTTTCTCGATCCATAAGTGGGTGACAGACCCGAATGCGGGCAATCTGTTTATCACCTGGCGGGAGGACATGCGCTCGACCATGCAGCCATTGGTGGCCATGTGGATTGATACGATCTGCGCGACCATCCTCAGCTATGAGCCCATGACCGGGAAACGTCTCTGGATGTTCCTGGACGAGCTGCAGTCGCTGGGCAAACTCGAATCGTTCGTGCCAGCAGCCACCAAAGGCCGGAAACACGGCCTTCGTATGGTTGCCAGTCTGCAGGACTGGTCGCAGTTGATCACCAGCTATGGCCAACACGATGCAGAAACGGTGCTGTCTTGCTTCCGTAATTACGTGATTCTTGCCGCATCCAACGCACAAACCTCGGACAAGGCCAGCGAGATCCTTGGCCAGCAGGAAGTCAGGCGTATGCGTGTCTCTTTCAGCAACGGCCGCAGCAACCGCTCGCCAGAGATCAAGAAAGAGCCCGTGGTCATGGACTCCGAAATCTCAAATTTGAAAGACCTTGAGGCTTATCTGAAATTCGGTGAGGACTTCCCTATCACCAAAATCAAGCTGCCCTATGTGAATCACAAAGAGAGAGCGCAGGGAATAGTCGTTGCCGGTCAGGCTGCGTAACGGAGGTTGCATGCTCAACGTCACGCCGATTCGAGGAAACAACCAGTACGCTGCAGCACGTTATTTCTCTGCTGCAGACGACTACTACGCCAAGGAAACACCCGGCGAGTGGCAAGGCGAAGGTGCCGAACGGCTCGGCCTGGTCGGCCCCGTCGATCAGCTGCAACTGGCCAAACTGCTTGATGGCAAGTTGCCGAACGGCGAGCGGATCCACACCACGTTCAATGCCGAAACCAACAAGCGGCGCATGGGCTTGGACATGACATTCTCGGCGCCGAAATCGGTGTCGATGCAAGCACTCGTCGCCGGCGACAAAAATGTCACCCTGGCTCACGACCGGGCGGTGGCCAAGGCCATGCACCACGTCGAAAAGCTCGCCCAGGCACGGCGCAAGGTACAGGGCAAGTTCCTGCGCGAACGCACGGGGAACATGGTCATTGGCAAGTTTCGCCACGAAATGAGTCGCGGCAAGGATCCCCAACTGCACACCCATGCGGTGATCATGAACATGACGCAGCGCGCCGATGGTAAATGGCGTGCCTTGTTCAACGACGATATTTTCAAGGTTCAGCATGAAGTTGACGCCATGTACAAGGGCCAACTGGCCTTGGAGCTGCGCGAGCTGGGCTACGAGATCCGCGTACTCGATGGCAAAGGCAACTTCGAGCTGAATCACATTTCACGGGAACAGATCGAAGCATTCTCCAGCCGCAGCAAAGTCATTGAAGAAGCGTTGGCCAAGGACGGGAAAACCCGGGCCGACGCGACCACTCTGGAAAAACAAGTTATCTCAATGGCCACCAGGCCGCACAAAGACGAGCGCGACCACGATCTGGTGAAACAGTATTGGGTGACGAAAAGCCGCGAGTTAGGGATCGACTACGGCCCACAAAGCCGATTGGATGGCCGCGAGTATGGTGAATCAGGCCCAGCGTCAGGCGCTGGCCGCGTTCCATCTGATCCCAATCTACCCGCAGGGCTGACACCGGCCCAAGCCGTTGTGCAATACGCAATCAATCACCTGACCGAGCGTGAACAGGTTGTTACCCAGTTGGACCTGTTGACCGTGGCGCTCCAGCGTTCGGTAGGGTTGGCCGGGCCTGACCAGGTACGGGCCGAAATAGCCCGGCTGGTACAACAAGGTACGCTCATAGAGTCAGCACCGGCCTACTCAATGGCACAGCCCACGGAAAACGCGCCCGTGTTGTCGCCTGCAGGTTGGCAAGCTCACCTGCAGGAGTTGAAAGGCTGGACGGACAAGCAGGCAAAACAGTACGTGGCCACCGCCATCGAGCGCGGTTCATTGGTGCCAACCGAGAAGCGCTACACCACACAGAAAGGCTTGAAGCGCGAGAAAGCCATCCTTGCCATTGAGCGCACTGGCCGGGGCCAGGTGACGCCGCTCATGTCCCAGGAGCAGGTCGCTAAAGCACTTGAAGGATCAACCCTCACCGCTGGCCAACGGCAAGCCGTCGAGACCATCGTCAGCACGGAGAATCGGTTTGTCGGCATTCAGGGTGATGCTGGTACGGGCAAAACCTACTCCGTTGAGCGGGCCGTGCAACTGCTCACATCCGTCAACGAGGCAATGAGTTACGGCAAGACAGAGGATCAACTCGGCTATCGAATCCTCGCATTGGCGCCGTATGGGAACCAAGTTGCCGCACTCAAAAACGAGGGGATGGACGCTCATACCCTGGCCAGCTTTTTCAACACCAAAGACAAGACCCTGGACGAGAGGACTATCATTGTTCTCGACGAGGCCGGTGTCGTCGGCGCTCGCCAGATGGAACAGCTCATGCGGCTGGTGGAAAAGTCCGGGGCCCGCCTTGTTCAGCTGGGCGATACCAAACAGACCGAGGCCATCGAGGCGGGAAAACCATTCGCCCAGCTCCAGCAGAACGGCATGCAAACCGCCCGGATCAAGGAGATCCAGCGGCAGAAAGACCCCGAGTTGAAATTAGCCGTCGAGCACGCCGCCGATGGCAATACTCCCAAGTCGCTGCAGCACATCAAGCACATTGAGGAACTGCGCAACCCTATCGATCGACATCAAGCGATCGTCAACGACTACATGCAACTGACTGACCAGGAGCGTAGAGAGGTATTGATCGTTGCCGGTACAAACAAAGACCGCAAAGAGATCAACACTTTGGCGCGCAAGGCATTGGGCCTTGAGGGCCGGGGGGCGAAGTTCGACACGTTGAACCGCGTTGATATGACTCAGGCAGAGCGGCGCTACGCACCGACCTACCAGCAAGGAATGGTCATTCAGCCGGAGAAAGACTACAAAAAAGCGGGCTTGGTTCGTGGCGAGAACTACACCGTCAAACAGGCGTTACCGGGAAACATCCTTGTCGTGACCGGTGCCGATGGCCAGAGCCGTCAGATCAACTCGCGACAGGTTACAAAGCTCAGCGTCTACAAGGCAGAGCGCCCGGAGCTGTCCATTGGCGACCTGGTACGCATCACCCGCAACACGCCATCACTCGACCTCACCAACGGCGACCGGATGCGAGTTATCAGCACAGCCAACGGCATGATCGAGCTGGCTTCGACCAGAGAGCGCGACGGAAAGCCGGAGCGCGTGGTGAAGCTGCCATCGAACAAACCGCTGCACCTGGAACACGCTTATTCCGCGACTGTTCACAGTGCGCAGGGCCTAACCAATGATCGCGTGATGATCTCCGTGAACACCAAGAGCCGTACCACTTCGCTAAATCTGTTCTACGTGGCCATCAGTCGGGCGCGGTTGGAAGCGAGGATCTACACCGATGCTATCGCCGGTTTGCCGGGTTCTATTGCCAAGCGCTACGACAAAACCACGGCACTGGCGCTGCAAAAAGAGCGGGACGCCCAGCGCCTGCAGAAAGCGCACGCCCCGAAAACGGTTGTGGATGGGCCAAAAACCGAGCGAGCTTTGGAACGCGAAAAACGCATGCGGCCCAACAGCCCAAGCGGCGGCATACCAAATTAGTGAACTTTGCCTTATCTCGGCATGCCCCCTATTACCGTGCCATCCGCTCGGCTTTCGCGGTATTGCACAGCGCCACCGAGCATGTGCGCGAGAAGTCCGTCATGCGCCAGGTGACCATCAGCTTGATTCCGCTGTTTGGCATCAACCTGTTCATTCCGAGGCTGGTCGAGTTCCTGGCGCAAAACCCGGAACTGGACATCAACGTCACCTACGCAAACCACCGCAGCTATTCCAGCGAACCAGCCACTGGCCGGGCAATCACAGCGAGCCGCTGATCTCGGGTGCCGTCTCGCCCTATTGCAGCCGCGAATTCCTTCAGCGCCACGCCCCCATCGACTCGCCCCAGGCCTTGAGCCAACTGCCGTTGCTGCACGACGAAGAACGCGGCACCTGGGCCGAATGGTTTCAAGTCGCCGAGGTCAAGCACGCCAGTGCGCTCAATGGCTTGCTGCTCGAAGACGGGCAACTGGCGCTGACCGGCCTGGGTTGCTCGCTGCTGCGCGAGCCGTTGGTGGCGCCGATGTCGCCAGCGGCGAACTGGTAAAGCTGTTCGACCTGCACGTGGATGACGGCCGCCAGTACTACCTGTGCCGGCGCTCCAACAGCGAACTGTCCGACGAAAACCTGAGCTCAAGCGCAGCCTAGTGACGGCTACGCCAGCAACCGCTGATTGATCACCATTTGCTCACGCCCGCGCGCCACAATCCAACGGTGGAAGTCGCGGCAGTGGGCCTTGTCGAACGCGCCCTTGGCACCCACCAAAAAATACGCCGACGGCAAGGGCAAGGCCCGGGCAAACGGCCTGATCAAACGCCCATCTGACAACGCATCAGCCACCATTGAGTATTGCGCCAGTACCACACCCTGCCCCGCCAATGCGGCCTGGATTGCCATGGCAGACAAGGAATACACGCGGTAGCCATCGCGAATGCTTTCGCAGTCCACCTGTTGGGCCTTGAACCAGTCACGCCACGAAGGCGGCGAGGCAAACTTCGGTAGCCAGTCGATGGACAGCAGCGGATATGCCAGCAGGTCTGCCGGTTTGTTGAGCAGCACATCAGGCCGCAACAACCAAGGGCTGCACACCGGCACCACGCAATCGCGAAACAGTTCGATGGCGTTTTCCGTGGCCACGTAGTCGCCGTAGGTGAAGCGAAAATCGATGTCGTAGCCCTCTGGCGAAGGTTCGGCGTGACTGCCATCGAGAAACAAATTGAGTTCCGGGTGCTCGTCCTGCCAGGCATAGATGTGCGGTGCCAACCAATCCGACAGCAATGACGGCAAAGCGCTGATGCGCAGGTTGCTGGCGTTTTTCGACCGCTCGACCTCGACCTGGGCGATGCGCAGGCTCTCGAATGCCGCTGCGCAGCTATCGTGATAACGCTGGCCGGCGGCGGTCAGGCGAATACGCTTGCCGACCTTCAAGGTCAGGCTCAAGCCCAGGGTGTCTTCCAGCAGTTTCATTTGTTGGCTGACGGCACCGGCCGAGATACCCAGACGCTTGGCGGCCTCGACAATGCCGCCGAAACGTCCCACGGCTTCAAAAACCTGCAGCGCGCGCAGGGAAGGCAAGCTGTTCATCATCATCTCCATAGCAATCGACGGTTTTATACTTTAGCTGAGCTATAGCAAGCCACAGTTTTCGACATTTTTTGTATATGAAAAGCCTCGTATTCTGGCTTTGGCGGGTATTTACCTGTCCCGGTCAGGAGACGCCCCATGTTGTTACGCAAGACCCGATACGGTGCAGCCTCTGATGTAACCATGCGTACCAAAAAACCATAGTGGCCCGGCGACTCAGCCACCCCGGGCTTATCAGCACCGCGAAAAACAGCACCTTGCAGGCATTTTCCGTGAATTGGCCTGCATTTTGCATTAAATGTATATACAGGTACTATCATATAAAGATTTTTCTGTAATACATCGTTAGCGTTCGATCCGTCAGACAAAGGAAAAACAACAATGAAAAAATTTGTACTCGCCACCGTCTTTGCATTGGCTTCCACCGGCGTCCTGGCCAAGGATTTAAGCGTCATTCGCTTTGGCGTCGATCCGACCTTCGCTCCGTTCGAATCGAAAAACCCCGACGGTCAACTGGTGGGCTTTGACATCGACCTGGGCAACGCCATTTGCGCCGAGCTGAAGGTCAAGTGCGTGTGGGTGGAAAACGCATTCGACAGCATCATCCCGGCGCTGCGGGCGAAAAAGTTCGATGCCGTGTTGTCGGCAATGACCATCAACGACCAGCGCAAAAAAAACGTGGACTTCTCCGACCGTCTCTATAACTCCCCCAACCGTTTGATCGCGAAAAAGGACAGCGGTCTGCTGCCTACGCCAGAATCCCTGAAAGGCAAGCGCGTCGGCGTAGCCCAAGGCACTACCCAAGAGACGTACGTCAAAAAAATCTGGGCGCCTAAAGGGGTGATCATGGTCACCTACCCCAATCAGGACTTGCTGTATCCGGACCTGGTCAGCGGCCGTATCGACGCCAGCCTGACCGATGCCGCCGTGGCCGAACTGGGTTTTTTGCAAACGCCTAAGAACACCGGTTTCGCCTTCGCCGGCGACGCTGTGTACAACCAGGAACTGCTGGGCGAAGGCATTGCCATCGGCCTGCGCAAGAACGAGCCGCAGCTGATGGAAGCCATCAACCGGGCACTGGCCGAAATGCACAAGAACGGCACCTACGACACCATCCAGAAGAAGTACTTCACCTTCGACATCTACAACTAAAAGCCCTGCGCTTGACCGGTGCCGGAACGCTCGCGGCTTGGTGATCCGGCGCCTTGCCCATCCATTTCGCGCAAGGGCCGGCCCCCGGGCCGCCCTTGCCAACGGAGAGACAGAACATGCTTTTACAGGGCTATGGTTCGCTCATTCTCGAAGGTACGTTGGCGACCATCCAGCTGGCACTGATGTCCATGGTACTGGCCGTCACGCTGGGCCTGATCGGCGCATCAGCCAAACTATCGAAACAACCGCTGCTGCGTCACCTGGCCGCCGGCTACACCACGCTGATTCGCAGCGTGCCGGACCTGGTGATCATGTTGTTGCTGTTCTTCAGCCTGCAGATCTGGCTGAACAACCTGACTGAATGGCTGGACACCGAACAGATTGACATCAACCCCTTCGCGGCCGGGGTGCTGACCCTGGGTTTCATCTACGGTGCCTATTTCACCGAGACCTTCCGCGGCGCTTTTCAGTCCGTGCCAGCCGGCCAGTTGGAAGCTGCCGTGGCCTACGGCATGAATCGTCGGCAGGTGTTTGTGCGGGTGCTGTTTCCACAAATGATGCGCTTCGCCCTACCGGGAATCGGCAACAACTGGCAGGTGTTGATCAAGGCCACGGCGCTGGTGTCGATCATTGGTTTGATCGATATCGTCAAAGTCACCCAGGACGCGGGCAAGAACTCCATGGACCTGTTTTTCTTCAGCGTGGTCGGCGGCCTGATCTACCTGGCCCTGACCACCGTTTCCAACGGCGTGCTGATGTGGCTTGAACGCCGCTACTCGGTGGGCGTCAGAGGTGCGCAGCTATGATCGATATCGTCCAGGAGTACTGGAAAGCCTACCTTTGGTTTGACGGCTACCAACTCTCAGGCGTGGCCATGACCCTCTGGCTGCTAGTCGCTTCCATCGCCATCGGCGGCACCCTGGCCGTGCCGCTGGCCGTGGCACGAGTCTCGTCCAATCCGCTGCTGCGCATGCCCGTATGGTTCTACACCTACGTGTTTCGCGGCACGCCGTTGTATATCCAACTGCTAATCCTCTACACCGGGATCTACAGCTTGCAAGTGGTGCGCGACCAACCGACCCTCGATGCGTTTTTTCGCGAGGGCATGAACTGCACCCTGCTGGCCTTTGCCCTCAACACGTGCGCCTACACCACGGAGATTTTCGCCGGCGCCATCCGCGCCACGCCCTATGGCGAGATCGAAGCAGGCCGCGCCTATGGCATGTCCACCTTCACCCTGTACCGGCGAATCATCCTGCCCTCGGCATTGCGCCGTTCGCTGCCGTACTACAGCAACGAAGTGATCCTGATGCTGCACTCCACCACTCTCGCCTTCACCGCCACCGTGCCCGATCTATTGAAGGTCGCTCGCGACGTCAACTCTGCGACCTACTCCTCGTTCGAAGCCTTCGGCCTGGCGGCGGTGCTGTACGCGCTGATGGTGTTTACCCTGGTCTGGCTGTTTCGTCGCTGCGAAGTGCGCTGGCTGGCCTTCTTGCAACCGCAGGCGCATTGAGTGACCGTCCTTTTGGAGACATCGAACATGTATAAGCTAAGCGTAGATGAGCTGCACAAGAAATACGGCGACCACGAAGTACTCAAGGGCGTATCGCTCAAGGCCAAAGCTGGCGACGTAATCAGCATCATTGGCTCCAGCGGCTCGGGCAAAAGCACCTTCCTGCGTTGCATCAACTTCCTGGAACAGCCGTGCGCCGGAACCATCACGGTAAACAACGAGCAAATCCGCACCAAACAGGATCTCAACGGCGCGCTGCGGGTGGCCGACCCGCGTCAGCTGCAAAAAGTGCGCACCAAACTGGCGATGGTGTTCCAGCACTTCAACCTGTGGCAGCACATGACCGTGCTGGAGAACATCATCGAAGCACCGGTGCATGTGCTGGGCGTCAAGCGCAAGGACGCAGAGGCACGCGCGCGGCAGTACCTGCATAAAGTCGGTCTGGACCCGAGCGTTGAGAAAAAATACCCGTCCCACCTGTCCGGCGGCCAGCAGCAAAGGGTCGCCATTGCCCGTGCCTTGGCCATGGAACCGGAAGTGATGTTGTTCGACGAACCCACTTCCGCGCTGGATCCGGAACTGGTGGGCGAGGTGCTGAAAGTGATGCAGGCCCTGGCCGAGGAAGGTCGCACCATGGTCGTGGTCACCCACGAGATGGGGTTTGCGCGCAACGTCTCCAACCATGTGATGTTCCTGCACCAAGGCCGGGTTGAAGAGCAAGGTCCGCCGGGTGAAGTGCTGGTCAGTCCGCAAAGCGAGCGCTTGACCCAGTTCCTCTCCGGCCGCCTGAAGTAACCCCATTTCGACAGGAGACAACCATGAGTAACGGTTTTCCATCACACCGCAGCTTTACCCAGCAGCGTGAACAATTCCTCGCCGCCGCCGAGGCCGTCGGCGCCCGTCTTAGCCATTACCCGCACCCATTGCGCGGCCCGTTCGCCGAGGCCCTGGGCACAGATGTGGCCCTGCTCGGCAACCCCCAGGCCAAACGGGTGTTGGTGGCCTTGAGCGGCACCCACGGCGTGGAAGGTTATTACGGCTCGGATTGCCAGCGCCAATGGCTGCAAACCTTCAGGGAGCGCAGCCTGCCCGACGACGTCGCGGTACTGATGATCCACTTGATCAACCCGTGGGGCACGGCCTGGATGCGTCGGGTCAACGAGGACAACATCGACCTCAACCGCAACTACCTGGACTTCACTAAGACACCACCCGACAACGCGGCTTATGAAACTCTGCACCCGATCTACACCTGTACCCAACTGCGTGGCCCCGAACGTGAGCGCGCCGATGCCCAGCTCAATGAACGGATCAGCCGCGAGGGCTGGTCGGCGGTGATGTCGATTGTCGAGGCCGGTCAGTATCGCCATCCCGATGGCCTGTTCTACGGCGGTAACAGCTCAAGTTGGTCGAACCAGACCCTGCACCGGATCCTCGGCGAACACCTGGCACACGCCGAGGTCGCGATGTGCTTCGACCTGCACACCGGCGCGGGCGATTATGGCCATCCGATGTTGATGACCATTGCCCAGGCCTCGTACCCGGCACTGCCCCAGGCCCAGGTGTTGTTCGGGCCCTGGCTGTTCACCCTGATGACCAGCGCCAACAGCCAGAGTGACACCGGCGTTGCTGCCACTGCCACCGGTTACACCTCCCAGGCCATCATCAACGCCTTGCCTCATGTGCAACTGATGCCGTTCGTGATCGAGTGCGGCACCTACCCTGGTCAACAAATCCATGCGGTGCTGCGCGACGATCAGTGGCTGCACCTACGCGGCGACCCAACCGGCCCCGAAGCACGGCAGATCAAGTTGCAACTGCTTGAACAATTCTTCCCCGCGGACAGCGACTGGCAAGAGTTGGTGTGGGTGCGAACGCGGCAGATCTGGGAACGGGCGTTGTCCGCGATAGGCACGCGCGGCGGTCTGTAAAACGCACAGCACCCAGTGTGGGAGCGAGCAAGCTAGCTCCCACAGGAGATGTTCGTGGGGACGCGATAAACACTTAAGAGAACCTAAACCAAATATCAGTTTTATCCATCTATTCTTACTCAACTGGCCTCTCGTATTCTGGATCCGTCGTTAGCCACGATCCGAAGAATAATAAGGAGAGACCCCATGTTTATGCGCAACGCCTGGTATGTCGCCGCCAGTGAAACCGAACTCGGTGAGCAACTGTTTGCGGTCAAGCTGCTGAATGAGGCGGTAGTGCTTTACCGCAAAGGCGATGGCACCCCGGTCGCCCTAGAAGATGCCTGCCCGCATCGCAAACTGCCGTTGTCCTTAGGGCGGCGCCAAGGTGACGACATCGAATGCGGTTACCACGGCCTAACCTTCGACTGCTCGGGCAGTTGCGTGCGCGCCCCCGGCAGTAAGCACGTTCCCCAAGGCGCCAAGGTGCGCAGTTATCCGCTGGCCGTGCGCTACGGCCTGATCTGGATCTGGATGGGCGATGCCGAGCTGGCCGACGCCAGCAAGATTTGCCACGTGCCCGAATGGGGCGATCCGGCCTGGGGCCTGAATCGTGGCGACAGCATGGTCATCCCCTGCAACTACCTGTACATGACCGACAACCTGCTCGACCCCTCCCACGTGGCCTGGGTTCACCAGTCCTCCTTTGGCAGCGCCGCATGCGCCCAGGAGCCGCTGCAAACTACGGTGACAGACGTCGGCGTGATCGTGTCGCGGTGGATGCGCGACATCGAAGTGGCGCCGTTCTACGCCAAGTTCGTCAAGTTCAGCGGCAACTGTGACCGCAAGCAGCATTACGAAGTGCACTACCCGGCCCAGGCCATCATCAAGGCCATCTTCACCCCGGCCGGCACCGGATCGGATGCCGGGCCGGTGCACGAACAGGTGTTCTTGATGAACTCCTACAACTTCATGACCCCCATCGATGAGTCCACCACCCGCTACTACTGGTTCCAGGTGCGCAACTTCGACCAGGACAACGAGGAAGTCTCGCGCCAGTTCGATGAGGACGTACGTCACGCTTTCGCCGAAGACCGCGTGGTGCTCGCCGCCGTCCATCAAGGCATGGCCAACAAGTGCAGCCCCAATATCGACCTGGCCTCCGACTCGGGACCCCTGCGTTTCCGGCGTAACCTGGCCAAATTGATTGCCCAGGAACAACCTGCGGACTTGATCCCGCTGGTACAAGGCCAGACCGCAAACAGCGGGGGTTTGAGATGAGCAGCCAACCCCAAGGTTTCAAGGCTTGGCGGGTGATCGAGAAAACGCCGGAAAGCGCGGTCATTACCTCCTTCGTCCTCGCGCCGCAGGACGGTCCTGCACCCATGGACTTTCGTCCGGGGCAGTTCCTCACGGTGCGGCTGGTGTTGGGCGACGGCACTCGAGTGCTGCGTAACTACAGCGTCAGTGCCCTCACGGACAACCCGCTCCAGGTACGAATTTCGGTCAAGCGTGAACCCGCCCCGTTCGATCGCCAAGACCTGCCGGCCGGACAAGGTTCCAACCACCTGCACGACGGCGTGCGGGTTGGCGACGTACTCGACATCGCAGGCCCATCCGGCACCTTTGTGCTGGACGAGCAAAGTCCAAGGCCGGTGGTGCTGTTCAGCGGCGGCGTCGGTTTGACGCCCATGCTGAGCATGCTGCATCGCCTGAGCGGCCAGTCGATGCGCCCGGTGCACTTTCTGCACGCCTGCGAAAACGGCGCGGTGCATGGGTTTCGCGATGAAGTGCTGGCCCTGGCCGACCGGCGCCCGGGCATTGAAGTGCACTTCTGTTATCGCAATCCGAGCGAGGCGGATCGTGACCGCTTTCACAGCCAGGGCCTGATCAGTCGCCAAACCCTGCAAAGCCTGCTGCCGTTGGACGACTATGATATCTACCTGTGCGGCCCCAGACTTTTCATGCAGGCCAACTGGCGGCTGTTGCGCAGCCTTGGGGTGGCCCGCGAACGAATTCATTACGAGTTTTTTGGCCCGGCGACGGTGCTTGAGGAAGACGACGTCAGTCCAGCGCCGCCACCTGAGCCGACGCTGAGCGAACCTGTGGCAAAGGACGGTGCCGTAAGTGTCTGCTTCATGCCGTCCGGCACCCGCGTAGCCTGGGATGAAAACTGCCATTCATTGCTCGAATTGGCCGAACAGGCGGGCCTGACTCCGGCGTTCAATTGCCGGGCGGGCTTGTGCAATACCTGCCAGGTGAGCTTGCGCGAAGGTACGGTCGAGTACTTCGACGACCCGCTGGACGCTCCGCAAAACGGTGACATCCTGTTGTGCTGCACGCGGCCCACCAGTGCGATCACGGTGCAACTGCGCCAATAGTAAGCGCCGTAGGCGAAGTCGGCCGCGTGTCTGATGCTGGGCGCGAAAAATCAGATCCAATATTTGGGTACCCGTCTTGGCTATAAGCGTCAGGGCATGGCGCCCAGCAGTTGAGCGCGCTTCTTCGAGGTTGCTGCGGTGATCGGCGACCACCGCCACGTCAACACCGCGTTGCTTGGCGGCAACCAGCGCTCGGGTAACGTCTGGACTGGTGAAGACGTACGCAGCAACGCGGATAGAGCTGGTGGCCGCGTAAATGGTGCGCAAGACTAGTTTCTGTGCAGAGCCCTCGGGCTAGAAACCGACCTCGATGCGACGGCTTGCGTCGCCCTCGTTGTCAGCAGCCAGGGCCAGCACTTGCAGGCTGCCCCCCGCGACCAGTGCCATCGTCAACGCCAGTGGCTTGAAAACTCTAGAAACCATGTTCTACAGGCCCCCAAATATCGTTGGCCTTTTTAGTCAAACCCTCATCGTCCTTGCAGGACTCAACAGTCTCCCCCCGTGCGGCTTTCGTGCGCGAAGGACTGAAATGTCCGTGCTTGTAACGCTTGATACTGAAATATTTCTGGATGTACTTGTCGCAGTCACCATCGCGGGTCATGCCAAGTAGACAAAGAACAGCACCGCAAGCGTCGGGGTTACTGTCATGGCCATAGGGCGGCTGGACCGGTTCATCAGCAACGGCTGGACCTGACAGCAATAACGCTCCCAGCAAAAAAACGGATGGAAGTTTTTGCATAAATCCCCCTTTTCTCGCGTGCGAGAAATTCAATTGATGATCTGTACGAAAGATGGCTCGACTTGCGCTTGCCCTTGGCCGGATGCCAGCGCAGCGGCTGGTTTGGGATCAGCGAAGCGTTGGAACTGTTCAACCGGCGCAGCATCGCCAGTGTCCAGCGCAACTTGAATCCTTGACTGCTCAGGGCTCGCCGGTTGCATCGCAGCCTGTTGAGCGGGTTGCGGTGCCTGGCCGTTTTCGTCGGTCACAATCACCCATGGGTCACTATGTTTTGACGAAGCTGTACGAGCGCGCACAGGCGTTTTTCGTGCCCCTGGTGATGCAACCGCTACGGGTATCGCCTCATCGCCTGCAGTGGCCTCCACAGCAGGCACAATCGGATCAGCACTCGAAGGATTCAGGGCACCGACCACAACTTTCTGCACGTAGGACAGATCACCCTCTTTGTCCGGGCGATAACCACGTACAGGGTTCCCGCTGTAGTACATCGAGAGCGAGTCGCGCAGGGCTTCTTGTGGGTTCGGATTCGCGGTCAGGGCTTTGGTGTAGTTCTTGACCATCAGCTCGCTAATCGCCTGCAGGTTGCGGCACGGCTCAAACGCTTGGGCGTAGCTCAGGCCGAGAGCCCGCATGTTCGTCACCAGGAGCTGGCCAATACCGACCGAGAAACGGAAGCCTTCGCGCTCCAACCGTTCGGCGGTGGCCACCGCTTCACGCAACGACTTGGGCTGACGCTCCAATCGGCCATCGACAACCCCAATAGCGTAAGGGTTGTAGGTCGATTCATTGCCGATCAATGACTTTAGGGTCTGCGGATGCACGGTAGGCGCGCACTTAACGGCCAGCTCAGAGAACGGCACCGGGGCTTGTTCATCGGCCCAGGCCTGGCCGAGAGTGCAGGCCAGTGCCAACAGCGTTACCGCGAACTTAGGCAGCTTTTGCATATTGAACCTCCGAGATGTAGCGACGGCCATCAAAGCCGTACTCCCACTGAATGACGACATCGATCAGTTGCCGCGAGTATTCGATCAGTTGCGACTTGTTCATTTCGGCGCCGCCACGCGCAGCCATAGACGCCAGGCGGTCGAACATCATTTCCGGCGAGTCCGAGTGAATCGAGGAAAGTGAACCGCTGTGACCGGTGTTCAACAGCTCCAAAAACGGGAAGGCTTCGCCGCCGCGGATCTCGCCCATGATTGCCCGGTCGGGGGTCAGTCGAAGAATCGACTCAAGCAGGTCAAACGGTGTGACCTTGGCGCGACCTTGACCGCCACGTGAATAGATCAGGTGAACCACGTTCTTGTTGGGTGTGCGGATCTCGCGGGTGTCTTCAATGGTGACGAGACGTTCATGCGGATCAATGTGCTCCAGCATCCCGTTGAGCCAGGTGGTTTTACCCGCGTTGGTCCCGGCTGAAATCATGATGTTCTTGCGGGCTTTCATGATCCCGATGAAGAACTCTTTCCAGCGCTTAGCGCGATACAGCGCTATCAGGTGATCGTCGGAATAATCGCTGTGCAACCGAGGCTCGTTGATATGCTCGAAAGCCCCGGTGTCCTGGTATTCGTCCAGGGTGATTTGCTTGATACCGGGCTTACGGATACAGACGATGCCGCCAATGTGCTGTTCGACCGCAGGCGCCAAGACAACCTGCACGCGGTAATCGCCGCGCTGGTTGTCTGGCACACCCTCGGCGAGATTGATCGGAATACGGCCCGACAGAATCGGCGTATACGAGTCAACCTGTTGCCCGGTATGAGCGGCAATCACCTCACCGAGCGAGGTAATTAATCCAGTTGTTACCCCCTCGATCTGCACCGGCTTCATGAACCGACTGCCGTGATAACCGGCCCAGACGTTGCCAGGGCCGTTGATCGCAATTTCGGTCACTTCTGGATCGTCCAGCAGCGTGACCAGGTTTTTCAGTTTGGCGCGGAACGATGCAATCTCAGACATACCGCTTCCTCACTGGATGAAGGTGACGCCGCCACTCTTGGCGTGCTCGATCTCGGCCTCGAATTGCGAGGTGAAATCCAAATCGCGCTGCAGGTAGATCACCACACGCGAGCCATGGGGCACGGTCAAAGTTGGTTGGATACTGGCGTAGCGACCCAGGATCGTTTGGGCCGACTCAGACGCGGCTTCCTGTACTTCCGTGCGATAGCGTGACGCCGAGTTTTCCTGATCGCCGGACGACACTCCGGTATTCGAGGCACCGGCGCCGATGATCGAAACCGCTGCAGCAACACCGAAGATTTGCCCCCAATGGTTATCGACTACGCCACCTTGACCAGCGGTGCCCAACTGGTCAGAGCCCGCGCTATTGATCGCGATCTCCATTGCTGGGCGTCCAGGCAGGTTCGGCGTACGTAACCAATTCCAGATGGTGAACAACCGTTCTTGACCAGGGCGAAGACTGGCGTTGTAGCTGCCGCAAACCGTCGAGCCCCACGGAATCAGAACCCGACGACCGACAGCCGCGTAAACGTCCTGCTGAATGTCTACGCAGATCTGCCCCGGCAACTGACTTTGGGCGCGGGGCTGCAACACAGCCTCGATAACAGCGCCCTGCAGAACCTTGTACTCCAGGTTTTCCATCTTGCGTACCTTGGATACCGTAACCCCATCGGTGAACGTCGAGGATGCGTAAGCGCTATTGGCATTTGACGGGACAGGAGCGTTTCTATCGCTCCCCACGCCCAAGGATCCAGACCCACCCTTCTGACCCTCAGCTTCATCCGTGAAGCCCTCGTCTTTCGCAGTGGCGATGATGGCCGAGCGTTGACGTGCGGCCTGCATCTTCTGTTCTTCAAGCTCACGCTGCAGCTCAATGGCCTGGCGACGCTTCTCGGCTTCGCTCATACCAGTTTGATTTTGACGGTCTACCACAGTGCGCGGCGTGTCAGCGGGTGCAGTGCTGCCGTCATTGCTGACAGGAGCGACCTGCGCCGCTTGACGCTTGAGGGTTGGATCCTGCACACGGCGCGGCTGTGCGGCGGTGATCGCGTCATTACCAACGCTGTTCCCGGCTACAGGTTCATCACTGTGTTTTAACCAGTAGACAAACCCACAAAGCGCAACCGCCGTGAGCGCCACAGCGACACCGGCAGCCTTGTTTGAGCCGGGCTTCGCTTTGAGCATCGAGTTCGACTGTGATTCGTTCCACTCACGAAGTTCGTCCTCGCGAGTTTTCTCCGGAACGGGTTTGTTGTCGTCATTGTTCATGCTTAAGCCCCTCCGCCATCACGAGCGCCTCGAGTAACGGTGCGCTTATATGGGTTGGCCAGGTTCTCCACGCAGACATGGGCGTTGCCGTCACGCAGGACAAACATACTGTCCAGGCGCTCTACGACCACGTAATCACCCTCACGGCGTTTGTTGACCATGGCCTCAGTTCCATCGGGCAACACGCGGTAGAACTGCGGCATGTCAGCCCCTTTCTTGAGCAGGAACTTGGTGAACTGGCCATCATCCATGACCGACTGCAAACCAATGGAGTCCTTGTCACCTGCATAGCCGTAGTTGATGTTCGGGGAGCCTGGCGTGCCGGTGCTGACCACAGGCGGGGGCTCATGGCTCTTGACCTCAGTGAAAGAGGACACGCGGCTGCTTGGGTAAATGAAGCGAATCAGGTACGACTGGCCGGTGTTTTTCTTGGAGCTACCCAGCTGGAAATAGTAAGTACGCTTGCTGGTGATCACGGTCAGGTTGGTGTCCGCGTTTTCCTCGACCGGCTTGAGGAACAGACGATTGCGGAACGGGATGGTTTGCCAGGCGATGGTGTCGCCCAAGGCAACCACTTTCACCATTTCATCCGCTTCAAATTCGAGGGATGTTTGATAGTTATAAGTGCCCACCAGTTCGTAGACTTGGTTCGGGTCATAAGTAACTTGTTTAACCCGTTTATCGGTCAAGAGCGGGGTTGGCAACTTAGCGGCGTGTGCAAAACCACCAAAAAAACACAAACTCAGGGCGATAGCGGTCGGCAAAATGCAATGTTGCTTCATGATTTTAGTTTCCTTGAATTGAGTGAATTACCGGCGGCTCAGTTCTTCACTTTTTCGATAAAGAGTAATCACAGTACCGAGCGGGTTAACCCAGCGATCACCGAGCTGACGCGGTACAAGTGTGTTCGCTATTTTCAGATTCGCTGTGTAGTTCGTTGGTACGGGATCAGCTTTCCCTGCTTGATGAAAGTTTGACGTGAATGAAATTTGATAAATGTCACCTACTTTATTGATGCTGTACGCCTCGGCTTCAATCCACTCCTTTTCACCCAGCAATGCGTAGGGGTTTCTTGGATTATCTGGATTGATTTCCTGCTCGTACTGGCGCGCAACCTCCGGCGTTGTGTACAGGTGGCAGGTGTCAGAAAGTGACTGCCTTCTGCGTGGATCAAAGGTGTTGCACGCATTCACGAAGGCGTACAGGTCTGACTCGATCAAGGCTTGTTCTGCCGACACATTTTCCTTGTCAATGACGCGCATTTTCAGGACTTCACCGTCTGCGCCGATGGTGGCTACCACGGGAATTACAGTGTGCAGATCCGACAGGACATAGACCGCACAAGCCAAAGCAACAATGGAAATCGCCTGAGCACCATTGAGGAACAGGGAGCGATTGCGTTCCTGTTTGACCTTCTGCTGCTCTCGCAATGAATTGCGGCGCACGGCCTCATCATTCTTGAATGTCTTGTCCATTACATTTTCACTCCCAAAGTTCTAACAGCCATCATCACCAGCGACGACCCCCCTACAGTTGCACCAGAGGACAACGCAGCGGCCCAACCGCGAACTTGCAACATGCAGATAATCAAGACTCCTTCCACGATCAATAATGTGCCGTACTGTTGAGCCGTCATTAGGGCTGCGTCACTGATAGTAGCGGTTTGCGCAACTTCGTTAATGGCGTCTCCGAAGACAGAATAGCCGAATCGGATAATGGCGATGGACAGAATGTAGATAAGCGAGAAGTTCAACATCTTGCTTAGCCAATTCATTCCCCAACCCCGTGTTTGTGGAAAGAAGAAAAACGCGACCAAGATCGGCAGAATCGACATGCTGATAGCTGCACCAAACTTAGCAATCAGCATGTTCAAGATCGCGACCACGAACAGAATGCAGTTAATAACGAATAAGCCGTAGCCCATCATGATCATTGCAAACTGCCGCCAACTGACGTTCATCAGAACGCTGGCTACTTTCCCGACATTCACATACAAGGCGTCGAGCATCGACGTCGAATTGACACCCCCGCTCATGATTTTCGCGGCAATGGATTCTGTGAAACCGCCCCATGCCTGGTAGAACACAAGCCCTCCCGTAGACCAATTCAGCGTCAGGAACACCATGGCAGTGAGGAACATCCTTTGCGCCAGATCCCAATACTTGATGGCTTGGCCGTTGTAGATCGTGAACCCGAGCACTGCCCAGTAAGCAACGGCAATCAGGTACACGGCTGGGGAAACCAGTTCCGCCAAGTCAGGAAACACCTGGGCGACGAAGCTGGTAGTCAATTCGTCAGTGGCACCGATTAAGCCCTCAAGGGTCAGCTGCGCCATGGGTTCGATGCTCCGTACACACCCTGGAAGTGGGAGAGCACTTCGGGGTCGCGGAAGTCACTGGCACTCAACTGCACACCGGTTTGTGCCTTGATCTCCCTGGAAGTCTGTTCGATGCAGCCTTGAACCAGCGAACCGCCGTACGACGACGACTTCATGTAGATCTCAGCAAAGCAAGTGCCGGGGAACCAGTTGCCAACGTCGCGTTTTGATGCGCTCAACAGAGGGTTTTTCCCGACGCTGATCGGTGCTGTTGGATTGCCTGGTTCAGCAGGTTCCGTCGAGAAGTACGAAGCGGTATTGATGTAAACCACGCTACCGACAACGACCACGGCAACGACTACCGAAAGGACGTGATGTAGTTTGAATTTAAGCATTGCTGCGCTCCTGGTCTGCTGTGACAAACGGGGTGAACTGGCAAGCGCAAGGCGACTTATCAATCTTGCCGGTGTTGGTGACACAGCCCGAGGCCGCACTGACCACCACGGCCAGCAGCACCACTTTCCAGAGCTTGAACACCACCCACAGCGGGAGCCAGATCGGGAGGGTGACGCCTTTGAAGATGAAGACGATTGCTTTCATGCGGTTACTCCTTTTCTCGCACGCGAGAATTACTGATCTTTCCACTTGAAGAATTTTTCGTTGTCCGACGTAGCCTGGTTCTCAGCGTTGTTCAAGTTCGCTTGCAGGTTCATGTTCAACGCTGACAGCTTCGATTGAGCCGAGGACAACATGCCGTTTTCAGCGGCAATACGGTTTTGCAGGTCTGCGGCGTCTTTGGCATTGGCGGTGTGATCGACTTGCGCCGAGAGCGTGGCCAAGTTGTTCAGGTGGACTTGCACCTCGCTGTACAGCGCGTCACCACCAGACATTGCAGCGCGAACAGAGTCATAACTGAGCTGATAATTCTGAGCCCGTTGGCCCTGCGGGTTGTTGAACAGTTCCTGCGGCAACGTGTTGATCAGTTGTTCGTAATACGACTGCTTGCTGCCATAAGCGCCCGAGCTTTGACGGGAAACGACTTCCTGCCATGAACCTGGCACGACCGAGGCCGAGTTGATCGCGTCATTCAGACCGATAGCGCCGCGACCGTACGAGCCTTTGAGGCTGTCCAGGGTTCGGCTTTGCGTCTCGTAGGAGTGTTTCAACGTGTCAAATTGATCTTTCAACACGAGGTATTGCTGGGCCAACGCAGCCCAGGTGCCAGCGTCACCAGTTGGAACACCCGTTGCGTGTGCTTGGCCGCTGATAGCCATAACCACCGCCGTAGCGAGGCACAGCTTTTTGATAGTCGTCATCATTTGACCGCCTTCAAGTTGTGAGTGTTTTTGGCTTTGGCTTCGGCCATGAAGACCGGAACCCATTGCTCTGGATCGTCAGTGCCCAGGCGCTTGATAATCGACTCCATCAGAGCCACACCAACATCGTTCGAGGACAGCACGGGGATGAAGTCGGACAGATCGGCCTTCGGATCCTCTGAGGTCAGATCGAATACAACCTTGATCGACTCTTTGCCGCGACGGATAAGGAACTTGCGAGAGCCCTGGCCGATTTCGCGGATCCACTTACGTTCAGCGACGGTCAGGTTTTGATGATCTTCATCAGTGGCCGCGTCGTTCGACAGATAGATCTTGGTGGCACTCTGTTTGTCGATTGAGTCGGTTTCACTGCGGAAATACTTGGCATCAGGCGTGACAAAGATAATCAGGCCGTTTTTGCGACGGATCTGCATGATGAAGTTGTCGATTCGCTTCTTCCAATACTCGTTCTTCACCAGGTTTTGCCCTTCCTCCAGTACCAGGATGAAAGGCGTGCCATCCATTGCTTGCTCGATGCGATGCAGTGGGTAGCTCAACACGACCGGAAGTTCTGGCCGCGCCTCACCGCCCTTGAGCAGTTCCATCATTTCAAAGCAGTAGTGCCGCGACGTGCTCAGGTCGATGGAGTCATTCACGTTGTCGAAGACACCGGCATTCGCGCCAGTGACACCCTTGGCGCCGTGCCAGATGGCCATAACATCGGCCAGCTCGCCCTGGCCATACGTCCACACGACATTGCGGAACCGGCGATCCTCGAACGGCAGGCTGTAGTTTTCGTCCACCAGAGCCTTGAAACGCTTGATGTCATCAGCAGACGTAGGGGTTGATGCGTAGCACTGACGCATCAGCACTTGCAGATCCACCAGAAACGCACGGTTTTCAGCCGTATCGGGCAGCTTGAAGGGGTTCCAGTTCATGCCGCTATGAGGGGAAAGCGTGGTATGCACACCGCCCATAGCTTTCATGAACACCTTTGCGCCGTAGCGGTTATCGAACCAGAATACTCGTGGCTCGGCTTTGTCGGCCTCACTGACCATCAGAGAAATAACGGTGGTCTTACCCGAACCCGTATCAGCGGCAATTGCCGTGTGCCCTGCAACCATCCCTTCCAGTTCGCGATGGAAGTTGAAGTTGTAGGAAGTCCCGCTCTCAGTTTCAAAAGCGGTAATGGCTGGCCCCCACAAGTTGCCATCCCGACGCCCCTTGGCGAAGTTGTGCAACGAAGCAAACCCCGCGAAGTTGGTCGATTTGATCTTGCCGCGACGACCAATCAGGTTCTGTGCTTGGCCTGGCAGCTGCGACCAGTAGAAGGTTTCCAGGCCCATCCACTCGCGTACCGATTTGACGTTCAGGTCAACAAAGCAGTTTTCCACCAGGCCCACGGCTTTATCGAGTTCGCTAGCGTTCTGCTTACGGTTCGCTTCCGAGTCCATAGGCAACGACGGCACATGCACAAAGATGGTCAGGTGGTGCAGACCGTTGACAGCATCACCACGGCGCAACGCCCGAATCCCCTCAGTCAGTTCCTTGCTGTCATCGTCGGCGATGCCGTGAGTGTCCGAGACAGTCAGGCGCCGTTGTTCTTGCGTCATCGCCGATTCAGCTTCGATTCGGTTAGAGAAGAAGAACGATTGCGTGATGATGTATTCCACCGGCTGCTGCAGGAACTTGTTCATCATCCGCGATGGAGTTCTGCGCGGCCATTCAGCCATGCTCAACATCGCGCCGATACGCGAACTGGTGCTGCCACGTACTTCGCACATGGTTGCCAACACACGAAAGTTAAGGCGAGCGTATGGCAACATTTCGCAGAGCTTCTGATCGCTCAGGGGGATCTTGCGATCCTCAAGGTTGATCAGGTAGTTGAAGAACGTACTGAGTTCGGAGAATTCCTCTCCCAGGAAGTCATACACGACCTCAGAAGGGTATTGCTGGTGATCGCCGTTGTGCTCTTTGAAATCCGCCCAGCTCCAACGGAAACGACGCACCGCGTCATAAGCCCGGTCACGGTCGATCATCTTTGAATCGGTTTTAGGGTGCCGCTGCACTTTCAGGCGAGTCGCACCGTACTCGGACAGTCCACCCAGCAGCAGATTCGCAGCCTTGTACAGATCCTCAGCCATGTCGTCATAGGATTCAGCATCCTGCTTAGTCGGGCTGGTCCCTGTAATCAGCGCAATGCCTCGATCCATCAGCCCTGGTACACCAGACCGGAAACGGTTGCGTACCAGCGAGATATAGATCTCGTTGACGTAGAACCCTTTGTGTTGATAACGGCCACGCCAAGCAGCGTTGAGTTGCTTGGAGAACCAGGTGCCGCCCTCGCCTTCAGGGAAATCAAAGACCTTACGGCGGATGGTATGCACGTACAGGCCCAAGTTACTGAATGCGACGGTACGTAGCAGCGTGTTACGGCGAACTTCAAACTGGGCGGTTGCAGGAGCTGAGTGCAACACGGTTATTGAATTGAAGCCGGAGCATCATGCCGCATAGCCAAGGCTTCCTGCATCACCTCTCCCATGACT
>NZ_JBUZTQ010000049.1:0-32671 GCF_055408445.1 Pseudomonas sp. B414 | reverse complement strand
TTCCCAAGCTGATAACGAGGGTTCGATTCCCTTCACCCGCTCCACTGTTTTCAAGGCCTCCAGCGGCATCTAGGTAGCGTCAAGCGAGACTGGTGACAGTTTCAGTGACAGTTACTGAGAATTTGCGGATCACGCTTCTGGCCTGTCCCTTCCTGTGCACTTCTCCGTTTTATGTTGACCCCTGGGAAAACCCTAATTTCCCTAATTTCTAATTTCAATCTATCTAATACCCTTTAAAATCAAGGGCTTGAAAGATATTCATAACCCTAATTAAACCCTAATTTGACCCTCTCTGAATTAGGGTTACAACCCTGTTTTTCCATAAAAATAAAGTCCTTTAAAATCAATTACTTACAGATAACTGAGGGTTTTGATGAGGGTAAATTAGGGTTTGACCCTAATCGACGTAAGCCACGTAATATAAGGGCTGCAGCCTCGCCAATGATCCCAATTAGGGAAATTAGGGTTTTCCCAGCCCTCAACTGAAAACTGGCAATTTGCCGCCCCTCATTTGATACCCTGCGATGGAAACCAACTTCTACAACTGAGGGTGAGTGATGTATATCGAGTACACGACGCAGGCTGGTCCGCAGCCGCGCAACCGGGACCTGATAAAGGACGCCCTAGGCGAAACCGAAGGGGACATCGACAAAGACCTCAAGGCAATGGGCTACATGACCAGCTTCGATATCGGTAACAGAGAGGTCGCAGCCATTCAGCTCTACAATCGCTGGAGCGGCGAGGCGGAATTCGCAGCCATTGCAATGGTCACACTCGGCGAGACGATCGACTTCTACGCGTTTCCTACCACGGAGGATGCCTGGGACTACCTGCATAAGGCCGCCCCTACCGTGAAAGCAATCAGCGAACTGTCTCAAATGAAGTTCGACTGAGGCTAACCGCCCGCTGCAACGCTGCGAAACGCTGCGATAGGCCTGCCACCCCGACGCCACGGGGCTTGCAGGTCAAATCTGATAAGGCGGCCCCATGTAAAATTTGGCCAACATTTGATTGATCCCAATTTTGAAAATACGCCCTTTCGGGTGTTTTCCAATTTTTCGCCCAGCAAAACCGGGGGCTCCAGCATTCAGCCTGCCGTGAGCGCTGCAGGGTTCGCTGTGCAATGCCGCTGCATTTCTCTTCCAAACCTTTCATTTTGTGCAATGGCCACTCCCCTGCAGAGCCCCACGGCCCGCCTGGGCTGCAGGTTCGTTTGCACTACATCGGGATTTGCACAAAAAACGGACGCAAAGCCCGTCGGCGGGAGGGGGATAAGTGCTTTTTCGTCGAGATTTTTTTCTGCCATAGGGATTTATGGATAAGCCCGCGCGCTGCTGGCCATGTATTTCGTCGTTCCGCGACTAGCAAACATGGGCGCCCTTAATATACTGTTTGCATATACAGTATTTTTAGAGAAGGGAATGGCTATGGTCGCGTCGTCTGCACAGAAGAAAATATCGGTGGCAGCATGGAAGTCGCTTCTTGATGACAGAGACACTTTGATGGAGGCCCCAGTGGCACACCACAAGGTACTGGTGCAACGCGCCTCTGCACTGCATCAATCCCAAGTCATCGGCTGCGCAGAGCTGAGCGACATGCTCGAGCTCGCTGACGGGGCTCTCGCTTATGCCATCGAAGCCCAGCTGGATGCGTGAGGGTTAATAAATGTTTGTGTTGATCACGCCGATGCGCGTTCGGGGAGTGCCGCTTACGCCAGAGGAGAGACGCCGCTACACGCCCATCAAAGGGTACGTGATGGTCCAAGCAGAGCTGAATAATGAGTTGGGGCGCAGCTCAAATGTCGCCTTTATCCATAGCAATTCACCAAGCGAATCCGATCCTTTGCCAAAGCTCCTGGATGCTTCGTTGAGCAGCATGAGTCTGACGGGCTTTGTTCTAGCAGGGATTGAGTACATTGATGGCTGCGCCTATGCGCAGTCCTGGTGGTGCCGAGAATAGTGAGCATCAAACGACATAGACTGAATTATGGCATTTTGCTACATTTGTTCTAAACCCAGTAGTCAAATGGATGTGTTTAAAATGGAAGATGGGAAAAGCAACAACGGTGCCCTAAGCGATGAGCAAAAGCTTAAGATCACCTGCCTATCAGATGCGCTTAAACGGTATGATAGTTATATTGGAACTACCAACTTTAAAAGCGGCCTCCTTATCACTTTCAATGCAGCGATATTTGGCGGACTCATATTAAAAGCTGGTGACTTAATTAAGCCCGGGTACTTGAAAGTTTGGATTATCCTAGCCCTAATAATTATTTCAGTTCTTTCACTCCTTAGCATAGCAGCAGTGATTAATACGATCTGGCCAAACCTGAAAAGCGCCAGCAATGCCGCCCGCTCAGAAAAAACCAATGAGCCGCCATCCATTCTGTTCTTTAAATCAGTCGCAGATAACTTTGACGCGACCACATATGCAGATCGCATATCGTCAATTAATTATCTAGAGCTAGAACGGGATTTAGCCATACAAGTCCACGAGGTCGCCACGGTTACCCTAGATAAACATGTCAAAATAGCAACAGCTGCCAAACATACCAGACTAAATATTTACGCTCTGTTTTGCCTTGGTTTTTTCATAGTCTTACAGAGTGGCGGACAATAAATGTCGAGGATCAGATCTATTTATGGCGATTTTCAACTTTCGCCAGAAATTATAAAATCCGCTCAGACTATGGATTCGATTCATGAGTCTCGGATGCTTGACAGCCTAAGTATCGAAGCTCTCGCTAATCACACACACGAATTTAAAATCCAAAATGACCTTCGCGGCTATTTCGGTAAGCCAGGCATTAACAACTCAGACATAGGCGGGCATCCTGACTTTGACCATCTGCTAATAGGCGATTATGAGAAGGGCTACGTCACTACGTTATTCGTAGATATTCAAGGTTCAACTAGGCTAGGAATCTGCTACACACCAGAGTTAGTTTTCTTTATAAAGAATCAAATAATAAAATGCGCCATCGAGTCGGTATTGGCGCTGGATGGGCATGTCCATCGCATCATGGGTGACGCGGTGCTTGCTTTTTTTCGGGGCGGTGAGCGTAGCCCACGTAACGGCGCGATCGACGCTATCAACTGTGCGACCGTGCTGGTTGAATTCATTCGTGAAATCGTGGTACCCCAACTTCGCCAAAAAGGCTTAGAACAGGATGTCGGAATTCGGATCGGCATCGATTACGGCGATGACCAGTCAGTCATCTGGGGCATGTACGGATACACAGGCGTATCTGAGGTAACCGCGACATCTTTTTATGTAGATGTCGCTGCAAAACTTCAACAAAGTGCGCCTTTGAATCACATCATGCTTGGTCAGTCTGTAGTCGAACTTCTTGACCTACATGATCAAGTTATAGCCATCAAGACTATCGAACATGACGGCGAGCGAAAAATTGAGCAGCATGTGTCCCCTAGCTACACAAACCTGCAAGGCACAGAGCACAAATACAAGCAGTTTGTGCTTCGCCAAGACAAATATTATGAGCTGCTGCCAATTCATAACTCAGAACAGCGGATACAACTATCAAGCACCATTAAAAACTCTGCGCTCACCCCTTCTACTGATGAATATTTCAACTGCTCAAGAAGCGTTCCAAAAAATCGAGGAATTGACTTCAAAGCTAGATTCCCCTATTACGGAAAAAGCACTGAACTTGAGGTAATTTTCCGCGTAGAAAACTATGGAAAGGATGCTGACAAAGTTGACAATAATGGCAACCACCAGCATAGGATACGCGCAAGCAGGCATGAGGAAAACTGGTATTTCGCTCATTGCTGGGAACGGACCTCCTATGTAGGCTTACATTATATGTTTATATCGGTTTTTTGCGATGGAATTTTACTTCATCCTGAACAGTGTTACGCGGTTTACATAGGATAGACTAAACATAGACTGCTGACGGCGCCTTCGGAAACGAAGACGCCGCTTTGTCCTTCATTATAGAGAAGCCGCTTTTATTTCTTCCGAAAGCAGCGCCGCTTTCACAGCATCTGCAGTAAACGCACCCGCCTGTGTCGGCACCGGTGAAGGCCCATGTGTATGAACCGATACTTGGTTGGCCAACTGCTCGATCAAATCGAGCGTGTCGCCCAGAACACGCAGCACGTTGGTCCCTTCCGAACCGACCCATGTCTTTGGCGCCTGCATGCGCTGGCTAATTCCGGACACGATTTTGCGCAGACCTTGCACCTTCTCCTGCATGTTGCCACCTACCGCCGCGTTGTAGATCTTGCCCACCACTAAGTTGTAGTCACGACCTGTCGCCTGGTGCATGTCGTCCAAGGCGGCGAATGAAGCGGTACCGGCCGAACTGAGTTTGAGCGCGCCCAGGGCTTCCACCTTCTTGATGCCCCCCACCGTCTCGGTGGAGTGGTGTTTGACGTCCTGAGCGTGGCTCTGGAACCGCTCCCGGTTGCCCAGGGCCTCCACCTCGCGCTCGATCGCCTGGTCACGGATCTTGCCATCGGTCAGCCGCGTCCAGTTGCCGTCAGCATCGACGCGCTGCTGCACTGCGTCACTGTGCTGCCACACCTGGTCGCCCTTCGGCACCTTGGGCAGACTCAGGCCGTGAGGCAGGATGGTCTGAATATACGGGTTACTGGGCAGGCCATAGGCAAAGCACACCACAACCCGGGTGCCCTCTTCCGGGAACCCAAACACGCCCATTTCTTCGCCACCGGTGGGCACCGGCAGCGGCACGCCGGACAGCACCGGCACGTTCGGGTCGGGCTCGCCGTCCGGTCCCAAGACCTCGATGTCGACCGCATAGCGCGGCCGGAAGTCATCGCACAGGCCCGCGCCGGCCGGCGCATCGGGAACCGCAACCACGCGGCCAAAGCGCGGCAGGTGATACCCACCAGTGAGTTCTGGGAATTGGCGCTCCACGCTGCGCTTGATCACGTCGTCCATTTGATTGCCATCTGTGTGCCGGCGAGTGCCACGCTGGTGATGCGCTCGCCCTGATTGATCGTTGCACCTGGTCGCAGCCCGGGCAGGGCCGCGATCGTTGCGCTCTGGTTGCCCTGGTACCCGTCAAACATGTTGGTCGGCAGCTGCAGCGGTGGTCGGGTTCCGAAAAAGCTGTCGGCCCAGGAACCCACGAACAGCTCGCCGTCGCCCTGCTGTTGCCACACCAGGTCATCGATGCCGAACACCTTGGCCAGGCTGTCCATGGCTTGGTAACCAGCGGCCAGGCTGTAGAAGAACGGTGCTTTGACCCGCGTGTAGTCCCGATCGGGCACCCGAAAGCGCAGGCCGGTCTTGGTACTGATGTCGGCCAGCACCGCGCGCAGGTCGACATGGCGCAGGTTCATGGGCAGCGGTTGGGCCAGCACGGCGGCGAGCTCGCGGCAGTAAACCACCTGCTCGATGCCATTCGCCGCGGTGCAGCGCTCCACGTAACCCATGAAGTGCCGCTGTAAGGTGGCTTCGTTGTAGCCGATATCGAACGTGACCAGCCCTTTCACCGCCGCGCCGGCATTGATGGTGAAGGTGGCCCGCCCTGGGCTTTTCAGATCGAGCCGAACATCGTCCTTGACCAGGGGCACCACCGTGCCCCCGATCGTCAGTACCTGGTGGAGTTTCATGGCTGCGGCGTGCCTCCGATGTAGTCGTCCACCTTCTTGAGCACGGCCTCGAAACCACTCAGTTCAGGGCCGCTCGATCCGGATCCGCCGGCGCCGGTACCGGACACGCCGTCGCCGGCTGCCGACTGGCTGGCCACCGGGTTGCCCGCGCGGCGGTTTTCGACCTTCTCCGGGTTGGAGAGCTTCTCGCTCAGGGTGAACTGGACGATCCATTGGGCCAGGCTGTCGTCTTCCCGGGCGCTGACGCCTTCGGCGAACGTCACCTGGCGAATGCCGAAGGCCTGGGCGGTGTCGTTGACGATCCGGTATGTGGTGAGCTGGCCACCGCTCTCGGTGCCCTCGGCCAGGCGCATGATCGTCTGCAGGTCGGCCATCCGCTTGTACGGAACGGTCATCGCCACGGTCAGCGTCTTGGGCTTGAAACCCTTGTGCGACTTGTCGGTACCGGAGGTCTGGCCGGACATGTCGTCCGCCTCGATACGCAGGTTCGCCGTGACTTTCATGCGGTTGCCGATGATCTGTTCGCCGTTGAGCAGGAGGGTCATAGGCCGATCAACTCCCGCACAAAGGCCAGGCCTTGTAGCGAGCCCACCAGCATGACGCCGGACGACAGCACCCATTCGTGCCCCGGGGCACCGTCACCCTCGAGCAGCTGCCGGCGCAGCTCGCCAGGATCACCCGGGCCGAGCAGGCGCGCCTGCATTGAGGCGTCCGGCGTGCCGTTGGCCAGCAGTGCCTTCAGGTCGTTGAGGCTGTCGTTCTGCTCGATCGCCTGTTGGGCTTTGCGTTGGGCCAGCTGCGCGAGGTCACTCAACGGCGAGCTGTCGGCCGCGTAGCTCTCGAGCTGGGCCAGCTGGCTGTTGATGGCCTGGCTTGCGTCCTTGAGGAGCGTGCAGCGCTCGAGCGGCAGACCGGACCAGCGCGGCAGTGCGCCGGCGGCGGGCAGCTCCCACTTCTCCGCCTCAAGCGTGAATAGGTTCCCGGCCCGCCGCTCGGCCTTCTGCAGGTCCGCGATCGGCAGCACCGCGTTGAACGTCGACAGCGTGTTGGCCAGCCCGTCATACCGCGTGCCCAAGAACACCAGGACCAGGGCGTACTGCTCGCCCGTGGGCCGCTGCGGGTCCGTGCCGTCGACCAGCTTGTCCGCCAGGCGCTGCAGCAGGTTGGGGGCCGACAGATATCGCTGGTAGCCAGTGCCCTGCCCCACGCCGCTCTGGAACGGCGTCACCACGATGCACTGCGGCACTTCGCCAAACTGCACGTCCAGCGCGGCGCGCCCGGTGGCGACCACACCGCTGACCAAGTCGCCGATCGCGCTCAGGTCGGTGGTGACCAGGTCTTTCAGCTCGCCCAGGCGCTGGGCGGCGCTGGCCAGTTGGGACGTGGCCACGTCTTTGATTTCGGCGATCGGCTCCATCCAGGCTGTTGCATTGACCGGCCACTGCATCGTGACGGGCGACCAGGTCATGCAGGCACCATCACTTCGTCATAGGCCGCCTGGTAAGCGGTCCGAAACTGCTCGATGATCTGGATGCTTTCGATGTCGGCCACCGTGGCGGCGGACCCAATGGCGTCGCTGACGGCCTTTTCCCCTCGGAAGCAACCGCGCACATGAGCCGCGACAGCCTTGGCAATCGGCTCCAGCTCCGCGAGGTTGGCAACCTGCCAGCCGTTCTGCCCCTTCCAGTCAGTATCAGGAATCAGGCCCGACTTAAGCTGGTCGTAGGAGTTAAACAGTTGACCCTGGCTTTCTCGGTCGGTCTGCACGCGCAGCCCGTTCGCCAGGTCCAGACCGGCGACTTCAAAGCTCAACCGGTATTCGGCCAATTGGGTCAGCATCCCGGGCTGGTTCATTTCAATCACCAACTGCTCGGCATCGGCCAGGCTCGAAGCGTTGTGCACTGCGCGGTAAGGGGCGGCCAGATCGTCACTGACCACCAAGGCGGCGCCGTTTTCAAACGATTCCAATTTGTACATTTAAAGAGTCCTCAGGAGATGCGCCACAGGTCATTCAGTTCTGAACCGCCCAATATTCGCGTTCCACTGAACAAATACATTTCTTCACCGATAACGACTGCCGAAGCATGGTGTCGTTTGGTGGCACCGGAAGGGAGTTCGGTCCAAGAGTTAGCGGACGCGTCATAGACCCACAGATCGTTGAGGTAGGCCAGGTCGTTGGACGAGGATGCGCGGTGCCCGCCGAAGATGTACATCTTGCTCCCGATGGCCACGGCCACGTGCTCGTGACGCTGCGTGGCCCCTACGCCCAACTGGGTCCATTTGTCAGTGGCGGGGTCGTAGAAATAGACGTCGTTGTAATAGCCGGCGCCGCGGGTGCCACCGAAGACATACATGCGGTCGTCAATCACCACGGCGGTGTGTTCGGATCGCTGGTTTGGGGATGAAGTGAGTTGTCTCCACTTTGCCGTGGCTGGGTCGTATTCGCAGATGACTGCAAAATGGGCTGTGCCGTACCCGCCATACAGGTAGAGCTTGCCTTTGATCGCGACAAGGGAAGCATGGATGCAAGGGGCAGGCCACGAACCAAGATGCTTCCAGGCATTGGTGGCGGGATCATAGACCATCAAATCACCCTGGTAATTGCTCCCCGACGCGGTTCCCCAGCCATATCCCCCGAAGACATACATCTTGCCGTTCAGTGCGGCAGCACAGTGCCCGTACCGTCCATAAGGTCCATTGGCCAGTTGGGCCCAAGCGTTCTGCGCAGGATCGTAAACCCATAGATCGCTGAGATAGGCCGGACCGCCTTGATAGTGATATCCACCGTAGACATACATCTTGCCGCCGATGGCCACAGCCGTGTGGTCATACCGCAGCGTCGCGCCGCCATTGAGCTGGGTATAGATCCCTTTCAGCTGGTCGCTGGTCGTGAAGCGGATGACGGGTGACCACTCGGTTTCGCCCAGAGCACGGCCTTTCTTCTTCATCCGTGCATAGAACTGGGTGGAGTTTGCCATTGCTTGGTCAGGGGTAAAGCTGACCAGCTGGGTAGTGGACCAGCCGCTGTCGATGGCAACCGCCGAGAAATCAGCCAGCATCGAGATTTGCCAGCGGCTGGCGACATGCTCGTCGGTACCGCCCGAGACGCTGAACGCGTCGGAGGTCAGCGTCTGGCGGGAACTGACTTTCGTCTGACCGTCCGCCGGGTTGATGATGGTCGGGCGCCGAATGTGGATGGCAGCGGTGTTGAATGACACCGTGCCCCAGGCCGAACTCAGGGTGTTGCCGATCATCATGGCCCGAGCGAAATACTGCCGCGACGGATCCAGGTGGTACCCGGCGTCAGCCAGGCTGAGCGCAGTCAGCTCGGTGGTGCTGGTGATGTCGAATACCAGATCGGTGAACTCCGCATTACGCGACAGCTGCCAACGGGTTTTGACATGGCCGTCGTAAGCGGCTGGAAAGACCGTGAACGCTCCGATCGTGAGCGTGGGCTCGGCCGCTACACCGTTCGCATTCAGTCCCGGCGAGACGAACGAAGGCTGCTGGATGGTGGCTGCGCCCAACGGGATCTTCTGGATCATCTTCGCCGCGTCGCGCTGCACTTCCAGCGTCACTAGGCCTGCCGGTGCATCCGCCGGAATGGTCAAGGTCAGGGTCTCGGCGTCCCGCGTTACGGTGCCGACGCTGGTCTTGGCCGTGTACGTGCTGAACCGGTGAAAGTCCGTGATGCGGTAGGTGTTGGTCGTGCCCGGGTAAATCAGCACCGGGCCGTCCAGGCAGATCGACACCGGCGGCGTGTAATCGCTCTTGTTGAGCTTGTTCCCCAGCTCGGCGCGGATGCCGGCCAGGTCCGCGGTAATCTGGGTGAAGGTGTCGGTGAAGTCGAACTGCCAGGTGCTGGCCGGCACCTGGATACCCGTCAGCGCCTGAGCACCGTTGTAGTCCAGGATGATATTACGGGTCAGATTGTTGCCGAACTGCAGCGGCGGCACTTCCTGGCGCTTCTGCTGCAGCGGCACATAGGCGGCGATTAGCAGCACTTGGTCAGTGGTTTCCAGGCCGATCCAGTTGAAGTCGAAGTCACCGACCGTGCTGTCGAGCATCAGGCTGTACACGACCTTGTTCGGCGACAGGTAACCCTCGCGGGTCACGTCCTTGGTATGGACGATCTGTTCCGCCGGCGGCAGTCCGGCCGATCGGTCAATCGGCAGCGAGGTGTCGAGGCCTGGAATGTTGGCCAGAACGAAGCGCGCGACCGTCAGGACCTCCTGTTTGCTCTGTTTCAAAGCGATCAGGCTTTCGCCTGCAAGGGTAATACTGGCACCCATAGGGGATTTCCTTAACTGGCGACCAGGGTCATGTGGTCGTGGTTGAACTCGAAGCTGGCCAACTGCAGGCCGATCATGTGGTGGTCGTCAAAACGTGCGGTCAATGTGGCCTGGTCATGGCCGTATTCGTAGCTGACCAGGTCAAGGCCCAGCTCGGTGGTGCCCACCAGTTCATAACGGCGGCAGGTGCGGCCGTACTGGTGAACGATGATGTCCAGGAGTGTGGAAAAGTCGGACAGCTGCTGGTCGTCCAGGAACAGCTGCACAATGTCCCAGTCGCGTTCCGGTTGGCGTTCGCGGATCTCGATATCGCCGATGCCCAGGCGCCGGAAGATCCGCTTGAAGCCGGCGACGGAGCCGGCGTCGACCGCGTTGACGAAGGCGTACTTGACCCGCAACCGGTACAGGCTTTCGGGCTCGCCGCGAAAGCGGGTGATGTCGCGCTGCCAGGCGAGCAGGTCCAGCACGGTGAGGTGACAGGTCTCGGCGTCCATCTGCAGGAGCGGCCAGCCCATCCATCCCTCGACCTTCTCCCACCAGGCCTGCGCGGCGGCCTTGAGCTTCGACGGCTCTTCGCCGTCGAGCCAGAAAGGCAGTTCGAGCTTAAGCATTGAGCATCACCTCCAGCGACTGCAGGCGCGGGATGTCCAGGGCCGACAGGATGTCCTCGTTGGCAAACTTCAACGACTCGATGCCGGCAAACTGCTCGTGCAGTTCCTCGGTCAGGCGGCTGAACGAAAAGCGCGATTGCGGCCAGGTCAGGGTCGGTGCGTAATCGCCGCCGCTGCTCTCGCGAAACGCCGCGCGGATGAACTGCTCGATGTTGGTCTGCAGGGCGGCACGCTCGACGGCCTTCAGGACCGATTTGGGCCAAACCTGCAGGTAGACGCTGTGCAGCGTTTCGGGCATGACCATGACCAGCATGTCGTCGCCGTGACCGTGGTTGCCGTCGTTCATGATCGAGGCGTTGATTTGCTCCAGGTAGGAATCGGCCGGTACGCCGGCGTCGAACAGCACATAGGCATTGGCGCTGCCCGGGCCACGCGGCGCGCCGTGCTCGAAGTACACGCCATCGGTGGAGACGCCCGGGAAGGCCGCAATCAGGGCGCGATACACCGCGTCGGTGTGCCACTGGTTCACTGCGCTGAACTGGTTGCGCGCACGCAGGCGCAAATCGTCGTCCAACTCTGCATCGGAACCCGGGGTGGCCAGCCAGCCGTCAAGGTTCACCACCTGGACAACGCCCGGTACCGGGACCGGCAACACGGCGTAATAACCCGGGGCCAGGTTGAACCCGCTTCCGGCATCGATGGCGATCACGGGGATCGATACCTGTGACGCGCCTTCGATAAAACTGCCCACCGCCGTGGTGACCAGCTCGTACACGTTGCCGTTGATCGTGGCCGACTGCACGCGGGTGCCGATCGGGATCTCGAGCGAACCCACGGTCGTAGCCCTGCTGAACAACAGCGAGCCGATCGCCTTGGTCGGGGCTTTGCGCTCGACGTTCACCGCCCAGGCCAGCATGTCCAACCAGGTGCTGGTGGCCGTCTTCAAAAAGAAGTTCGGCAGCACGGTGCCGGTGACGAAGGTCAGGATCCACAGCACCGGTTTGGTTACCAGGGCAGTGATCACCCGCCAGAACGGCGAATACGCACTGGTGTTGGCCAGCTTGCTGCCCTGGGCGACCACTTCGGCCTCCCAGGCGGCCTTAAGCGCGGCCTCGGTTGTCGGGATGCCAGCGTCGGCCAGCGCCTGTTTGAAGTCCACGTCACTCACAGCGTTACCTCAAGGTTGCCAAACTGCAGGGTGGTCGCGGTGACCAGGTATTGGCCGGATCCCAGCTCAGTGATTCGGGCGGTGCCGGGTACCAGGCGCACGTCGGCTTCCACCAGCAGTTCCAGCTGCTGGATGCAGTCGCGCTGTTTCAGGCGGTTGCGCTCGGCCACCAGGGTCACCAGCAGGCCGCTTTCGCGGATCATGTGGCCGATGTCCTGGGCGATGCAGGCGCGATCCTCCACCGGTACCGGCTGACGGCTGAGGTCCAGGGCAAAGTCGTTGTCCTCGATCAGCAGATCGATGTACTCGCTCATCCACCCACCGCCATGCTCATCATGTTTTCAACTTCCAGCGGGGTCATAGGCTTGGCCGTATTGATGTTGAGGGTCTCCACATGCGTGCCCCTGTTTTGGGTTTGGCTGTTGTTGTTCTGGATGCTGCGCAACAGGCCGCCCTGGGGCACAGCCGTCGGCCGCATCGGCGACAGACCGCCCGACGTGCCGCCGTTCATGCGCTGACGTGCCTGCTCGGCTTGTTCGGTGAGCGGCGGCGTGGTGACCAGTTGCGGCGGTGCCGGCGCATTGACCAGGGGCGCGGAAATGCCGGGGATCTCCGGCGCTTTGGGCATCTCGCCAAAGGCCGCATCGATCTGCACACCGGGGATCTTGTTCAGCATCTCGATTAGGCCATTGATCGCGTTTTTGAAGATCGCGACGATGCCGTCCCAGGCGGCGCTGGCCATGCCGGTCCAGCCGCCAATCGAGCCGAACCAATCCGACAGCGCCTGCAGCTGGCCGGCGATCCACTTGAACGCGGCGGTGTTCATCAGCGCCGTAGTCCATTGGTCCCAATAGACGACTGCAGCGACCACCAGCGCGACCAGGGCGACGATGCCGACGATGATCAGCAGCACCGGGTTGGCCAGCATGGCGGCGTTAACCAGCCAGATCGCGCCTTGCCAGAGCAACATGCCGACCCGGACCAAACCCATCCAGGTGTAGAGCGCTGCCAGGCCCAGGACAAAGCCGGCAATCAACACCGTGTGCACCAGGAACATGGCGATGCTGCGAAACCCCGTCCAGGTCAGGACTTTCCAGATGGTGACCAGCGACAGCCAGACCATCTTGGCCAGGCCCACGGTGAAGGTCATCGCGGCCATGGCGGCAGTTAGGCCGAGAATCACCAATACGGTGATGCCGATCACGCGGGTGATGTTCGGGAACAGTTGGGTCCATCGGGTCAGCGTGCCGGCAACGCCGACCAGCTTATCCATCAGCGGGGTCAACATCGGGATCAGCGCCTGGCCGAAGGCAATGCGCAAGGCCTGGACGGCCGCACCGAACTGTTGCCACGGATCGACCATGGCCTTGGCCATCTTCTCGGCGCTCTCCAAACCGCGGACTTTGCCCAGCTGATCCAGGCCGTTTTTGAAGCGGTCGGTGTCCTTGGCCAGGGCATTGATCACCCGTGCACCTTCCCCGCCGAACGCCTCGGTCAGCTTGGTGCCGGCGGCGGCGCTGGTCAGGTCGCCGAACTTACCCTCGAGCTTGGCCAGAATGTCCGCCATCGGCATCAGCTGGCCGTTTTGCTCGGTGAATTTCAGCTTGAGCTTTTCGGACGCTGCGCCGATGTTCTCGAAAAACGACTTGTACAGGCCGCCGGCGTCGCCGCCTTCCATGGTGCTGCTCAGCGTGCCGATCACCGCGAACTGCTCGGCGATATCGACGCCGGCCGTGGTGGCGAGCTGGCCCACTTCCTTGAACGCATCCTTGAGCTGCGCGCCGTCCGTGCGGAACAGCTGGGCCGCCAGTGCCGTCTGACCGCCCAGTTTCTCGACCCACTGGCTTTTGCCCATGGCATCGGCTGAGGTCTTGAACAGGTTGTACATGGTGCCGACGTAGGCGCCCATGGTCTCGGCGTCGGATTTGGTGGCCTTGGCCAACAGGTTGCTGGTGTTGGTGAAGGTCGCCAGCTGGTCGCCCGAAAGCCCCTTGATCGCGCCCGAGATGCTGTAGGCCGAGGCCACGAAGTCGCGGGCGTTTTCGCCATAGTTCACGGAGAACTCCAGCGACTTTTGGTTCAGGGCGTTCAGCGCATCTTCGGCCACGCCCAGCGAGCGGACTTCGCCCAGGGCGCGGTTCATTTCCAGCGCCGGTTCCAGCGATTCGGTAATGGCCACGCCCGCACCCACCATGCCGGCCAGGCCTGTGCCCATCTTCATGATGTTCTGCTGGCCTTGGGTGGCCAGGTCGGTGAAGCTGGTTTTCACCTTGCCCAGGGGCGCGCTGACCTTGTCGGTCAGACTGAGGATGAAAGCCAAGCGGGCGCTGCGGTCAGCCATGGGGTTTTATCCGTTCAGCGCAAAGGCGATGCCGTTAGCCACGGCGATCTCCATGCGTCTCCAGTGTTCGTCCTCCAGCCACTTGGCCATCCCCATGTTTTCGATCGTGGGTTCGGTACCAGGTAGCCAGCGGGTAGTCAGGGCCAGCAACTGGCCCAGGCTGTCTTCGGTTAAGCCGTCAGCGTGGCTGAGGACTTTTTTACGATGATGTCGATGTCCGGTGAGTACTCTTCAAGGAGTGCACCGGCCAGTTCCATCACCGTCACCGGGTTGGCCAGCAAGGGTTTCAGCGTGGCGCGCTCTTCCTGCTTGACGGTGCTCACCAGCAAGTTGTTGGCCGGGGCCACCTTGTTGTTGTTCGTGGTGCTGTTGAAGTACTTGGTCACGTCTTGGGGCGTGAGGTGAAAGGTGAATTCGCGGTCGCCGATTTCCAGGGTGATGTCGCGGTTTACTTCAGTCATTGGAGGGTCCGTCTGTGGGGTTTTGGTGAATATTGGTTAGGGTTTGGCTGGCATGCGTAGGCAAACCTGCCGGGTGTAGTCCTGCAGGCCGAGGATCATTTGCTTGCTCAGGGCGAGCTGACCTACGAGGGTGAAATAATCCGATCGAGCGTCTGCTGCGAGTTCGGCGGTGCCTGCATCAGCCACGCCGGCGGCGCCGGTGGTGCTGGGCACGGCGGGTTTGCAGGTGGCACGGACTGACAGCCGCTTACGGCCATCGTCAACGTCACGGCGCAAAGCCTCGATTTGAGCGTTTGCAAGGTTCAGTTCCTCGGTGTTTTTTTGGTCGAGCCGGTCACGGTCGGCGAGCTGTTCGCCACTGATGCGGGCGGCTTCACGCAAGCCACTGACTTCGGACTGGGCGCTGTCACGTTCGCGGCGGGCGTCGTCTCGTTGGTCGGCGACCCAGTCAAATGCGCACCAGGCCAGCAGGCCGGTAAGCACCAGGATCAGGAAAAGGCGCAATGGATTGATGGTCATTTCAGGCACAGCTCCATTTCGGCGATCCGGCGGTTGTGCAGGCCCTGGACGAACTGCTTGCGACCATTAGGCAAGGTCACGTAGGACCAGACCGGCGAGCCGTCCGGCGCGTAAGCCAGCGCCCTGCAGCCCTCAGCGATACGGCCGGCGTTGATCAGGCCAACGGCACGACTGGCGCACGTGTTCGGCGTGCCGACGTTGTGGCCATGGCTGCTCAGCGCGTCGAAGGTGTTCTGCCCGATCGCCTGATTGGTCAGGCAATCCGCCAGGGCAAGCTGCCCTTTCGAAACCACCAGGCTTTCCACCTCGGCGCAGCGGGCGTCGGACCAGTAGTCACCCACCACGACCGGCACCGGGCTGGTGTAACGGGTGATGCCCTTGCACACCGTCGGCAGGCCAAGGGCTAGCGGATCGGCATAGACGACGTTTTGTCCGGTGCCTTCCCACTTGCCCAGGAATGAGGTGAACGAGGTGCTGACGAGCACCAGGGCGCCGATGGCGATCTTGTGGCGCAGGTTCATCCCTTCACCTTCCAATCGCGCAACATCTGCCGGTACTTGGGAACCAGGAGCAGGATCTGCAGCACCATGTAGAAGGCCGTCAGCATGTAGGCCACCGCCGACCAGTCAACGGCGCCGGTCACACCGGTGGCGGCTACGCCGATCGCGGGTGACGCTTTTGCCAACGCAATGGCGGTGTCCTGGGCGGCTTGATTCGCGCTCATCGCCGAACCTCCCGTTCAAAAATGGACTGGCACGGGACGCAACGGGTCATTCCGCCGAGCGCTTGGCGCGCTACAGGAATTGCGTTGTCGCAGTCCTCGCAATGGGTACGGCTTGGCCCGGACGGGCGCGCACTGGCGAGCTGAGCCGCGATAGCCTGGTCACGCTGGCGTTGCTCCAGCGCCTGAGCGCGATCGAACGGGCAAACCATCAGGTAAGGCCCTCGATTTCAGCTGCGGCCAGGTACGGCACGCCGTTGATTTTGATGAAGTCCGGGCTTGTGACGTCGAACGGCACCTTGTGCTTGTTCTTCTCGCCGCCTTTCTGGTCGACGCTGAGCAGGCTTGAGATCCGGACCTTGCAGCCGAACGCTTCAACGCGCAGCTCTTCTTCGCCGGCCTTAGCGAAAAACACGATATCGAACGGCTCCAGCTCGCGAAAACTGCCGGCTGTCTTGGCCTGTTCGATCAGCAGGTTGAAGTTGGTGGTGTCCAGCTCCAGTTCGCCTGCAGCCGCCACATCGCCGTCGACGTGACCGTTAGGCACGCCCTTGGTCTGCGCCACGGTGGAGTTGTCGGTGATGTCCAGGGTGCCGGTCTCGACATGAACGAGCAGATCGCCCAGGTTCACGTCGAAGTTCTTGCCGCCAATCTTTGCAGCCATGCGGGTTTACTCCGTTTCAGTGGTCGAAAGGTCCAGCGCGATGTTCGCGGTCAGGTCTTTCGGGCAGTTGAGGGGCTTGAGCTTGATGTAGGCCTCTACGGCCGTTTTGCTCTTCCAGGTCAGGACGATGTCGCCGTCCTTGGGCTGCTCGATCTCGCCCGGGAACACCTGGCCAGCGAACTTTGTGGACTTGGCCATGGCACGCAGCGGGGCCATCAGCGCACTGATGTTCACTGCCATGCTGTTGGCCGAGTTGTTCAAGCGGCGATCAGCAACACGGCGAATCAGCAAAGGCCGTACAGCGCGGGCGGCCTTGTCGGTGATACGCAGGTATTCAATGACCTTGAAGTCGCTGTCGGGGCTGTCGAGCATGTTGCCGTCGCCGAAGAACACGCCCGGGTAGCCGACATAGGTCTGGGTGACGGTGAAGCGCGCAGCGTCCAGCGTTGAACGGGTGGCCGACTGCAATGGCACGCCTTCGGAGTCGACTGGGGTAGCGCCAAGGCCAAGCACCGCACCGGTGGCCACACGCATTGGGCTGTCCGCAACACTCACAGAGGCGTCGGCTAAGCGACCGGCCAACACGCCCTGGTCATTGCCATGCATGAGCGGCACACACATGACTCGAGGCGCGGCGAGATCGAGCACCAGAGCTTTCTGAGCCAGCGCGTATTGCGCCCAGGTCTGAGTCGCGGCATCGATGCCAACCGAGGCCGCGATGAAGAACGCCCGGCAGGCATAGGTATTCAGGACCAGCACCGCCGCGTCGTTCATTGCGGAGAGTTCAGCAGCAGCTGTCACCGGCGTGGTGACCACGACTGCTTCAAACTCATAACCGGTTTGCAGGGCCTTGGTCAGAGCCAGTTGCCAGGTGCTGTCGGAGGCCAGTGGCGCAGCAAGACAGGCCCAGCTGTCGCCGCCATTGGCGCGAGCAGCCAGGATCTGGGTTTTCAACTCGCTGGCAGCGGTGCCCAGCTCGACGTCCAGGTCACTGTCAGTGTTGAGCGGGAGCAGCCCGCCGGCGTTCTTGGCAGCTGGGCCAATGAACAAGAAGTAACGCTCGACCCCGCTCACGACGCCCTGGCCGAGATTGAGGTTACGAACTTTGACTGAACCGAGTGCCATAAAAGCAGTGCCTCGTTAACGGGGTGAATTAAGGATTTGTTGCAGCACCAGGTTCACCAGCGAGCTGGTTTCTGACTCGGTGCCGGGGCCGAGGAACTGGCGTTTTGGCAGGGTGATGTCCCAGCTTTGCGCACCAGATGACTCGGTTTGTTCGTCGTCCAGGATGCGGATCAGCAGACCCGCCTTGGCGTAGTTCACGTGCTCT
The DNA here is from genome assembly GCF_055408445.1 of Pseudomonas sp. B414. Taxonomy (NCBI): domain Bacteria; kingdom Pseudomonadati; phylum Pseudomonadota; class Gammaproteobacteria; order Pseudomonadales; family Pseudomonadaceae; genus Pseudomonas; species Pseudomonas sp. B414. The sequence continues at coordinate 14,961 of NZ_JBUZTQ010000049.1, read as the reverse complement.
TTGATCCACGCCACAGATGGGCGGGTAAGTGTTTTTTTGCCCTTCTGGCGGGTCTTGAACCCGAGGCGGCGCAGGCGCTTGGCCTGCTTTTCGGTAGCGGCCAGGCCTTCGGGAATCTTGTTCCACTGGCGCATCTGGGCGGCGGTGCGGCGCTCGGACACACCGTTATGCTGCTGCGATGCAACCCAACGGGTCAGCGCGTTGCGCCAGCCCAGCTCGGCTTCGTTGGCACTGATACGGGTGACGTCGAGCAGCTTGCCCAACCCCGCTTCCATCTTTTTCTTGCCCTTGCTCGAGCCTTTGCGAGCAGCGAACGGCGTGCCGTCCAAGTTCTTTTGGTCGCGGATCCGCTGGCGGCTCATGCTGCGCACGCGCTTGGTTACGTTGTTGAGCAGACGCCGACGCAGTTGTGGAGGCAGCTCCAGCAGGGCCAGTTGCTCTTCAGCACCCAGAAGGCCGCGCACGTCGAGATCGAAGGTGCTACGCGCCATCGCCGGTCACCTCGCCTGATTCCGCGATCCACAGTTCGAACGGGATAAATGACCAGGTCTTTTTGAACGCGGTGATTTCTCCGGCAGGATCCTCGGCCAGGTACTGGGGTTCGGTGAACTGCAGCTTGATGTCCACGTCAGCCAGGTCGTCATCGAGCATGGTGATGTCGAACACAGCACCAGGCAGTCCGTCGCGGTCCTGATCGTTGTTCTCCAACCAACTGCCCACCAGGGCCATAAGTCGCCCTGGGTGATCAGCGAAACGCTCCAGCACGATCGTGGCGCTGTAGTTCATATCGCCCATATGCATGCCTTCGACGTCGTCTTTCCAGATCAACTCCAGCTGCACCTGGTCCGTCCAACTGTCGAGCTGTTCGGTGGCCACCAGTTGGCGTTCGATGAGATAGGCCGTCAAAGCCTGCAGCTTGATCACAGGAGCGCCGCCGTGATGCGACCACGGCCCTGCAGCGAACGAACAGCGGCCTGGCTCAAAGCTAGGAAGGTTTCCGACCGCTCCGGCAGTTCCTTGCCAGTGTTCTCGGCGCTCTCACGGCGGGTCACGGTGGCGAACTGGGTCAGCAGGCTGGCTTTGGCGCGGCAATACACGGCGCGCTTGTACGTTGCTGCTTGAAATGTACGTTCCGGCAGCACCATAGGGTCAGCAGATTCCAAGCTGGAGATACCAGCGGACTGCCAACGGGATTTGCAGATGGCCAGGTCGTTGTTGACCTCGATCATTGCAGTGGTCAAATCAGCGGCCAGCAGCTCGCCCAGGTATTCACCAGGAAGGCGATACGCCTTCTGGAACTCCGTCACGGACAGGTCAGGCCAGAAGCCGTCGTTGCCGATCTGCTGTTCCACAAACTTGGTGGGGTTACCTGAAAAGCTCATTGCTGGGCGCTCGAATAGGGCGGGGAAACTGGTGGTGGTGAGTCGACGGCCATAAATGGCTGACTCACTTCCACAGTTCCCCGCTGGGGGGGTAGTCGGTTATGCGGTTGGTGGTGTAGTCGCGTCGGTTTTCGCCTGCGCTTCCTGCTTGGCTAGCGCCTTGCGGGCACCTTCAAGCTTGGTACCGACGCCGATAGCGTCATGCAGCGCGATAGCGCGCTCCATGTGCTTGATCGCCACCGGCCAGTCACGGCGATCCATCGCCAAAATGCCGAGCAACTTGTGGTAGCGAGCTGGGATGCGCTCGTACAACGCCCATTCACCGTCCACACGGGGCAGCAGGTTGCTCAGGTACGGTTCCGGACTGCGCTTGGCCTTGTATTCAGCTTCGGCCCAGTCGATCACCTCATCCGCCACGAAGGTCGGAATGTCCCGGTTGAAGCGTTCCGGCAATGCCTGGTCTTGAGAGATGGCGAAATCGGCCAGCTCCAAGCCCTTTTCAAAATCGGCGGTGTCGAACAACCAAATCAGGACGTACATCAGCACCGAGTTCGGGAAACTCAATCCGGAATCGCGGTACCGCTGTACGTATTCTTGGTATTTAGGCAGCAGCTCGTCGCGCTTGAGCTGACGGCGCAGTTCGTGGCTGTTGATCTCGCTGATACGAGCCAGATCAACCACCAGGGCGTCTTCCATCAACTTGAGGTGCTTCTGCCCATTCGCGGGGCTGGTCAGCGCAGTGGCAGAGGAATACACCTCTGCCTTGGCACCGGCGACAGTGGCCGCTGGGCCTTGGGCGAGTACGCGACGTTTGTGCGCCAGTGCCAGGCTCATCAGACCAGCTCCACTTTTTCAGCAGCCGCGAACTTGCCCAATTGCTCGATCACATAGCCTTCGTTACGGGCGTTGTAATCTTCCATGCGCGAGCGCTTCGGGTTCTCGATCAGGTGACGACGCCAGCTGCTGTCCTGGAAATAGATCGACAGGTTGTCCCAGCTGGTGACCACCACGGCGTTGGCCGGGAAGTGCGGGACGGTGAAGGTCGGCAGGCCGCCATAGGTCGCGATGACTTGGGCGCTTTCGATGCGTTCTTTCTCGGTGGGTTTGCCAGCCTGGTTGGAATACAGCTTGGCCTTGTCAGCGGCCAAGAGGTCGCTGCCCACGATCGCAATCAGATCACCGCCGTCACGGAATACCGTGTCGATCATCTGTTTAACGTCGTGCACCAGAGCGTCGAGGTTTTCGTAATCGCCGCCGGCACCCAGGGTGATTTTCCCAGCAGTCGCGCCTTCCTCGATCACCTGTTCCGGAATCTGCTCGCGGGCGATCTGCAGCCAGCCTTTGTTGACGTCCTGCAGCATCGGGCTGGTGGCCAGGTTGGTTTGTGCAGCAGCCAGAACGCCATGCCAGCCAATCATGATGCGGTCCAGAGCGATCTGCTTCTGCACGGCAGCCGAGTAGCGCTCAGCGAAGTCGGGGAACTTGGCCCAGCTGTCGATCTTCGCGAACGGCAGACCCACGTCCGATTCGGTGGAGAACAGTTCGTAATCCAGACCGTTCAGGTCCGTCACGTCCTTGGCTTCGCGGTCTGTGGTCTTGGTGTTGGTGCGGCTGGTCACAGGGCCATTCACGCCCAGCATGACCTTCTGACCCTTGATCTCGGTAACCGGTACGACGTTGATGCGCTCCAGGAAGTCGGCACGCTCGGTGATCTTGTCGTTCAGTTCCTGGGCGATGGTCGGGTCGACGTTGAACTGACGCGATACATCGACGCCGTAGGTCTCGGCGATCGCTTCGCGCAGTTCGGAGTACTGCTTAAGAGCACGCTGGCTCAGGGATTGCTGGCTCATGTCAAAGCACCCGCTTTTTGGCGTCGGAGGTGGTACCGGTCGTGCGCGGAACAACGCGGCCTGCCGGGGTGCTGAACGCCTTTTCGAGCAGCTGCTCAAGGCGATCGAGACGGGCGCTGTCGCTGCCCTTGCGAGCGAACTCGCCTTCGGCCTTAGCGTCAGCAACGATGGTGTCAACAGCAGCTGCCACGTCATCGACCTCGGCAACAACCGGGTCGACGACATCTGTCGTAGCAGGCTCGATTACAGCAGCGAGGCCGGCGGAAACGAGCGTTAGCTGCTCGAGCAAGGCCTTCAGCGCCTTGGCTGTAGCTTCATCCATTGGGGGGTTCTCAGTTGGAGTGGTGGGTGTCGAATCGGTGGCTGGTTCAACCGCAAAGCGACTGAACAGCCGAGTCAGCAAACCCGTCAGCTTGCTGATTTCTCCCACAGGCTCTTCTTCGCTCAGCGCGCCTAGGGGCAACGCAGCCGCGTAGTGCACTCGTTTACCGGTGCGGCGGGAAAAGTAGAGTTCCTGGGTACCCAGGCTGGCCGGTGAATCGGTTACTGCCAGGCCGGTCAGATAGGCTTTGCCGGTGTTGGCAAAGTCCGGGGTAATTTCGATGCTGGTAAACAGCTTTTCGCCCTGGTCATTGAGCGACAGCAGGCGGTCGTTGGGCTTCAACTGGGCTTCCAGTGCAACCTGGCCTTCTTCAAGGCCTTCAACGCCTTCCACCAAGCGCACGGCAAATACGGTGCCGTGGGAGCCAAACCAGCGTTCGTGCTCGGACCAGATCACAGCGGTATAGGTGGCGGTGCTGTAGGTCTCAGCGATATCACGCAGTTCCTGGGGAAGGATCACGCGGCCATCAACGGTCGGGCCGCTGGTGGCGACACGTTTCCAGAACGAAACAAGGGAACGGGGCATGGCGTTAACTGCGCTCAATCGGTGAGTTGAGCCGCCAAGATAGGGAGCCGCTGCGCCTCCAACAATTGATTCACTTTTGCGCTGGTCCTATTTTCGCGATATAGGACGAACCCGGATTTTAACCCCGCGTTTCCTGCGTTTTCGCCGCATAGACTGCGGCCATGCCATACGCTCCCGAACTTAAAGAAGCCGCCAAACGCCTCTATTTACGCCGCTGTAAGCCGCGTGAAATTCAGGCGCAGTTATCCCTGCCCAACATCCGGATCGTTTACTACTGGATCCGCCAAGGTGAATGGGACGACATGCTGTCGGATGAAGAACCGCTGACTGCTGTCAGTCGGCGGATCACACTCATCCTGGATAAACAGACCACCCTGACCAAAGGCGACCTGGACGAACTCGACCGGCTGACCACGGTGCGCGAGCGCCTGGCCAAGCAATGCGCCAAACCGACACCGATGCCGGCGGTGGATCCGATCGAGGACGGTGGCCACCGCCGCAACGAGCAGCGCAGCGAACGTCGGGATAAAGGCGATCGGGGCGACAAGGGCGGGAAGAAAAAGCAGAAACCGGTGAAGAACGACGTCAGCGACCTGACCGAAGTCGACTTCCTGGACAAGTTCATCAGCAAAATGTACGGCTATCAGAAAGAGCTGTACGCCGCGAAGATCAACCCGCTGACTGCGCGGATCCGCAACATCCTCAAAAGTCGCCAGGTGGGCCTGACCTACTACTTCGCCGGCGAAGCGTTCATGGATGCGGTGTTGACCGGCGACAACCAAATCTTTCTGTCTGCCAGCCGCGCCCAGTCCGAGATCTTCCGCAGCTACATCATCTCGTTTGCCCAGGCATGGTTCGGCCTGGAGCTGAGCGGCAACCCGATCGTGCTCAGCAAGGATGGTAAGCCGTGGGCAGAGCTGCGTTTTCTCAGCACCAACAGCAGCACCGCCCAGGGCCACCACGGGCACGTGTACGTCGACGAATATTTCTGGATCCGGGATTTCGAGAAGCTGAACACCGTGGCCAGCGCCATGGCGACCCACAAGAAATGGCGCAAAACCTACTTTTCTACGCCCAGCGCGGTGTCGCACCAGGCGTATCCCTTCTGGACCGGTGAGAAGTTTCGCAACAGCAAGCGTAAGAACGCCAAAGAGCCATGGCCCAGCGATAAGCAAACATCGGCAGGCTCGCTCTGTCCGGATGGCCAATGGCGCAAGGTCATCACCATCCTGGATGCGATCGCCGGAGGCTGTGATCTGTTCGACCTCGAGCAGCTGCAGCTGGAGTACGACGAGGACAAGTTCCAGCAGCTGTTCATGTGCAAATTCATCGACAGCACCCAGAGCGTGTTCCACCTGGGCGATCTGGAACGCTGTTACTCCGACCTGTCGCTGTGGACCGACTACGACCCTGACGATCCGCGCCCATTTGGCAACAGTCCGGTCTGGATCGGCTACGACCCCAGCCGCACCCGCGACGATGCGACGTGCGTGGTCATCGCCCCGCCGCTCGAGCCGGATGGCAAATTTCGGATTCTCGAGAAACACAGCTGGCGGGGCCAGTCGTTCAAGTACCAGGGCGAGCAGGTCAAGCGCCTCACCGAGCGCTTCAACGTCCAGCACATCGGCATCGACACCACGGGCATCGGCTACGGCGTGTTCGACATCGTGCGCGACTTCTACCCGCGTGCGACCTCAATCCACTACAGCCTGGAGACCAAGAACAGCCTGGTGCTCAAGGCGCAAGACACCATTGTTGGCAGCCGCATCGAGTGGGACGCCGGCTGGAACGACATCGCCCAGGCCTTCCTGACGATCAAGCGCGGGGCCACTGGCAGCGGTCAGATCACGTACAGCGCATCACGCACCGACGCCACCGGTCACGCCGACGTGGCCTGGGCAATCATGCATGCCCTGGCCAATGAACCCCTCAACACTGACAAAAAACAACGTAGCCGCTACGTGTTCAGCAACTAAAGGCCCCCATGACCAAGCGAAAAGTGACAGACCAACCGAATCAACCCAAGCCCCCTACCCGGTCGTTCGCGTTCGGAGATCCCGAACAGGTACTGGTTGGCAGCATGGGCAACTACCTGGGCGTTTTCGCTTCGGAGGATGGCCGACTTTACAAACCGCCGGTATCCCGCCAAGGGCTGGCCAAGCTGCTGCGCGCCAATGCGCACCACGGCGCTATCCCCAAATTCAAGCGCAACCTGTTGCTGCGTGAATTCATCCCGTCCCAGGGCTGCAGCGTGGCCACCATCGGGCGCGCGGGGCTGGATTTCGTGGTGTTTGGCGAGGCGTACCTGTATCGCAAGCCCAACCTGCTGGGCCAGGTGCTGGAAATGCAGCACCTCCCGGCGATCAACATGCGGGTCAAGGTCGACGGCGGGTATGTGATGTTGCTGCCCAACGGCAAGGAAATGGAATTCGACCAGGACGAGATCGAGCACGTCATGGATTACGACGTAGAGCAGGACATTTACGGCGTGCCGGACTATCTGGGTGGCATGCAGGCCCTGTTGCTCAACGAGGCCGCAACCCTATTCCGCCGCCGCTACTACGCCAACGGCGCGCACGCGGGTTATGTGTTCTACACCAACGATCCGAACCTGACCGAGAAGGACGAAGAGAACCTGCGCGAGCAGATCTCCGGCAGCAAGGGCGTGGGCAACTTCCGCTCGCTGTTCCTGAACATCCCGGGCGGGGCCGAGAAAGCGGTACAGATCATTCCGGTCGGGGATTTCCAGGCGAAGGACGAGCTGGAGAAGGTCAAGAACATCACACGTAACGACGTGATTGCCGCCTGGCGCATGAACCCCGCGCTCGCCGGGATCATCCCGGAAAACAGTGCTGGTTTCGGCGATATCGAAAAGATCGATCGGGTCTACACGAGCAATGAAATTAGACCGATCTGTCAACTTTTCAGCCAACTGAACGATACCTTGCGGGATGACAGGCGGATTGCCTGGAGAGAAGCGCCAGCAGCAGTGGAAAACACTACATCCAGTGTCTAGAGCAGGCAATGCCACTACATAATGTGGCAAAATAGTAGCAATTGGCTGGCCCTGGGGAGGGACGCAATGAGGATCACATGTAAGTGCGGGCACAGAGGGCGGATTGCTTCAAGAGATCAGCTTTCCAATGACTTCGCCAAGTTGTATTGCCAGTGCCTGGACGCAAAGTGCGGGCACACCTGGGTGGCAAATCTGACGTTTTCGCACACCCTCAGCCCGTCGGCACAAGCCATGGACCGGCTCCTTTTCGACAGCCTCAAGAATATGTCACGGGCGAAACAGCGGGAACTGTTCGATCAGCTGGGGGCAGCGTGATGGCGCGGGAACGCCAGCCACAAGGGCCAGCGCCTGATGCAACTTAAGGACAAGCGAGGTGGTTAGGTGATTGCTTGGTTGATTCCAGGGCTGTCAGGAATTTCCGAGAGTACTTCTGTCATGCGTCTCACCCGCTGCTGATCATCGTCAGACATTCGCCGGTAAAGCCTAATCAACCGCAGCTCCAATGCGGTAATTGGCTGCCAATCATTTTCACGGGACTCGTTGTAACTGCCTTCAAATTTAGCTCGATCCAACATGCGTACTGCTCCATAGGTGCATGAGTGAATCGACTTTATCGGGCGGTTTAGAGCCTTAGGACAGAGGGAGCGCCACAAGTGTTAGCAATTTGTCACAGCCTAATTCAGGCCACGCGCTTCCATCACTGCCATGGCATCGAGCAGCCGACGAATCGTTTTCTGGTCGTCTTCCGGGATGCTGCGGTATTTCTGGATGATGGAGTTTTCTACCTCATTCAGCGATGCCTCGGTGGCCATAGTCCGTTGGCCGGTAAGGATATAAGCGACATCAAACCGGTTCTCTTTCAATGCGCGGCTGAGATACCACGCAGGAGCGTCACTGCTTCCAGATTCGTAGTTGGCCTGAGTCCGCTTCGAAATTCCGTAAACCTCCGCGACCTGATCCTGGGTAAGCCCACATCTCTTCCGCTCTTCCCGCAGTCGCGAGCCGATTTCTTCCGAATCGTGCAAAATTTTTCATCCTAGATATTTACAAATGCACAAAGGTGCATCATTCTGCATTCCCGACCACATGAAAATGCATGGAATTGCACTATGCCGAACGTATGTATCAGTGAGCAAGCCCGCCAAGAGGCGCGGGAAGCTTTGGAACGAAAAGGCCAGACAGCGAAAGACTTCGCTGAGAAGCACCAATTGAATCCCAGCACCGTCTACGCAGTGCTGAGTGGCCAGAGCCAGTGTCGACGCGGGGAGGCACATCGAGCCGCCGTGTTGCTGGGGATCAAAGACGGCGTGATTGCACAGTAATGGCACGAACTCTCAGGGAAAAGCAGAACATGAAAAGCCCAGTTCTAAAGACACGCCGCGAAGTCGTCAGCGCAATTATCTGCAGCTATCCAGGCGGTCGCGAATGCGCTGCAGCACGCATCGGTTTGGCATTGAAGAAGTTCGATAACCACGCCTACGAAAACAACAACAGCCGGCCGCTGACAGACGCGCAGCTGTATCAGCTCGAGCAGGAAGCAGGCACGCAGCATTTCCCCAACTACGTAGCGTCGATGTATGGCGGCTTATTCGTTGCGGTGCCGGATCCAGAAACGAATGACGTCGTAGAAATGTATGCGTTGTCGGTTAAGGTCGCGGCAAAGCGTGGCTGTGTTGATCAGGAGATTGCCAAGGCGCTCGCAGACGGATGCATCAATGCTGCCGAAGCTGAGCACATCCTCAATGCACACAACCTGCACATGGCCGCACGCCACGCCGAAGTGCTGGCAGCCATTGACCTCTACCGCGCCAAATCAGGGGCAGCCCAATGAACAATGCGCCTGCAGTACAGGAATATCAGGACGTGCTCAAAGCCGCCGCCCTGGCCTTTCTCGATCGTCATCACTGCGAACACCTGGGCAACGACCAGCAGCTGATCGCTCGGACCGTTCGCCACCTAGTGGCCGACTATGATGTGCTGACGCAAATGGCGGAAAAGATGGTTCACCTGGCCTACAGCGACATGAACGCAATCCGCGATCGCCAGCGCCTCGACATCCGCAATAGCACCGCCACCCACTCGGTCATCGTTGACCCAACCACCGGCAATGCCTGGGCAATCCCGGTCAGCCTGATCTATGAACGCATCATCAACGCACCGGACAACGGGCGTTACCGCTTAGCCAACTCGTAACACCAACCCTACAAATTGCCTGCCCCACACCCCGTGGGTTTGGGTGAGCTTTGCCTGATACCGAGGTTTCACTATGGGAAACGCCGTGATTGTCACCACTCAAATGCCTCCGGCCCACGCCGAAGCGCTACTGGCTGCCGTACGTGCGCAGTACCTGATGAGCCTGAATGAACACTGGTACGCAGACGAATATCGCTACGTCCCTCAGATCGCAAGACATAAATCGATCCTCGAAAGATCCCCTGTGATGGCAGCCCAGAAAAGTCTGATGGCAGCCTTATCCCTCAGCCTTAAAGCAGTGAAGTAATCATGAGAGACGATCTCCGTCACGACGTCCTGCAGCGCATCGAATCCGATTACGGTTTAAAGCACCGGGCCGGCACGACTTACATGCGAGGAGGCACCTGCCCCAAGTGCAATAAGAAAGAGCTGTACACACGTTTCGATAGCCCATGGCAGCTGATTTGTGGCCGTCAGGAAAAGTGCGGCCACACAGTGCATGTGAAAGAGATCTACGACGACCTCTTTGAAGACTGGAGCAAGCGCGCCCCTGCCACCGAGAGCTCCCCGACAGCCACCGCCCGGGCATACCTTGAGTTCGCCCGCGGCTTCGACATCTCGCTGATCGGTGGCTGGTTCACTCAAGAAACCTTTTACTCCAGCCATGACCAGGCCGGCAGCGCAACGGTACGTTTCGCTCTGGAAAAGGGCGGGTATTGGGAACGTCTCATCGATCGGCCTGCCCGCTTCGGCAAGATGAAGGCGCGCTTCAAACCAGGTGAAACCTACCGTGGTGTGTGGTGGTGCCCGCCGTGTGTTGACCTGCTCGAGGTCAACGAAATATGGATTGTTGAAGGCATTTTTGACGCTATCGCACTGGTGCACAACGGTCTTTCAGCCGTGTCTGCCATGTCCTCTAACGCCTTCCCTGAAGAGTCCCTGAAGGCACTGCTGCGCGATCGAACCGACAAGTTGCCGAAGCTTGTATGGGCTCTGGATAACGAACCCGGTGCGCATACCTACACCCGGCGTTGGGTCCGCCAGGCGCGTGAAATGGGTTTCGTTTGCGAGGCAGCGCAGATTCCTCAGCGTGACGGTCGCAAGTTCGACTGGAACGACCTGCACCAACGCTGGGCCTTCATTGAGGGTGATGAGAAACGCGCTGCCCAGATCGCTATCGAGATCAAACAGATCCGCCACCAGGGCGCGTTGCTGATTGCTGAGAGCGCCGCCGAGAAGGCGTTGTTGATGTACGACTGGAATAAGCGCGGCGAATTTCACCTGGGCTTTGGCAGCCGCCTCTATTGGTTCAAGTTGGACATGGAGAAATACAACCGTGCTGTCCAGGATCTCGAGGACAGTGAACAGCACGACGACCAGCTGCTGAACCAAGCGCAAATGCGCGAAAAAGCACTGCAGCAATCCGGCAGCGTTGTAGAGATTGCCAACTGCTATCCGCAAGCCCTTTACTTCCAGCGTAACGAAGTCACCGATGAGTCCTGGTACTACCTGCGTGTGGACTTCCCCCATGACGCCGGCAGCGTCAAGAACACCTTCACCAGCGGCCAGCTCGCCGCCGCCAGCGAATTCAAAAAACGACTGCTCGGGATGGCCGCTGGTGCCATGTACACCGGCAGCGGCCAGCAATTGGACAAACTCATGAAAGACCAGCTCTACGGGATCAAAACCGTTTCCACCATCGACTATGTCGGCTACAGCAAGGAATACGATTGCTACATCTACGGGGACGTGGCCATCAAAGATGGCAATGTTTACCCGGTGAATAGCGAAGACTATTTCGAGTTCGGGAAAATGCGCCTCAAGACCCTGCAGAAGGGCGTGCCAGTGAAGCTGCAGCGCGAGTCGAAAGGCTACGACGAGGAATGGCTAAGGCTGCTCTGGATCTGCTTTGGCGCGCAGGGGATTGCAGCATTGTTATTTTTCTTCGGCTCACTGTTCTGCGAGCAGATCCGAGCCCGTTATCAGTCGTTTCCGTTCCTGGAAGCGACGGGCGAAGCCGGGGCCGGTAAAACTACCCTGCTCAACCTGCTGTGGAAGCTGCTGGGCCGTGAGGGCTACGAGGGGTTTGACCCGATGAAGTCCACCAAAGCTGGCCGGTCCCGGCTGATGGGACAAGTATCGGGAATGCCGGTTGTCTTCCTCGAGGCCGATCGGCACGGCGACGACAATGTGCACGCCAAAACATTTGAGTGGGACGAGCTGAAGGACTTCTACGGCGGCGGCACGCTGGCCACTAAAGGCGTTAAAACAGCCGGAAACGAAACTTATGAGCCCCCCTTTCGCGGCACGATCGCCATCAGCCAGAACGCGGCTGTGGTCGCCCATGAAGCGATCATGACGCGGATCGTGAAGCTGCACTTCATCCGCCCGACAGTTACGCCCGAAAGCCGCATAGCTGCAGATCAGTTGAACGCGCTGGACGGCAAGATGCTCAGCCACTTTCTGCTTCAAGCGGTGCGCAAAGAGTCTGCGGTGATGGAACTGTTCAGCCAGAAGATGCCTGAACACGAAGCGAAATTGCGTCGCCTGCACTCCCACTGCTTTGAGTGCGGTCACTGCTACCCGGCTGAGACAGGCAACTGCAGCAAATGCGGCAACGCTATCCGTGGACAGATTCGTGTAGAGCGAATCAGCAAAAATCATGCGCAGATGCTGGCGCTCCTCGATTGCATCCGCCTCGTCGTTCATCTGAGCGACGCGCAAGTGCACGCTACCCGCCGCCAGATTGCCGAAATGGCGCTGGAGCGACAGAGCACAAGCAACGTGGATCACACCTCCGTGACCGAGTTTTGGGAAGCCTATGAATACCTCGAAAACCTCAGCTATGAGCCGGTCGTAAATCACAGCAAGAACGAAGATCTGATCGCTATCAACCTCTCTGAGTTTGCGGAAATCGCGTCGGAGCACCGCCAGCAAATCGACATGCGCGCGTTAAAGAAAATGCTCAAAGACTCCCGTACACACAAGTACCTGGGACAGAAGTCTGTGGACAGCGCCGTCCGCGAAGCAAGCAGCGAACGAACCAAAAACTTCGACAAACCCAAGTCGGTTTATTGCTGGGTTTTTGAGGCCTGAACTGGAGTGATACCGATGCAGATTCAAGTGATCAACGAGCGGGAGCGGGACACGGCCATCGCAGAGATTCGCCGGCTGAACTCGGTTATGGCCCAGTTCGGTGACGAGAGCAGAACCGTATTCGCCGAAGCCTATGGCGCAGACGGCTTGGTCGACGCGCTGGAGATACGTGCCAACCGTGGCCAGCTGGAAATTCTAGTTTTGGACTGCACCAGGTTACAGATCCAAGCCGTCCTGGAGTGGCAGGCCTGCAACGACGAAGGGGAGCTAGAGGATTTGGTAATTCACCTGGTGCGAAAGGCTTGAGCCGAACCACCGGTTATTGACGCCGGATAGCGCCGGTAAACGAAGAGTGTCGAGGAGTTCGCACCTCCCCGACACCAACCACTGAAAGGAGCTACACCATGGAAGCACAGCAGCTAATCAGCAGCGAAATGAAGGCTAACACATTGACCTATGAGGGCGCTCAGACGGCGCGGCATCTGATGGCCATCCGGATCGTCGGAACAGCGTTGTTCGATTACCAGGTGCGGAAAACCCCCGACGCGCGGATCCGTCTCGAATCTCTCACCACCATGGCCCAGCTGCTCGGTGACCTCACTGCAAACGAGGCTGCTGTTGTGGCCCAACTGTTGGAAAAACCTGTAAACCTTGGAGCACACGCATGACCGAAAATAAGCGCTTGATAAATCCGCCCCGTGGGTTTCACCCTAATCGAGTATCCGATCTGCTGGTGATCCTCATGGCAAATGTTGAAGAGGCTTTGCTCGATTCAGGTGCAACTCCAAACGTTGATTACAATAGGCTCGACCTACTCCAAGCAGCTACGCCGTTTGTAGTGAGCATGTTCAATGACAATACTGTGGAGTTCGTCACTGAATGGCCGGATCTGCAACATGACGATCAAAGGGGGTAACCAACGTGAGTAAGCTGGATCGTTTCATGCGGGAAAGGGACGTGATCGAGGTGACGTCTCTTTCGCACTCCACCATCTGGCGTGCCATGAAGGATGGGCGGTTCCCCCGGCCTGTACGGATCTCTCCTGGTCGCGTTGGATGGCGAGAATCTGCAATTATTGCCTGGCAAGAAAACCCGGCCATGTGGGGAGTCACGGAAGCCGCGTAAGCGGCTTCACTCCGCTTCAACAATGTTCTTCTGCAACCATAAAGACCAACGCTGCAAACCGCGCTGCTTTTCTTTGAAGTAGTCGTACCGGTCGTAGTGTTTGGACGACACATCGTTAAATGCGTGGCCCTGGATTCGATCACGCAATTCCTTTTCCAGGCCCGCTACCCCCATCAGCGTTTTGCAGGTCCGCCGAACATCGCGAAGAGTGAACGGGCCGTCGAACAGCTTTGTATGCCGACTGTAGAGTTTCGTCACCGCCCGGGACAGCGACTGCGTATGCAGCGGCTTGTCTTCCATTTTCCCCATGAACCGATAGGCACTTGTTTCGCTGATCTCATCCAGCGTTTTCAGACTTTCCCGCATCAGCCTGTTGTAAGGCACCGCGTGCAAGATCCGTTCACCGTCGCCGCCCTTGAGGTTACGGATGACCAGGTGATCATCGAAGTATTGCTTTCGGGTGGTAGCCAGCAGTTGCTGAGGACGCTGACCGCCCGAAGCAATCAGGAACTTGATCAACTCAGACGTCACAAGCGATAGCTGCTCGGGTAGCAAATTCCACAGTGACTTGAGCTCAGCAACGGACAGCGCCCTATTACCAGGCTGTTCCCAATCGGCCTGTACGGGGATGCTAGCCACCGGATTGTTCAGCAGTCCGAACTGAACCTTGTTCTGCAGATAATTTCGAGGGTTGTGCTCCTGCTCCAATCCCAACTGGAATGCAGCGTGAAGCTGCGATCGCACGCGGTTGCAGTAGGTGGTAATGCCCTTGTCGATCATCTTCGCAATGACAGTGCGTATCTCAATCGGGCCAATCATGGCGACCGGGCGCTGGACCATCTGCGGAAAAGGCCGAGTCACATAGCGTTCAAACGAGCTTTTCACGTCCTCGACTGACGCAGCACTCTCGGCCCGAAGCTTCGCGATGTAATTGTCCATGAGCTGCTGAAACGTACCAGCAGAAATCACCAGCTCCTTTTCATCCCGGCACTTATCCCTCGCAGCGGTCAGGCTCAACGCCGGCCATGTGCCCAGCTTTGTCAGTTTCTTTTTCCCACCTACGAAGCGTTGAAAATAAAACTCCTTGGTCCCATTTGGGCGGACCTTAAGCAGCATTACTCCCTCTCCCCTCGCAGTTCGCCCGTCCGAAGTCACGTATGGCTTTTCCCGTGGCTGGAGCGAGCGTATTTGCTTATCCGTGAGCATTGATTGCAGTTCCTGGTTGTTGGTGACAGTTCGTGGTGACAGTTAGCCGGTACCAAGATGGACTGAGCTGAACAAGCACCCAACTGTGCTTCACCCTGAGAGCCTTGATTCTACTGGGCTACTGGGGTGGAACAGTACCCCCAGAGGAGAGATGGCATTGCGCCACTGATAGTTTCCCAAGCTGAT